>JANMQK010000136.1:0-14670 GCA_031370485.1 Acidobacteriota bacterium | reverse complement strand
CGAGCGCCGGGGCCCCTCCGCGCGGTCTTGTGCGCGGAGGGCGGCGCGGAGCGAAGCGAGGGGAGGGACGCGAAGCGTCCCGGACCCGTGCCCGGCGGCTGCAGGGCACGGCGCGCGCGCGCTTGACAGGGGGTGCGGCGTTCCCTAGAATCAGCCCTCACGAAACAAGGCGGTGTAGCTCAGATGGTTAGAGCACGCGGCTCATATCCGCGGAGTCCGGGGTTCGAATCCCTGCACCGCTACCAGGCTGTTTCGTAGCCGCCCCGCCGCCGCCGGGAGATCGGCCCTGCTTTGATGATCGAACAGCAGATCAAGAAAACCATCGCCCGTTACGACATGATCCGGCCCGGGGACCGGGTTCTCGTCGCCGTGTCGGGCGGGCCGGACTCGACGGCGCTCCTGTCGCTGCTGCGGGGCCTTGCGGCCGAGATGCGTGTCGACCTGCATGTGGCGCACCTCGACCACGGCTGGCGGGGGCGGGCCTCCGAGCAGGACGCCGACTTCGTCCGGCGGATGTCGATCCGCCTGGGGCTGCCGGTGACCGTCGGCCGGGTCCATCCCGCATCATGGGCGCAGCGCATGGGCCGGCAGTCGTCGCTCGAGGCGCGGGCGCGGACGATCCGGACTACCTTCCTGCTGGAGACCGCCAAGCAGATCGGGGCGCGGCGCGTGGCGCTGGGCCACACGCGGGACGACCAGGCGGAGAGCCTTCTCATGAGGCTTTTCCGGGGATCCGGGGCGCGCGGGATGGCCGGGATCTTCCCGGTGGTGGACGGGATCATCGTCCGGCCGCTTTTCGAGATTCGGCGCTCGGAGATCCTCGCCTACCTCAAGGACAACCACCTGCGCTACCGCATGGACGCGAGCAACCGGGACATGAAGCTTTCCCGCAATCGCCTGCGGCGCAAGGTGCTGCCGCTCCTGGCGCGTGAGTTCAACCCTCTCGTTGTGGACGCGCTGGCGAACGCGGCCGAGCTGCTGCGCGACGAGGACGCCTACATGACCGCGGCCGCCGAGGCGGCCTACGCCGATGTCGCGAGCCATCGCGGCGACGATGTGCTGTTCCCGATCCGGGCGCTTCTCGATCTGCCGCTGGCCCTCAGGCGCCGCGTCCTGCGCCTGGCCTTCGCGGCGGTGCGCGGCGACCTGCGGCGGATGACCCTGGCCCACGTCGAGGAGTCGCTGCAGCTCCTCGCCGGGCCCGGCAATGGTGTCCGCTCGATCAACCTGCCCGACGGCCTGGCGGTCACCGTCAAGGAGGGCTGCCTCAGGGTCTCGCCGCGTCCCCGCTCCCGGAGAGTCGCGGCGGGGGCGACCGAGCCGTGTCGCGAGGCGCTCTGTCCCATCCCCGGCGAGGTCGCCCTCTCCGGCTTCGACCTGCACTTGAAGGCGACCGTGGTGCCGCGCGAGTCGGTCCTGGGCGACCTGTCGCAGACAGACCGCGACCACGCGCTGCTCGACGCGGATCTGCTTCCCGGGCCGCTCCTGATCCGGCCGCGTCGTCCGGGAGATCGCTTCGTCCCCCTCGGAGGGCCCGGCAGCCGCAAGGTCAAGTCATTCCTGATCGACCGCAAGATCCCGGTCGACGAGAGGGGCCGCATTCCGCTGGTGCTCTCCGGCGACAGGATTGCCTGGGTCGTGGGGCAGGAGATCGACGACCGCTTCAAGGTGACGCATTCGACCAGGCGGATCCTGGTCCTGGAGAAGGAGCCCCGATGAACCTGTCGCGCGAGGTCCTCAAGTCCGAGGCGGAGATCGCCGCCCGTGTCGCCGCGCTCGGCAACGAGATCACCGAGTACTACAAGGGCCAGGAGATCTCCCTGCTCGGCATCCTCAAGGGGTCTTTCATCTTCATGGCCGACCTGGCGCGCCAGATCCGGCTGCCGGCTCAGGTCGGGTTTCTGGAGATCATCACCTCGCGCAAGTCGGAGTTCATGACCGAAATCGTCTTCTCCTCTTCCTTCCGCATCGAAGGAAGCCACCTCCTGGTGGTGGAGGACATTCTCGACACCGGGGTGACGCTCGCCTACATGGCCCAGCAGCTGCAACTCTATCAGCCGCGCTCGCTCAGGGTCTGCACCCTGCTCGACAAGCCGCACCGCAGAAGGGTCGATTTGAACCCGGATCACGTCGGGTTCCAGGTGCCGGACCGGTACGTGGTCGGGTACGGGCTGGACTACCAGGGAAAATACCGGACCCTGCCCTATCTCGGCTTCGTGGAATAGCTCCGGCAAGGCCGCAAATCATGGGTATCCGATTGGAATTGAAAGGACACCTGTTTCGGTCTATATTGGAAACGGCCCTGGGAGATCCAACCTCTTGAATACGCTGATCAAGAACATCCTGTTCTGGACCGTGATCATCATCGCGGTCCTCTTCTTTTACAAGATCCTGAGCGGCAACCGCCCTGACCAGATTGAAATCACGTTCAGCCAGATGATGACCGAGGTCGATGCCGGGCGGGTCGCCAAGGTGACCATCACCGGCAACGAGATCCAGGGCGAGTACAGGGAGACCGGCCCGGACGGCAAGCCCAAGCAGTTCACGACCATAGCCCCCGCCTACGACGATCTCGTCAAGGACCTCCGCAGCCACGACATCACCATCGAAGCCAAGAAGCCGAAGGAATCGACCTATCTGGTCACGATTCTCTCCTGGCTGCCGATGCTGGTCCTGATCGCCGTCTGGATCTTCTTCATGCGCCAGATGCAGAGCGGCGGGAACAAGGCCCTCTCCTTCGGCAAGTCCAAGGCGCGGCTGAGCAGCAGCCAGGCCAAGAAAGTGACCTTCAAGGACGTCGCCGGGGTGGACGAGGCCAAGGAAGAGCTGGGAGAGATCATCGAGTTCCTCAAGGAACCGCAGAAGTTCCAGAAGCTGGGCGGGAAGATCCCCAAGGGGGTCCTGCTGATGGGCCCTCCGGGCACCGGCAAGACCCTCCTGGCCCGGGCGATCTCGGGCGAGGCGAACGTGCCGTTCTTCTCGATCTCCGGGTCCGACTTCGTCGAGATGTTCGTCGGGGTCGGGGCCTCGCGGGTGCGGGACCTATTCGAGCAGGGGAAGAAAAACGCCCCCTGCATCGTCTTTATCGATGAGATCGACGCGGTCGGCAGGCACCGCGGGGCGGGGCTCGGAGGCGGCCACGACGAGCGCGAGCAGACCCTGAACCAGCTCCTTGTCGAGATGGACGGCTTCGAGTCGAACGAGGGGGTCATCCTGATCGCGGCCACCAACCGGCCCGACGTCCTCGACCCTGCGCTGCTGCGCCCGGGGCGGTTCGACCGCCGGGTGGTCGTGCCGCGGCCGGACGTGAGGGGCCGCGAGGAGATCCTCCGGGTCCACACCCGGAAGATTCCCCTGTCCGACGACGTCCAGCTCGCGGTCCTCGCCCGCGGCACCCCGGGGTTCTCGGGCGCCGACCTGGCAAGCCTGGTGAACGAGGCGGCGCTCAGCGCCGCGCGGCTCAGCAAGAAGGTCGTCTTCCAGGACGACTTCGAAGGGGCCAAGGACAAGGTGTTGATGGGGAGCGAGCGCCGCTCGCTCATCATCTCCGAGCAGGAGAAGCGCCTGACCGCCTATCACGAGGCGGGCCATGCCCTGGTCGCCTCCCTGATGCCGCACGCCGATCCGATCCACAAGGTCACGATCATCCCGCGCGGCATGGCGCTGGGCGTGACGCAGCAGCTGCCGATCGACGACCGGCACAACTACACCCGCGAATACCTCGAGAGCACCCTGTCGGTCATGATGGGCGGGCGCGTCTCGGAGGAGATGTTCATGGGTGTCCTGACCACCGGCGCCGGCGACGACCTCGACAAGGCGACCGACATGGTGCGCAAGATGGTCTGCGAGTGGGGAATGAGCGACCAGATGGGCCCGCTGACGTTCGGGAAGAAGGAAGCGCAGATCTTCCTCGGCCGCGAGATCGCCCAGCACCAGGATTACAGCGAGGCGACCGCGGTCCTCATCGACCAGGAGCTGAAGCGGCTGGCGCTGCAGGCGTACGACCGGGCGAAGCAGGTCCTCCAGGGCAACCGGGACGCGCTGGTCCGGATCGCGGAGGCCCTCCTGGAGTACGAGGTGCTCGACGGCGAGGAAGTCATGGCCCTGGTCAAGGGCGCCGATCTTCCCGCGCTCGCCGCCCGCCGCAAGCGGGAGCCGGCCAGGCCCGAAGCCGTGCCGGAGGCGGCGCGCACGGCGCCCGGATCGGGGAAGGGCGAGCGGCCCGGAGCCGCGATCACCGTCGACCCGATCAAGCAGCCGTCGTAAAGCGACACACCACTGGTGCGGCCCGACTTCCGCCGCGATCCGATGGCCCACAACGTCCTCGTTCTGGCGTCCGTATCCCTGCCCGCGGCGCTCGCCGACAGGAGCGCCGTCGGCTTGCCGCGCGTGGCGGCTCTTCAAGATACGTGGCGCTGCCTCCGCCTCGAAGCGGTCCCCGCCCGGGCGGCGGCATTCCTGGTGCGGGAGATGATCCGCGCCGGCAGCTCGGGGACGGGGTCGAAAGGGCGCCCGGGCGTCGGGCGCACGGTTATCCTCTCGGGTCCCGCGCGAGCCTTCCAGGCGCTTCTCGAGAAAGCCGCGCGCCGGGAGGACGGGCGGGGTCTGGCGCGGGAAATCGACCAGGCCCTTTGCGGCCGTGAGCGCGGGCCCCTCGCCGTGCGGCTGCGCTCCGGGACGCTTCCCCTGACCCGGACCCGGGTGATGGGGATCCTGAACCTCACCCCCGACTCTTTCTCCGACGGCGGCCGCCACTCCACCCGAGCCCGCGCCGTCGATCACGCCCTGCGGATGGCCGACGAGGGGGCCGACATCATCGACCTCGGTGGGGAATCGACGCGGCCTGGCGCCGCCCCGGTTCCACTGGCGGAGGAGACGCGCCGCGTCCTCCCGGCGCTCGAGGCGATCGGACGCGCGTTCGCCCGCCGGCCCGGCCCGCGCCCCCTCCTGTCGATCGACACCACCAAGGCGGAGGTCGCCCGGCGCGCCGCAGCGGCAGGCGCCGATCTGATCAACGACATCTCCGGCCTGACCTTCGATCCCGCCATGCCGATGACCGCGGCGCAGAGCCGGCTGCCAATCGTCCTCTCCCACATCCTGGGGAGGCCGCGGACGATGCAGCGCTCGCCGCGCTACGTCAGCCTCCTGCCGGATATTTCCCGGTTCCTGCGGCGCGGCATCGATCGGGCGATGGCGGCCGGAGTGCGCGAGGACCGGATCATCGTCGATCCGGGCCTCGGCTTCGGGAAGAGCTTCCGGGACAACCTGGCTCTCCTGAGATTCCTGCCTATCCTGCGCAGCCTGGGACGGCCGATCCTCGTTGGCGCATCGCGCAAGGCGTTCATCGGCGCCACGCTCGACCTGCCGCTGTCGGAGCGCCTGGAGGGAAGCCTGGCCGCCGAGGCTTTGGCCCTTGCGGGGGGCGCTGATATCATCAGGGCCCACGATGTCCGCCAGGCGGTCCGGGTCGCGCGCCTGTGCGACGCGGTCGTGCGCGCGGGGACCACGGTGCGATGATCGACAATCTCCTTCTCGGCTGGGCGAATACGGCTTTTGGATGGCGCGACGCCATCGACATCCTGATCATGTCCATCCTGATCTACGAAGTAGGGATGCTCATCCGCGGCACGCGGGCGATGCAGAGCCTCATCGGTGTCGTGGTGGTCGTCCTGGCGTACTGGGTCACGGCCCCCGGCAAGCCGATGTATCTCATGACGGTGCACCGGATCCTCGGAAACGTCCTGTTCTACGCCCCCTTCGCGATCATCGTCCTGTTCCAGACCGCGATCCGGAGGACACTCGCGCGCCTGGGGCGCACGCCGCTCCTGCGCCTGCACAACCACGAGATGACCCAGAGGATGATCGACGACGTCGTCCGCTGCGCCGCCGCCCTCGCGGCGCGGCCGACCGGAGCGCTCATCGTGGTCGAGGGGGACCAGGCGCTGCGGGACCAGGTCGAATCGGGGGTCCGTCTCGACTCGGAGATTTCGTACGATCTGCTGATGAGCATCTTCACACCCGGGACGCTTCTGCACGACGGCGCGGCCATCGTCGGCGACGGGCGCATCCGGGCGGCGTCCTGCTTTCTCCAGGTGACCAGCGACCCGCGGCTGTCGCGCGAATACGGGTCCCGGCACCGCGCGGCGATCGGACTGACGGAGGAATACGATTGCCTGGTCGTGGTGGTCAGCGAGGAGCGCGGCGAAATCCGCGTGGCGACCGAGGGCCGCTTCTCCCCGACGCTCGACGCGGAAGGGCTGCGGGCGTTGCTGACGGCGCACGTCCATTCAGGTGCGCCGCGCCGTGCCGCAGGAAGCCGCGCCACGCGCGGTGGCTCCGCAGGCGGGCACAAGGGCTCCGCCAGCCGTACCGACGCCGCCTGAAGGAGGCCGCGCGATGCCGTTCAATCTCCGGGAAAACCTGCACATCAGGATCTTCGCGCTGCTCCTGGCGATCATCGCCTGGATGGTCGTGCGCAGCGAGGAGGAGCGGGTCAAGGACTTCGCCGTGCCGCTCGATTACGTCGGCATATCCCCCTCGCTCGAGATCTCGGGCCGCGTGGTGGACACGGTGGCCGTCCGGCTGCGCGGCCCCGAGCCGATCCTCCGGTCGATCACGGTAGACCGCCTCGGCGCCTCGATCGATCTGTCCCGGGCCACCCTGGGCGAGCAGCACATCCACCTGACTCCCGATCTTTTCAAGGTTCCGGGGGGCGCCGAGATGGAGCGGATCGAGCCCGATCTCGTCACGGTCAAGATCGAGAAGCGGGCTACCCGCGAGGTGCCGGTGGTGGCCGAGTTCTCCGGCCGTCCGGCCTCGGGGTACCGCAACGCCGGCCACACCATCGATCCTCCGGTCGTGACCATCGAGGGCCCGGCCAGCGAGGTCTCGGGTGTGGGCCGCGCCCTGACGGGGACGATCGTGCTGGAGGGAGCGGTCAAGGATCTCGACCTTCAGATACGCCCGATCCCGGATGTCCCCGCCGGCAGCCACGTGCGGATCCTCTCGCCCAAGGATCCGGTTCGGGTCGTCGTCGTCATCGAGCCGGCCACGTGAAGCGCCTCTTCGGCACGGACGGGGTGCGCGGCGTCGCCGGCGAGTTCCCCCTCGACGCGGCGACCGTGTCCCGGCTGGGCGGCGCCCTCGTCGAGTCGCTGCGCCACGGGTCGGCGCGGCCGCCGCGAGTGCTCATCGGCCGAGACACGCGCGAGTCCGGGCCGGACCTCGAGAAGGCCCTGGCCCGGGGTATCGAAGCGGCGGGAGGGCGCGCCGACCTCGGGGGGGTCCTGACGACTCCGGCGGTCGCCTGCGTGACCCGGATCTACGGCTACGACGCCGGCGTCGTCGTGTCGGCATCCCACAATCCTTTCCGGGACAACGGCATCAAGATTTTCTCGCGCCAGGGATTCAAGCTCCCCGACCTTCTCGAGGCGGAGATCGAGCGGCACGTACTCGACGGAGAGGAAGCGGCGCCATCCGGCGAGGTCGCCACGTCACGGGACGAGGTCGCGGCGTCACCCGCCGAGCTGCACGACCGCTACCTGGACTGGCTGCGTGAGTCGGTGCCCGCCGACGCGGGCTTCTCCGGCTGGAAGGTCGTCCTCGATTGCGCCAACGGCGCGGCGTCGCCCCTCGGGCCGGAGCTTTTCCGCCGGCTCGGTTTCGAGGTCGTCGCCATCCACTCCGACCCCGACGGCCGCAACATCAACGAGGATTGCGGCGCCCTCCATCCCGAGCACCTGGCGAAGGAGGTGGTGCGGCGCGGCGCCCGCCTGGGGCTGGCGTTCGACGGCGACGCCGACCGCTGCCTGCCGATCGACGCGTCGGGGCGGGTCCTCGACGGCGACTACGTCCTTTACCTCATGGCGATGGACCTCAAGCGCTCGGGGCGCCTCACGGGCGGGGCGGTGGTCGGGACCGTCATGAGCAACCTCTGGCTCGAGCGGGCTCTTGGCGCCGAGGGGATCCGCATCCTGCGCGCCCCGGTCGGGGACAAGTACGTCCTGGAGCAGATGCAGGAGGGAGGATACGTGCTGGGCGGCGAGCAGTCGGGCCACATCGTCTTTCTCGAGCGCGCCACCACGGGAGACGGGATCCTGACCGGCCTGCTCCTCTGCGACCTGCTGCGGCGCACCGGCCTCGACCTCGCCGCCTGGGCGGCGACGATCCGGCCCGCTCCCCAGGTGCTGGTGAACGTGCCTGTCCGATCCAAGCCGCCGCTCGACGACCATCCGACGATAGGCCCGGCGATCCGGGACGAGCAGAAGGCCCTGGCCTCCCGGGGCCGGATCCTGGTGCGATACTCCGGGACCGAGCCGAAGGCGCGCATCATGGTCGAGGGGGAATCGCGCCGCGACATCGAGGACTGCGCCGCGCGCCTCGAGCGCGTCATCCGCGATGAGATAGGCCGGCAGACACCCTGACGCGCGCGGTGCGCCGGGAGGGGCGGCCCGGCGCTCGCAATCACCCGCCGCCCCGAGGAGGCCGCATGCCCGAACCCGTGAGATTGGGAGTCAACATCGATCACGTCGCGACCCTGCGCGAGGCGCGCAAGGGAGGCGAGCCCGACCCGGTGGCGGCGGCGATACTGGCCGAGATGGCGGGCGCCGACGGCATCACCGTGCACCTGCGCGGCGACCGGCGGCACATCCAGGATCGCGACGTCGAGATTCTGCGCCGGGTCGTGAAGACCCGGCTCAACCTGGAAATGGCGGCCACGGCCGCCATGATCACCGTGGCCTCCACGCACAAGCCCGACCACGCCACCCTCGTCCCCGAAAGGCGCGAGGAGGTTACGACCGAGGGGGGGCTCGACGTCCTGCTCAACCAGGCGCTCGTCCGGAAGACGGTGACCGACCTCCGCGAAGCCGGCATCCGGGTTTCGATCTTCGTCGATCCCGACTACGATCAGATCCGTTCCATCGCGAAGCTCGAGGTCCGGACGATCGAGATCAACACGGCCAAGTATTCCGAGGCGCGCCAGGAAACCCAGGCGGCAGCCGAGGCCGAGAAAATCGCGCAGGCGGCCCGGGCCGCCTCCAAGCTCGGCCTGAGGATCCTGGCGGGGCACGGTCTCGACTACCGGAACGTCCGGCGCATCGTGCAGATTCCCGAGATCGAAGAGCTGAACATCGGACATTCGATCGTCGCGCGCGCGACCCTCGTGGGGATGGAGCGCGCGGTGCGCGAGATGAAGGAGCTGCTGACCCGGTGAAGCGCTACGCTGCGTTCGATCCGCCTGAATACGTCGATTTCCGCCCCGACCCCGAGATCATGGCCGGATATGCCGCGACACTGCGGCGCAACCCCGCGCGCCTCGCCGTCATCGGACGCCTCAAGCCCGCGGACCACCTGCGCCTTTACGAGGGGCTCGTCCGGTTCCGGCTGCACGACATCACGCTGAAGCGCTGGGTGCGGCAGGGCGTCCTCTCGAAGGCCTGGCTCGGCACGGGCGAGGAGGCGGTCACCGTCGGCAGTGTCCACGCCCTGCGCCGGGGCGACTACGTCGGCCCGATGATTAGAAACGCCGGAGCCTGCCACGAGATGGGGATGCCGGTCGCCCAGATGCTCAAGGCCTACCTGGCGACGGCCGATCAAATTACCAGAGGTCGCGACCTGCACACCGGCGATCCCTCCCTGGGTGTCATCCCCCCGACCAGCATGATGGCCTGCCTCGTCCCGGTCTTCACCGGGATTGGCCTGGTCATGAAGCGGCGACGCACGCGCGGCGTGGCCATGACCTACGTCGGCGACGGCGCGAGCCGCACCGCCGCCTTCCACGAAGGATTCAACTTCGCCGCGGTCAGCAAGGTCCCCCTCCTGATCGTCCTGCAGAACAACCAGGTGGCCCTCGGCACGCCGGTCGAGCGCCACAGCGCGGGAAGCATGGAGGACCTGCACACCGCCTATGGCGTCCACGGCCTCTCCTGCGACGGCAACAACGTCCTGGACGTGCACTCCGCCACCCGTCTTCTCGTGGAACGCTGCCGCAAGGGAGCGGGGCCCTGCATGCTGACCGCCACGACCTTCCGGATGGGGGGCCACGCGACCCACGACGAGGCCGAGGCCCGCGCCCTCTTCACGCCGGAGCAATTCCGCCACTGGGGGCTGCGCGATCCGATCGGCACGTACGAGACGTATCTCGTCGAGCAGGGCCCATCCCTGGACGGCCGCAAGCGCCCTGCCGCCGCCCGCCGCGAGGCCAACCGGCGTCTCCTCGAGGAGTCCGAGGCGAAGGTCACCGCCGAGATCGAGGCGGCCGAGCGCGAGGCGCTCGAAAGCCGCCGCTCGCGGATGCCCGATCCCGAAGACGCCATCCGAGGCGTCTACGCCGAGCAGGGCGCCGGAGCCGGGGGCCGCCGCCGAAAAGTGGCACAGCGGCAGGCCCGGCGGCTATCATAGGCACTCTAATGGCAGCCGTTGGAGGGGGACGAATGCGGCCCGGCAAGAACGGCATCAAGACTCAGGGCGGCGGCGTCAAGGATCAGGGCGCGGGCGTGAAGGTCCAGGAAAAGGGCGAGTCGGACCCCGACCTCCTGCGCCGGCAGGGTCTTGGTCGCGACACCCTCATCGCCCTCTACCGCAACATGTACCTGTCGCGCCGGATCGATGACAAGGAGATCCAGCTCAAGCGGCAGAACCGCATCTACTTCCAGTTCAGCGGCGCCGGGCACGAGGCGATACTGACCGCCGCGGCGATGCATCTTCGCCCGGGGCATGACTGGTTCTACCCCTACTACCGCGACCGGGCGCTCTGCCTCCAGCTCGGGATGACGGCGCGCGAGATGTTCCTGTCCGCGGTCGGCAGCGCCGAGGACCCGAACTCGGGCGGGCGGCAGATGCCGAGCCACTGGGGCCACAAGGGGCTTCGCATCGTCTCGCAGTCGAGCCCGACCGGCACGCAGTTCCTCCAGGCGGTCGGCTGCGCCGAGGCGTCCCGGGATCTAGAGCCCGACTCGGATCAGGTCACCTACGTCTCGGGCGGCGACGGGGCCACCAGCGAGGGGGAGTTCTGGGAGGCGCTCAACGCCGCGTCGCTCCGCAAAGCGCCGGTCTTGTTCCTGATCACCGACAACGAGTACGCCATCTCGGTGCCGGTCGAGGCGCAGACCGCCGGCGGCAGCATCTCGAAGATCCTGCGCTCCTACCCGGGGCTGCGGGTCGACGAAGTGGACGGGTGCGACGCCGTCGCGTCCTGGACCCTCCTGCGCGACGTGGTTTCGGGACTGCGCGTTCCGGGCGCCGGCCCCGCGCTTGTCCACGCGCATACCATCCGTCCCTACTCGCACTCGCTGTCGGACGACGAGAGCTTCTATCGGCCGGCGAGCGAGCGGCAGGCGGAGACACGGATCGATCCGCTCCCGAACTTCACCGACTTCCTGCTGCGCTCGAAGGTCGCGGACGAGGCGTTCCTCGAGGCGGTGAGGCAGGAGGTCGATCGCGAGGTGGAGGAGGCGGTCGAGTCCGCCCTGGCGTCGCAGCGGCCGGATCCAGCGTCGGCGACCCGGTTCATCTACTCGCCCGACGTCGACCCTTGCGACGCTCGCTTCGACGTCCCCTCCGAGCCCCAGGGGGACCCCAAGACGATGGTCGATCTCCTGAACGCCTGCCTGCGGGACGAGATGAAGCGCGACCCCCGGATCGTCGTCTTCGGCGAGGACGTCGCGGATTGCACGCGCGAGGAGAACCTCGCCGACGTCAAGGGAAAGGGCGGGGTGTTCAAGGTCACCCACAATCTGCAGCGCGCGTTCGGATCGGCGCGCGTATTCAATTCGCCCCTGGCCGAGGCGGGCATCGTGGGGCGCGCCATCGGCATGGCGACGAGGGGGCTGAAGCCGGTCGTCGAGATCCAGTTCTTCGACTACATCTGGCCGGCCTACATGCAGCTTAGAAACGAGCTGGCCACGATGCGCTGGCGCTCGAACGGCGCCTTCTCATGCCCCGTGGTGGTGCGGGTGCCGATCGGCGGCTACCTGCAGGGGGGGGGGCCCTATCACAGCCAGTGCGGCGAGTCGCTGTTCACCCACATACCGGGCCTGCGGGTGGTGATGCCCTCGAACGCCGAGGACGCCAACGGACTGCTGCGCACCGCCATCCGCTGCGACGACCCGGTGATGTTCCTCGAGCACAAGCACTTGTACCGCCAGACCTACAACAAGGGGCGCTATCGCGGTCCCGAGCACGCCATCCCGTTCGGCCGCGCGCGGATCGTCCGTCCCGGGACCGACGTCACCGTAGTCACCTACGGTGCGCTCGTCGAGCGCGCCACGCGGGCCGCGAACGCCCTGGCGCAGGAAGGCCTGGGCGACGCCGAAGTCATTGATCTAAGATCCCTCGCCCCGTTCGACTGGGACACGATCGCGGCGTCGGTGGAGAAGACCGGGAAGGCGCTCGTGGCCTACGAGGACGTGATCTCCTTCGGCTACGGCGCCGAGATCGCCGCGCTCATCGCCGACCGGATGTTCGAGCATCTCGACGCCCCGGTGCGGCGCGTGGCCGCGCAGGACGTCTTCGTCGCCTACGAGCCGGGCCTCGAGACGGCCACCCTTCCCCAGGTGGACGACCTCAAGCAGGCCATCGCCGCCCTGCACGCTTACTGACACTCCCCGGCCGCTCGACGCCAGCGTGCATTTGTCCTCTAGAACCACTGTCCGGCCAGGGATCCCCCGGCACTGCCGCTTCTGATGCGTGAAGGCCTGGGAGGATTCGGAGATCGTCCCGTGCGGGAGGGACGGGGCCTGATACACGGGGCTGGCTGCGGTACGGGGCCTACTGCGGGCCGGTCGAGAAGATCAGGGCGAGGCCGAGGTCCTCGGAATCGCCGTTCAGCCCGCGGGTCACGCCGATCCGGGTCGAGCCCCCCGACGGATTGCTGAACGTGAGGTCCACGCGCACGAATCGGCGGTCGCCGACCTGGTCCGCGCCGACCAGCCCCCCCGCGGTGTCGAAGACCGGGACGGTGTCGAGGATCGGTGTGACGTTCTCCAGCCGCGCGCCGAGGGCCACCCGGCTGGTGACGATGGCGAGGCCTGCCGCCAGGTGAAGACGATCCTTGAAGTCGTATCCTTCGGGACTGCCCATGAAATGGAAATCGGCGTCCCCCAGGAACTGCCAGTGCAGGCTGAGCGGCTGGACGTAGGAGAGCCCGCCACCCCAGTCGCGCTTCCCGGTGCCGAGCCCCTTCTTCTCGTCGGCGGTCGGGATCTTGTAGTCGAGGATGAAGGAGACGAGAGGCTTTTTCCCGCGGCCGGGGCGCACCAGGTACGACTCGTGCCGCAGGAGGACGTCCCCCGTCCCCGAGACCGTCTCCCCGGCCGGGCTCGTCTGGAAGGCCGGCCTGCCCGGCCCGCCGGCGCCGAGCACGACGGGGCCGCCGGTTGCCAGCGTGACATCCCCGGTGCCTTCGATCCGGACGTACGGCACGCGGACGCTGAAACGCGCCCGCGCGCCGCCGAAGGCGATGGTGAGGGGAGCCTCCGACAGCCGCACCGCGTCATCGCCGCGAAAATCTCCCGAGAGAGTCTCGACTCCGAACGTGAAATCCACCGCGCTTGCGGGACGGCAGAGGCCCGCAGCCAGGACCGGCGCCGCGAGCGCCAGAACGATCCGCTTTCGAACGGAAGGGCTGCTTCGCGTCATCGCCGCGCAGTGTACCCCGATTAGGGGCGGAACGGCCCGGCCTCCTGCGGGAACTTCGCGGCCATCCCCCTGTCCAACCTCCCGTGCCCGAAGAACGGGCCAAGGAGGCGATACCATGAATGTAATCCGTATGTTTCACGCCGGCGGCGCAGCGCTTTTGACGCTCTGCCTGATTGCGATTTTCGCGCCGACCGCACCCGCACTGGCCATGGACCGCGGCGCCTGGACTTTGGAGATTCTCGTGGATGGAGTGACCGTCCAGGAGCACGCTGCCCGGGGAACCACCTACGTCGAAGCGCTCGCTGGCCGCGAGTACTCGGTCCGGCTGCGGAACAACACGCCGGAGCGCGTGGCCATCGCCCTCAGTGTCGACGGCCTGAACTCGATAGACGCCAAGAGCACGACCGCCGGCGAGGCCTCCAAATGGATCCTCGACCCCTACCAGGCGATCACGCTCGATGGCTGGCAGACGAGCAGCGCGACCGCGCGCCGCTTTTTCTTCACGACCGAGCCGAAATCGTACGGCGCCTGGCTGGGGGAGACCCGCAACCTCGGCATCATCACCGCCGCCGTGTTTCGCGAGCGGCGGCAGAGGCCCGCGCCGATGATGAAGCAGCAGATGGCTCCCCCCGCCACGCAGGAAGAGCGTTCCGACGCCTCGAGGCTCGAGGGCTCAGCCAAGGATGAGGCGAAATCCCAGGCCAACCCGAATCTATCGGACGAATATGCCGCCACCGGGATCGGCCAGGAGATCGACCACACCGTGACGCGGGTCCGTTTCGACGCCGAGGGGACCCCCGCCGCCGTGCTCGACATCCGCTACGAGTACCGGGACGCTCTCGTGCGCCTCGGCGTGCTGCCCCGGCCCCTGCCGCCTTGCGACGACAGCCTGGATCGCCGCGAGCGCGCCCGTGGCTTCGACAGGATGGAGTTCGCGCCCGACCCCTACCGGCCGCGCTGCCGCTGAGCAGCCGGCGCGGGCGCGGGGCGGACGGTCATCCCCTTACGGGCGCGCGCAAGCGCGCCCGTCAG
>JANMQK010000125.1:0-4678 GCA_031370485.1 Acidobacteriota bacterium | reverse complement strand
ACTGCATCATGTTCACCCGCAACCCCGACCGCTTCTGCCCCGTCTGCTCCCGCGGGATCGAGCGGGTCATCGACTGGATGACCGGCCGATAGACAAACCGGCTCGGGATGTGCGGCGGCACGTCTCTCGCTTGCAGTACGGATGAGAGGAAAGCCTACGGGCAGGTCCGCCCCGCCCGCGGTGTCCCGTTCGAGTCCCACCCGAGCGGCCCATGTCCACCTCCGGGGCACTTGATCTCGGCCCGGACGAGATAGAAGAAGGCATCCCCGGCCACCGGCTCAACGGCGCCACAAGCGGTCGTCGAGCTAAAGACGGCCGATAGGAGATAGCCCTCCGCTCCAGATGGCTGAATGGACCGACCTCGACGAGGGTACGTTGACCAAGGAGGTCGGCACCCACTCGGGCGCCTGTGGTGTGGGAGCCAACATAGGGGGTGTATCCACCCCGGACGATCATCAGGCTGCCTGTCCATCTCACCGAATGGCTCAACCGAGACGCCAGGGCGCCGCTTGGCGAAGCCCGGATCCATGTGGCACCGGCGGGATCGTATCGGCCCCCTGTAATGAAGATGGTTTTGCCGCGAGGGTCGCCGATGCCGCCTCAGACGATCATCTCGCGCCCTGCCCACACGGCCGTGTGTGAGTCGCGGCGTTCGCGCGCGTTGGCTGTTGACGCGGCTACCCAGGTGTCTGTGCGGGATCGTAACGGCCGCCCGAGTTGGAGAGCTGCTCCAGACGTTAGGGATCGCGTCAGTAGTCCGGCCCTTACACGTACCTGCCGATGCCGCAATGATTGCGGGAGATTCACAGCGGCACTGCTGGAAGATCCGGTTGACAAGCACACGAGGCGAGAGTAGTAGTGAAGAGTCGTTCCCTTCCCTCACCACGGTAAGGGTCAAACCTTGAGTGGAGGAGCCCCGCAGCTGTCGGCTGCGGGCACGAGGCGAAGTGCTTCGACGCCTGCCAGGCAGGCAACAGGTGGCCCGTGTCCAGCAAGAACCTTGTCCGCTTCATCGAAACAGTCGCCGCCAAGGATATGAGTCTGGGGCAAGGCTCCTTGACCCTGGCGGCTTCGGGCTTTCCCATAGGTTGCCAAGCCTCGAGTATTCTTGCCTTTTCCCTGTACGATTCGCGCCGGTTCAAGAACTCGGCGGGTGCCTCCTGCCTGCGGAGTGTCTGGGTGTCCGGGCCGTGGCCGCCCTCAACGCTTCTCGACCCACCGCTGGCGTTTGGGAGCTTGGTTCGGAGACGCCGGCGATGCCGAATATGACCAATCACTGGATAGGAGGATGACGCCATGAAGGAGATTCGCCGATTGGCTCTGTGGGTGCCTGTCCTTACCCTGCTGTGCATTGCCACTCCCAGCGAAGTTTCAGCATCGCTGGTAAGGCAAATGTCCTTCGAGGAAGTGGCGACACAGGCCACGGTGATCGTTCTGGGGCGGGTCAGCGAGATTCCAGCGATGGCTGTCTACGATCGCGCCACCGGCGACGTGTACCGCCGTAACCGCGTGCAGGTGCAAGAGTATCTGAAGGGATCTGGTCCAACCCCCGAGATCGTGGTTGTGACCCTCGGTGGAGAATTCGTGACGGACGGGCTGGGACTGAAAGGGCCAAGAATCCAGTTCGTGGATTATGGCGGCGCGCGTCAGCTGCCTCCAGTCGGTTGTGAGGTTCTACTCTTCCTCCGGCCGTACGCCGGAGGAGAAGCGTTCATCATCTACTCCGTTAGTCACGGAGTCATCCGGGTTCAGGAAGGCGAGAAGGGCCAGGAACACTTTGTCAGCCTCCTCTTCCGCGATCCAGATCTCGTTTCGCCCGCAGCGGCCGCGCGCGCTCGAGAGATGCATCTCGATGCCTCTGGCGGACCCGAGCCTATCCTCATCAGCGACCGGGTCGCTCTGAGCGATCTCAAGACAACCGTTGAGAGGGTACTGAATCGGAAGCGGAAGCCGCCGGCTGGCGGGGGGCTCAAGGCACCATGAAACGGCTGACACGGGCAGTCCTCATCTTCGCGTTCAGCATCCCCTCGAGCGAGGTGTTCGGATTCGTCCAGAGCGCGGCACCGAACACCGGCACCACCCTCAAATGGTTCGTGCTCCCTATCCAGTACCGCATCAACAGCAAGGGAACGCCCGACGTGTCCGGGACAGCAGAATTTGCAGCTATCAACGCCGCCTTCGCGACGTGGGACGCCATCGCCAATAGCGATCTTTCCTTCATCAATGGGGGCACAACGACGGCCGGCTGGGACATCATGGACGTCACGAACACCATCCTGTGGTTTGATGATGCCTCGGACAATCCAGCCGTGGCCGCCATGCCTGACATCCTAGCATTGACAAGGCGACGAGGCGACGCCGTCTCAGGCCAAATCTCCGAAGTGGACATTGCCTTGAACGGCGTCGCGTACTCGTGGACCGTATCGGGCAACGACAACTTCTCATCGTTCAGGGGTCCTGCCGATGTGCAAGCGATAGTAACTCACGAAGTCGGCCATCTGATCGGCCTCGATCACGTCACCAGTTCAACGTCAACGATGTTCGTCTCGGCGTACCCGGGCGACACCTCTCTTCGATCGCTGAGCCAGGATGAACTGTCTGCCGCCGTATTCATCTACCCCTCGGCCGGCGCCCCGGCGGAGGCATCGATCAGCGGTCGGGTCACCCGAGGGGGGTCCGGCGTTCCGCGGGCATATGTCGCCGCCTTCCAGGCGGGCAGGGGCATCGTCGGTGTTCTCGCGGACGCAGCCGGCAATTATAGAATTCACCGATTGCCTCCTGGAACGTACCTTGTGCGCGCCCAGCCCTACTCGAACTCCGTGGTCGTGACGCAGTCGGTCTTCTACCAAAGCTCCACCAACGTTGACGTCAATTTCCTGAGCATCTTCTACCCGAATACCGCGTCAGAGCCTTCAGCGACACCCGTCACGGTCACCTCGGGGACGGACACTCCGAACATCAATCTGTCCGTTTCCACCAGCGGAAATGTCGACGATCCCTTCGAGCAAGACGACACCGGCAGCGCGGCGCTGCCAATCGCTGTGGATGGTTCAGCCCAGATCCACCACAGTTGGGATTCCAACCCCCTCGCGCGCGACGAAGACTGGGTCACCTACAACGCGGTGGCGGGGCGCCTCTATGTGATCGAGACGCGCAACCTCGGGCTGAGACGGGACGATTCCAACGCCGAGGTGATCGATTCGGCGACCTATCTTGAATTGCATGGCGCGGGCGCGACTACGCCACCGTATCCGGCGCCCCTGGCTTTGAACCTTTCCCGGAACAGCTTTGAACAGGACAACGGTTCGCGGATCGTAGCATTCGAAGCAGCGAACGCAGTTCGGAAAGTGTGAGCTTTTCAGCGCAAGCCCACGACGAAGGGGGCGGGTGCTTACTTCGACCTCTCCGTCCGTGAGTTCGCCGGCCCGTTCGCGAGCCCCATGGTGACGTCGGTGGTCGCGCCCCAGGGGACGCAAGACGGTGGCATCGTGGTCAGCGTGAATGGCTCGAACTTCATCCCTGGCGCCACGGTCACCTTCGGCGGAGTTGCGGGCACCGAGGTGGACGTGCAGAGCTGCCAGACGCCCACAGACTGCCGCGTAATCAAGGTGCTGGTGCCGTCACATGCCCCTGGGATGGTCACAGTTCAGGTGACGAATCCTGGCGGTGGCAGCGGTAGCCTCGCGAACGGGTTCGAGTACGTGCCAAGGAGAGTGGGCATTTTCGTGGACAACACGGTTAATGCCTTCGGCGGGATCGTCGGTGACGGGGTTGGCATCTGCTGGGGCGACTATGACAACGATGGCGATCAGGATGTCTTCCGACCCACGACCGGGGCGTTTTTCACCACATTCCGACTGCTCCGCAACAACGGCAGCGGCAATTTCACGGATGTGACGGCGTCTGCTGGGCTCGATACCGCCCTCGGGAATCAACGTAGCTGCGCCTGGGGGGATCACGATAATGACGGAGACCTCGATCTCTACGTCGTCTACTCGAGCGGTCTGAACGCGCTCTACCGGAACAACGCGAATGGAACCTTCACGAATATCGCTGCGACCGCAGCTGTCGGGGGTGCGCTTGGCTCGCCGGCCGACACCGACGCGGCCTGGGCGGACTACGATCAGGATGGCTACCTTGATCTTCTCCTCGTCTATCAGTCCACCGGCGGATCCCTGCGGTCCCATCAGTTGTTCCACAACAACGGAAATAGCACCTTCACCGATGTGGCGGCCTCTGCCGGTCTCGCGCTCCAGAAATACACGGAGGTCTGCAAGTGGGCGGACTACGATAACGACGGATACCCCGACCTGTATCTCGTGAACCTCCAAGGAGAGTCGGACCAACTCTTTCATAACAACCGCAACGGGACCTTTACCGACGTTACAGCCCTGGCGGGAATCGTCGAGGACTTTCACTGCTGGAACGCGCTCTGGGCCGATTTGAACGACGACGGCCTGCAGGACCTCTTCTGTTCGAGCGTGAGCACGACGCCGGGTCAGAACTTCCGGCTTTGGGTTAACGCTGGAAACGGAACCTTCTTTGACTGGTCGGCCAACTCTGGCGTTCAGACCACCAGCTGTTCAGGGTTCGGAGGGGCAATAACTGCGCTCGACAAGGACAACGACGGCGACATCGATCTCTACGTCGGCTGTGATAAAAACGACAGGCTTCTGGA
>JANMQK010000118.1:0-3517 GCA_031370485.1 Acidobacteriota bacterium | reverse complement strand
CAGTTTCCGGCGCATCGTCTCCCGCCTCGTCATCCCAGGGGAAAACCGGGAGGGGCTCGTCGTCCTGGTCGCGGGTCGGTTCGGAGGGACCCGACTGGCTCTCTCCGGCAGGGCGTTCCACCGGGCGTTCCCGCGAGCGCCTCTCGCTGGGCCTGTCGTAAGGCCGCTCGCGGATCCGCTCGCGGAAAGTTTCCCCGGGCCGGCCGCGGAACCCTTCCTCCGATCGTTCCCAGGCCGCATCGCGGCGCGCCGCCTTGATCACCGGCTGCGCCGGGAGGGTCGCGGCGGCCGCAGTCGCGGGGCCCGAGGTCGCCGCGGGCTCGAGGCCGAAAAGCGGTAGCGCCGGTTCGATCAGGAGCGAAACCTCGATGCGCGATTCAAGCCGGCGCACGATGGAGGGCGTGATCGGGACGCCCAGCAGCGCCAGCCGCTGCAGGAACCGGTAGGAGAAGGACGGCGCGAGCAGGATGCAGCGGATCTTGAGGTCGCCGTTGCCGCCCGCCTCGGGGAAGGCGCGAGCGAGAATTCTCTGGTCGGCCCGCGCCCAGCGGCACTGGTCGAGTAGCCGCAGCAATGCCCCATCGGGGTCGTCGGCGGAGATCGCGACCAGCGTCAGCGCCCCGGAACTGTCGATGCCGAGGAAATCAACCGTGCCGGCGTCGGCGGTCGGGAGGTCGACCTCCACGATGCGAAAGCCGTCTTCGATCGCGGCAGGCTGCGCGAACAGAAGATCCTTCAGGCCGGGGAGGTTGTCGAAGGGGCCTGTGGCGATGCGAACGGGCATCGCTCCTCTCATTCAAACTGAAGGGTGATGTCCGGAGGCCCGGGTCTCGACCGGGCCGATCGTCGGTCGGCGGCATCCTGGGCGCATGTTCCTGTCGCCAACCGACTTGGCGCATCCTACGCGCCGCACGCCCGGCAAGTCAAGCGACCAGGCGCATCTTCTGTATAGGTGCGTTCAGGGGGCGTCCTCGCGCCTATTTCCGCCCGAATTTCATCCCGAAAAAGTCGCCCTGGTTCCAGGCCGGCGCCGCGGCCCGCTGGGCGACCTTGTACCCCGCCAGGAAATTCAGCCGCGCGCCCCTGGCAGCCGACTCGAAGTCCATCGGCTGGTCCATGCTGTCGCGGGGCGTGTGGTACCGGGTGAGAAGCCACTCCTTCATCACTTTCAGGCCGTCAATCTTCG
The DNA here is from genome assembly GCA_031370485.1 of Acidobacteriota bacterium. Classification (GTDB taxonomy): domain Bacteria; phylum Acidobacteriota; class Polarisedimenticolia; order Gp22-AA2; family Gp22-AA2; genus JANMQK01. The sequence continues at coordinate 2,331 of JANMQK010000118.1, read as the reverse complement.
GGTTCGTGCTCGTGATCCCCTCCGTGATGGACACCGCCGGCACCCCCTGCAGCACGAACGAGTACTGGTCGCTGCGGATAAACGACACTTCCTCGGGCACCGGATCGGGGGTGATTGCGTACCCCATCTCGTGGGCCGCCTCGTTCACGTCACGGGCCAGGCTGGAGTGCTCGATTCCCAGGGCGACGATGTCCCGCATCGGATACAGGATGCCTGGAGCGCCGTCGATGTTCAGGTTGGCGACGATTGCCTTGCGCGGCACCGTGGGATTCTGCGCGAAGTAGTCCGAGCCAAGCAGCCCCTTCTCCTCGCCGGTCACGAAGACGAAAAGCAGAGATCGGCGCGGCGCGGGGCGCAGGCTGGCGAACGCCTGTGCGATCTCGAGCAGCGCGGCCGTGCCCGAGGCGTTGTCGAGGGTGCCGTGGCAGACGTTGTCTCCTTCGGCGGGGGGGCAGAGCCCGAGGTGATCGACGTGAGCCGTGTAAACCACGTACTGATCGCGCAGCGCGGGGTCCGCCCCCGGCAGTACGCCGATGATGTTGCTGCTGTGGAAATCGGTGTGACGGCTTACCTGGCGGATGCGCGCCTTCACCTTCAGCGGGAACGACTGAGGCCGGCCCGCCCCCGCCGCGGCGAAGACCTCTTCGAGACTCTTCGGCGCGCCCGCGAAGAGTTGCCCGGCGCCGCCCTGGCTGAGACGCGCGGCACCGCGCAGCTCGGGGAAAGTGTTGTGCGGCACCCCCTGCACGTCCAGCCAGCGCATCGAGCCGGCCTGGACCTGGGGGACTATCCATTTCCAGGGATAGCGCGCGTCCTCCTCCGGCAGGGTTATCCCCAGCGCGCCGATGGCGCCGTGAGCCACGGCGTTTTTCGCCTTGAGCGTGCCGTCCGTGAAGTAGGCCCGTTCGGTCGAGGGAAAGCGCGCGGGCGCGCCGCGGAAGGCGACCACGATCTTGCCGCGGACGTCGGCCCCCTCGTAGTCGTCGTGGTTCAGCTCGGGGGCCGTCACGCCGAACCCGACGAATACCACCGGCGCCTCGACACTCGTCTCCAGTCGCAGCGCGTCCCCCGAAGCGATGTAGTCCACGGCATCGGCCAGTGTTTCTTCCTTGCCGTCCCCGATGAGCACGACCGAGCTTTGCTGCGCGTCGAGGACGGCCTTGCGCAGCGAGACCGGCTGGAACCAGCCCCCGCCTGTCCCCGCGGGCCGCAGCCCCATGGCTTCCATCCGGGCGGCCACATACCGCGCCGCGATGTCGTACCCGCGACCGTCGGGCGCCCTCCCTTCGAGCAGGCCGTCGGACAGAAAGCGCATCGAGGCCCTGATGGCCTCGGGGCGAATGAGTTTCATCGCCTCCGCGGCCGGACTCCGGTCCGCGGGGCCTGAATCCGCCGGGCGCGACGGCGTGGCGACCAGGAAAAGCGACAGGACGAGAAGAATCCTCACGCTCGGTTTCACGGCAGGCTCCCTCCAGAAGAATGTGGCGGGTGGTGCGCCGCGGATTCTAGCCGCGGTCGCGCCTGCCGGGCAAACCGCTCAGGTTCGGCGGGTCGGGGAGTCGGAGTCTCCGGTCCGGGCGGGCGGTCTTCCAAACGTGATTGGGATGCCGTAGAAACGGAGCCGCCGGTAAAGCTTCGGGCGGCTCCACCCGATGAACCGGGCGGCTCGGGTCTTGTCCCCCTCGGAGTTGTGGAGGGCCTTCTCGATCATGAGCTGCTCCCCCCCCTTGCCGTGCGAGGAATAATGGGGCGGCTCTTCCGTGATCATCACGTGGCGGACGCGATCCGGCAGGTCGGGCGCCTCGATCCTCGCGCCGTCCGCCAGGGCCACGGCACGCTGGACGATGTTCTCCAGCTCGCGGATGTTGCCCGGCCACTCGTAACCGCTCAGAAGCTCGATCGCTCCAGGCGAGAACGTCTTGCGCGGCAGCCCGGACTCGGCGGCGATGCCATCCAGGAAGTGTTCGATAAGCGCCGGGATGTCGTCCTTCCGGTCGCGAAGCGGCGGCAGGCTGATCGTGATGACGTTCACCCGGTAGAACAGATCCTCCCGGAAGGTCCCTTCCCGGATCAGTCCCCGGAGGCCACGGTTGGTGGCCGAGATGATCCGCACGTCGACGTGGATGATCTCCTTGCCCCCGACCGGACGCAGCTCGTGCTCCTGGAGGGCGCGCAGCAGCTTGCTCTGCATGCGCAGGCTCATGTCTCCGATCTCGTCGAGAAAGAGCGTCCCGCCGTCGGCCAGCTCGAGAATTCCCTTGCGATCGCGGTCGGCGCCCGTGAACGCGCCGCGGACATGGCCGAACAGCTCGGACTCGAGGAGGCTCTCCG
>JANMQK010000113.1:0-10173 GCA_031370485.1 Acidobacteriota bacterium | reverse complement strand
TCCGCCTCGAGCGCCGCCTGCACCGCTTCCTGCAGGGCCGGCACGCGGGCCACTTCGAGCGGCCGGCGCCCTTCCAAAGGAGGCGTGGCGCCGAAAATCCTGAGGAAGGCGTCGTTGGCGAGAAGGATCGTCCCCGAGAGGTCGGTCAGGAGGACCCCCTCGACCATCCCGTCAAGGATCGTGCGGAGCTGGCTCTGCTCGCGCGACAGCATCGCGAGGCGCGCTTTCAGGTCGGCCGACATACGGCCGAGCGCCCGGCCCAGCTCGCTCAGCTCGTCGTGGCCCCGCGCGAGCGGAAGTGTTTCGGTCCCGCCCGAGGCGATGGTCGCTGCCGCGTGGCTCATCTCGGCGAGCCGTCGCGCCGGTCCACGGGCCGCAAGCCAGCCGAAAAGCGCGGCCACCGTGACCGAGAGGAGCGCAGCGCCACCGACCAGGAGCCGCATCTCCAGCTGGGCCGCCGCCACCTCCGTGAGGGGTACCGCCAGCCGGACAACCCCACGGCCCGCGTCCTGAGGATCAATCCGCAGAGCCAGGTAGAGCATGTTCTCGGCGAGGGTCGTGCTGAAGCGGATCGAGCGCCCCGTACCGGCGCGCATCGCCTCGGCGATCTCCGGCCGGGTGGCGTGGTTCTCCAGGTCACGCAGCGACTCCCGGTCGAGGTCGCTGTCCCCCAGGACCGTGCCGTCGGCCGCGACGATCGTGACCCTCAACTTGAGATCACCTCCCAGGCGGTGGGCCAGGTCGGGAGCGGATTCATCGAGGCGGGGCGTGTCGCCCATCGTCTCGCGCGCCAGGCGCGCATCGCGCAGGAGGCCACCCGCCATCTGCTCGGTGACGCGGCGCCCGATGGAGCGGTCGAGGAACAGCCCCGCGGTCAGCACGGAAAGCGCGGCGACCAAGACGAACGACAGCGTGAGGCGGAGCCGGATGCCCAGGAAGTCCCCTTTCCTCAGTCGGGAGTTTCGTACCCCTCCGGGCGGAAGCGGTAGCCCAGGCCCCGCACCGTCTGGATCCAGCCGCCGACCTCACCGAGCTTCGCCCGCAGCCGCTTGACGTGCGTGTCCACGGTCCGCGTCTCGAGCTCCCCGCCGTAACCCCAGACTTCCGACAGCAGCTGGTCGCGGCTGAAGGCGCGTCCGGGACGCCGGGCCAGCCGGTGCAGCAGCCTGAACTCGGTGGCGGTGAGGCTGATCTCTGTTGGACCGAGGCGGACGCTGTGGGCGGCCAGATCGATCGTCAGCGGCTCGAACACGATCCGCTTCTCCTCCTCCGTGATCCCTTCGCGCCGCAAGATCGCCTGGACCCGCAGAACGAGCTCGCGGGGGGAGAACGGCTTTACCACGTAATCGTCGGCGCCCAGCTCGAACCCGACGACGCGGTCGATCTCCTCGCCGCGCGCCGTCAGCATGACGATCGGGATCGTTCGGGTCGCGTCGTCCTGCCGCAGCGCCCTGGCCACCTCGGTCCCCGGCATCACCGGCAACATCAGGTCGAGGATGACCAGGTCGGGCCGGTCGCGGCGCGCCAGGTCGAGACCCTGGCGGCCGTCGGACGCCGACACAACCCGGTACCCGGCCTGGGTGAGGGTGTAGCGGATCAGCTCGACGATGTCCCGCTCGTCGTCGACCACCAGCACGGTCTGGGGCATGGCTCCGCGGCCTCCTCCCGTCCACGGGCGCCCGCGCCCGCCGATTATAGTGTCCCAGGCTGTGCCGGGTGACAATCGCGTGAAGTTTGCGGCGGCGGGCCCCGTGAGGTATAAACTGAACGTCTCTAAAAAGGGGAGGCAACCATGATACAGATCAAGGCAGGAAAACCGTTCCGCGGTCGGTCCGAGAAGCCCCGGTCACCCGCGCCGGCCGCAACAGCGACGCGGGAGGCTCCGAGCGCACCGAGGAAACTCTCCCTCTCGCCCCAGGAGCGCCACCGGATGATTTGCGATGCGGCCTACTACCGGGCGCTTCGCCGGGGGTTCGGGCACGGCAGCCCGGACCAGGATTGGCGCGAGGCGGAGGCCGAGATCGACGCTATGCTCATCAGGGCGCGCAGGCCATAATCCTTTATTGTGCATGACCGTTTTCACGAGGGCCCTCTGAGACCTCTCCCCGAGACACTGGCGCGCCTCCCGGAGTTGGCGCGCAATCTCTGGTGGAGCTGGCACCCCGAATCCCGGGCCCTGTTCGAGGACCTGGCCGGGGGCGTGCCGGACCCGCCGCTGAACGCCATCCGGGTTCTCACCACGCTCGACCCGAAGAGGGCCGAAGCCTGCGCCAGGGATCCGCGTTTCCTCGCGCGCTACGAGAGTGTCCTCGCGGCTTTCGACGGCGAAGTCACCGGCCGCACCTCATGCTTCGCGGCCCGGGTGCCCAATCCTGACGGCCAGCCGGTCGCCTATTTCTCGGCCGAGTTCGGAGTGCATCCCTCCCTTCCCGTCTACTCGGGCGGGCTCGGGATCCTGTCGGGGGACATCGCCAAGGAGGCGAGCGACCTGGGCCTGCCGCTCGTGGGCGTCGGGTTCATGTACCCGCAGGGGTATTTCCACCAGCGGATAGCAGGAGACGGGCGCCAGCACGAGACCTACCGTGGAATCGACAGGACCGTGGCGCCGGCCGAGCCGGCGCTCGCCGCGACGGGCGGCCCCTGCGTCATCGTCCTCGATCTTCCCGGGCACAGGCTGCATGTTGAAGTGTCGCTGGTGCGCGTCGGGCGCGTGGCCCTTTACCTGATGGACACCGACCTCGAGGCCAACCCTCCCTGGGAGCGGGAGCTCTCCGCGCGGCTGTATGGGGGGGACCAGGAGATCCGGCTCCTCCAGGAGATCGTGCTGGGAATCGGCGGCGTGCGGGTCCTGCGCGCCCTGGGAATCCGGCCGTCGGCGTGGCACGCCAACGAAGGGCACGCGGCGCTGATGATGCTGGAGCGCGCCCGCGGGCTCGTGCAGGGCGGGCTGCCGTTCGAGCAGGCGATCGAGCGGGTACGCGCGAACACGGTCTTCACGACACACACCCCGGTCGCCGCGGGTCATGACGCCTTTCCGTTCCCGCTCGTCGAGAAGTACCTGGCGGCCTACTGGCCCGACATCGGGATCGACCGGGAGCGCTTCCTGGGTCTTGGCGCCTTCGAGGAGCAGTGGGGGCCCGCCTTCAGCATGAGCGCCCTGGCGTTCAGGCTGAGCGGGCACTGGAACGCCGTGAGCAGCCTCCACTCGCGGGTCTCGCGGCGCATGTGGCGATCTCTCTGGCCGGGGGCGGGCGCGGACGATGCGCCGATCCAGCCGATCACCAACGGCGTGCACCTCCCCTCCTGGATTGCCCCGGAGTTCGACCGGCTCTACCGGGCGCATGTCGGCGCCGACTGGCTGGCCCGCCAGGACGACCCGGCGCTGTGGCAGGGGGTGCGCGGCATCCCCGACGAGGCGCTCTGGGAAACGCACCTGCGGCTCAAGGTCCGTCTGCTTCGTTTCCTGCGGGACCGGGCGCGCGCGTCGTGGACCGACGCCCAGACTGCTCCGGCGCAGGTGGCGGCCTCGGGGGCGCTCCTCGACCCGGAGGTGCTGACCCTCGGTTTCGCCCGCCGGTTCGCGACCTACAAGCGTGCGACACTGCTTTTCCGGGATCCCGCCCGCCTGCGCGCGCTCCTGACCCATCCGACCCACCCGGTCCAGATTCTCTTCGCCGGAAAGGCGCACCCGGCCGACGAGCCGGGCAAGCAGTTCCTGCAGGCGGTCTACCTCGCCGCGGAGGACCGCGCCTACGGCGGCCGCATCGCCTTCGTGGAAGACTACGACATCCACGCCGCGCAGCACCTGGTCCAGGGGGTCGACGTCTGGCTCAACACCCCGCGCCCTCCCCTCGAGGCCTGCGGGACCAGCGGGCAGAAGGCCGCCCTGAACGGCGTCCCGAACCTGAGTGTCCTGGACGGCTGGTGGGCCGAGGCGTACGACGGCACGAACGGCTGGGCCATCGGCGAGCCCGATTCCGGGACGCTTTCGGGGAGTGGACAGCGGGACGCCGCGGACGACGAGCGGCGCGACGCGGCCGACGCCGAGGCGCTCTACCGGCTGCTCGAGAACGACGTGGTGCCGCTGTTCTACGCCCGGGACCCTGCGGGCCTTCCGACCGGGTGGATCGCCCTGATGCGGCGGACAATCGAGACGATCGTCCCGCGCTTCAACACCCGCCGGATGCTCAAGGACTACGTCGCGCGGCTTTACACGCCCGCCTGGGAGCAGACCGTCCGATCCGGCGCTCGCCAGGAAGCCGGCTGAATCAGCCGGCCCACGGGCGTCCACTTCCCGTACATCCGCCCCTTCCTCCCCGACGGCGCCCGGTCACCCCGGACCGCGGACGACCGGCGGGCGTGCGCGGAACACCGGGCTCCTAGCCTTGCGGGGTCCGATCTCCCACATATATTGATGATCGGTGCAAAAGATAGGTCGTTACGAGATCGAGCGCGAGCTCGGACGCGGCGCCATGGGGGTTGTCTACCTGGCCCGCGATCCCCGCCTGAACCGCCGGGTGGCGGTGAAAACCTGCGCCCTGCCCGAAGGGGTCACCGAGGATCTCGCGCGGGAATTCCACGTCCGCTTCGTCCGGGAAGCCCGGGCCGCCGCGTCGCTCTCCCACCCGGGAATCGTCACCATCTATGACGCCGGCCAGGATCCCGACCTGAGCATCCCCTACATCGCCATGGAGTTTGTCCACGGCCAGAGCCTGAAGCAGCTCATGTCGCGAGGCGGGCGGCTGGAGCCGAACTGGGTCTTCTCCTTCGGCGCCGTCCTGGCCGATGCCCTGTATGTGGCCCACCGCGCCGGGATCATCCACCGCGACATCAAGCCGGCCAACATCCTGCTCCGCAAGGGGGATGGGGCCGCAAAGATCGCCGACTTCGGCGTCGTCCGCCTCATGACCTCGGAGCTGACCCAGACAGGCGCCGCCGTCGGATCGCCCGGCTACATGTCTCCCGAGCAGGTGAGGTCCGGCAACCTGGACGGACGGAGCGACCTCTTCTCCCTTGCCGTGGTCCTGTATGAGGCGCTCTGCGGCCAGTGCCCGTTCGGCGGCGAGGACCCCGTGTCCCTGGCCCACTCCATCGCCTACGACACGCAGGTGCCGCTCAGCCATTTGCTTCAGGGCTGTCCACCCGCGCTGGACGCATTCTTCGATCGCGCCCTCGCCAAGTTCCCCGCCGAGCGCTTCGAGGACGGCGTGTCGTTCGGAAAGGCGTTCGTGGAAGCCGGCCGGCAGCCTTTCACCCGCCCCATGGACAGGACCATGCTCGACACGGCCCCGCAGGAGCCGGCCGCGGAGGATTCGGCGGACGAGGCTTCGGCCGCGGAGGAGCCATTCGCGGAGGAGTCCGCGCCCGCCGCGGAAGTGGCCGGCCGCTCCGGGCGGCGGGGCCGCCGCAGGCTGGTGTTCGCGTTGTCCGTCGTGCTGGCGGCCATGCTCGCGGGCGCGGCCTATTTCCGGTTTGCGAGGCCCGGGCCCGCGCAGGCCGGCGACCGCGAGGCCCGCGCGCAGACGCCGGCCCCGCCGGGCGTCCTCCCGCATGGTCCCGCGGGGGCATCCTCCCGGCCGCCCGCCGTGGAGACCGCGGCGCCGACACCGGCGAAGCCCCGCCCCATCCATCTCAGCGTGCCGCGGGGAGCCGAGATCCACCTGACCTTGTCCAATCCTGTCGGATCGTCGACGAGCCGCGCCGGGGACAGCTTCACGGCCAGCGTCGCGGATGCCGTGATGGCCGGGGATCGCGTGGCGATTCCGGCCGGGAGCAAGGTGCACGGCCAGGTGCGCACGGCGAGTCCGGCGAGAAGGGGGCTCATCAAGAAAGCGGGCTCCGTGAGCCTCTCCTTCGAGAAAGTCGTCACGCCGTCCGGGAACGGCGCCGCGATCTCCGCGGGACTCACCAGCCTGGGGGGACAGTCGCAGCAGAAATCGATCACGATCGCCGGGACCCGGGACGCCGGCGCCGCCATCGCCGCCACCACGCGCGGCAAGGATGTGCAGCTTCCCGCCGGGTCCCGGCTGGTCGTCAGGCTGGCGCGGTCCCTCACCATCACCGTCATTCCCTGATTCCGGAGTTTCAGCCGACGCAGGAGGCCAAGCATGGGGAAAAAGGAAAAAGACGATCTCGCCGGAAGCACGACACTGGACCCACGACAGGCGCGGCCCCGCCTCAAGGAAGGCCTGGTCCCCGCAGCGACCGGCATCTTCCTCAGGATCGAGGAAGGGTTAGGGGCCGGGACAGTCGTCACGCTCTCCCCCGGAGGGGTCTATCTCATCGGCAGGGCCGGAGCGGACATCGCCCTGGACGACGAGAAAGTCTCCCGCAAGCACGCGGAGATCGGTCTTTACGGACCGGGGGCCTTCGTGTTGCGCGATCTGGCCAGCACCAACGGCACGAGGCTCAACGGCAAGTGGATCAACGAGAAGGTGAAGCTCTCCCACTGGGACGTGATCCAGGTGGGGGATACCACTCTCCGGTTTTCGGTGGTCGAGGGATCCATTCCGATCGCCCGGCCCGCCTGAGCCCCGCGTCGTTCAGCTGGCGGCCGGGCCGCGCAGCGCGCGCGCGGCCTCGACCATGGCGGCGAGGGCGGGGCGCACTTCCTCCCAGCGGCGGGTCTTGAGTCCGCAGTCGGGGTTGACCCAGATCTGGTGCGGCTTGAGGACCTCGAGCGCCTTGCGCAGGAGGCGCTCGATCTCCTCGCGTGACGGCACGCGCGGCGAGTGGATGTCGTAGACACCGGGGCCTACCTCGTTCGGATAACGGTAGCGGCGGAACCCATCGAGCAGTTCCATCTGCGAGCGTGAGGTCTCCATCGAGATCACGTCGGCGTCCATGGCGCCGATTCTCTCCATGATGTCGTTGAACTCGGCGTAGCACATGTGCGTGTGGATCTGCGTCTGGTCACTGACGCCGGATGACGCGAGCCGGAAGGCGTCGACCGCCGCGGAGAGATAGTCGTCCCAGTCGGCGCGCCGGAGCGGCAGCCCCTCTCGCAGCGCGGGCTCGTCGATCTGGATCGCGCGGATCCCCGCCACTTCGAGATCGAGCGTCTCGTCGCGGATGGCGAGGGCGATCTGGGCCCGGGTGACGGAGCGCGGCTGGTCGTCGCGCACGAAGGACCACTGCAGGATGGTTGAGGGGCCCGTCAACATCCCCTTGAGGGGCTTTGGGGTGAGTGACTGGGCGTAGCGGGCCCACTCGACCGTCATCGGCCCGGGCCGGCTTACGTCACCGAAGATGACGGGCGGCTTCACGCAGCGCGAGCCGTAGCTCTGGACCCAACCGTGGCGCGTGAAGGCGAATCCCTCGAGCTTCTCGCCGAAATACTCCACCATGTCGTTGCGTTCGAACTCGCCGTGGACCAGGACGTCCAGTCCGATCTCCTCCTGGAAGCGGATCGCCTTCCCGGTCTCCTCCCGGAGATACGCCTCGTACTCCTCCTTGCGGATCCCGCCCGACCTGAATTTCGCGCGCGCGGCGCGCACTTCGGCCGTCTGCGGGAAAGAACCGATCGTCGTGGTCGGGAAGGGCGGCAGCCGCAGGGCCTTCACCTGAAGGACCCGCCGTGCCGGGTAGGGGCTCTTGCGCCTCAGCATCTCCGGAGTGACGGCGGCGAGACGCCGCTTCACCTCCTCGTCGTTGATACGCGGCGAGGCGCGCCGCCCGGCGTCCGCCGCGCGGCTGGCGTCGAGCGCCTCTTTGACCGATGAGCGCCCCTCCCGGACGGCCCGGGCGAGCGTGACGACCTCTTCGATCTTCTGGACCGCGAAGGCCAGCCAGCCGCGCAGCTCGTCATCAAGTTCGGTCTCAAGGGCGAGGTCGACCGGGACATGCAGCAGCGAGCAGGAGGGCGCCACCTGGACACGCTCCGGGCCGAGCGACCCGGCGGCCCGCTCGACCAGAGACAGCGCTCGCTCGAGATCGGTGCGCCAGATGTTCCGGCCGTCGACCACCCCCAGGGAGAGCGTCAGGTGCGAGGGGGTCTCCTTCAGCGCCCGGTCGAGTTCCCCCGGCGCCCGGACCAGGTCGAGGTGCAGCGCCGCCACCGGCAGGCGAAGCGCCGTCCCCAGGTTGTCGCGCAGTCCCTCGAAATAAGTGGCCAGGAGGATCCGGAGCCCCGGGGCTGCCGCGGCGAGGGCCGCGTAGGCCTTCTCGAGGGCGCGGTGGGTTTCCGGAGAGAGATCGAGACCGAGGCACGGCTCGTCGATCTGCACCCAGGCCGCGCCCGCTTTCGTCAGCCGCCCGAGAACTTCGGCGTAAACCGGCAGGAGCGCGTCGAGCAGCGCCAGCGGTCGCAGGCCGGGGTCTTTCGATTTTCCGAGAAGCAGGAACGAGACCGGGCCGAGCAGGACCGGGCGGGCCGGCACTCCCAACGCCCTGGCCTCGAGGAACTCGTCAATCGGCTTGGAGGAGGCAATCTCGAAACTCTGGCCCGGCTCGAACTCCGGCACGATGTAGTGATAGTTCGTGTCGAACCACTTCGTCATCTCCATCGCGGGCAGGTCGCGGCCGCCCGCGGCCCCGCGCTCCTGGATACCGCGCGCCATCGCGAAATAGGTGCGCAGGTCGACGGGAGGGCGGGACCAGCCGTAGCGCGACGGCACGGCGCCCACCAGGGCCGCCGTGTCGAGCACCTGGTCGTAGAACGAGAAGTCGTTCGTGGGGATCGAGCCGAGGCCAATCCGCTTCTGCAGCAGGAAGTGCTCCCGGCGGAGCGCCGCCGCCGTCGCCAGCAGATCGGCCTCGCCGATCTTGCCCGCCCAGTGGTCCTCCAGGGCCTTCTTCAGCTCGCGTCTCGCGCCCATGCGTGGAAAGCCCAGATTTGCTGCCAGGGTCATCGCTTGGTCTCCTTGTTGCCGGCGCTCGACGCCGGGACCGGCATGATCATATCCTTCGCCGCCATGAATCGTGCACTCGCTCCGCTACTGGCCGCCGCGATCGCCCTGCTGCCCGGCGCCGCCCAGGCGCCGGCCGCCCCGGCCGGGCGCCAGACCGCCCCCTCCGCCACTTCGGGGCCTGCGAGCCCGCCGCGGCTCGTCGTGGTCGTGGTGATCGACCAGTTCCGCGCCGACTCGCTGGTGCGCTTTTCGCACAGGTTCAGCCCCGGCGGCTTCGCGCGTCTGCTGCGGGAGGGGGCGGTCTTCACGGACTGCTTCTATCCCTATGCGCTGACCGAGACCGCCCCGGGCCATGCGACCCTTGCGACCGGCACGACACCCGACAGACACGGGGTCATCAGCAACACCTGGTACGACCCGGCGCTCGGGCGCTCCGCCGAGGCCGTCCAGGACTACTCCTTTCCCATCCTCGGCGGCGTCTCGGAGCTGCCCGGCGCTTCGCCGCGCCGGCTGGTCGGGACAACACTCTCCGACGAGATGCGGCTGGCGAGCGGCGGCAAGGCGAAGGTCTTCGGGATCGCCCTCAAGGACCGGGCGGCGATTTTTTCCGTGGGCCATGCCGCGTCGGGGGCTTTCTGGTACGGCCTCAAGGATGGGCTGATCCTTAGCAGCACGTATTACAGCGACGCGCTGCCGGACTGGGTCGCGGCGTGGAACGGGCGCCGCCCGGCCGATGCCCTCGGCGCGGGCGTGGCGCCCGGCGCCGCGGGATCGAAGTCGGCCGCCGGGTACTACGAGCGGCTGGCCTCGACGCCGGCCATCCATGACTACCTGCTCAGGTTCACGCGCGAGCTGATGGTGAACGAAAGCCTCGGCGCCGACAGCGTCACCGACTACCTGTTCATCGGGCTGTCGGGTCACGACTTTCTCGGGCACAGGGATGGCCCGTACGGCGAGGCGCTGGAGGAGATGACCGCCCGCACCGATGCCTTTCTCGCGGCCCTCCTGGGCGATCTCGACCGGCGGGTCGGCAGGAACCGGTACTGGCTCGCCCTGTCCTCCGATCACGGTGTCGCGCCCACGATGGGACAGGCGGCGGCGCGGGGAATACGGGTCCTCGATCTGGACCGGCGGAGGGTGCGCGACGCGATGACGCGGGCGGTCGAAGCCCGCTGGGGCAAAGGCGACTGGCTCGTCGCCAGCGACAACTGGTTGCGAGCGACCTTCAATCCCGGAACGCTCAAGGCGCGGGGGGTCACCCTGGCCGAGGCGGCCCACGTCGCGGGCCAGGGTGCGCTGGCCGTCGAGGGTGTTCTCGGTTACT
>JANMQK010000087.1:0-1862 GCA_031370485.1 Acidobacteriota bacterium | reverse complement strand
AGGACCACATCCCGCAGTTCATCAAGGAAGTGAAGACCAGCGGCGGCGAGGTCCGGCTCATGGGGTTCGGCCACCGTGTCTACAAGAACTTCGACCCGCGGGCAAGGATCATCAAGGTCATGGCCGACCAGGTCTTCGAGGTCACCGGCCGGAATCCCCTGCTCGATATCGCCCTGGAGCTCGAGCGCATCGCCCTGCAGGACGACTACTTCGTCAAGCGCAAGCTCTATCCGAACGTGGATTTCTACTCCGGGCTCATCTACCAGGCGATCCAGATTCCCACGGCGGCGTTCACGGTGCTCATCGCCATCCCGCGAGTGTCGGGATGGATCGCGCAATGGCAGGAGCTGCTTCTGGATCCGGAACAGAAGATCGCCCGGCCCCGCCAGATCTACCTCGGCGAGGGCGAGCGCGCCTTCGTTCCGATGGACAAGCGCTGATTCGGCTCCGGCGGACTGTTTCCGCAGGGGTGACCGGGGCGCTGCTTCTCCTGGCCGCCTCCTGCGCTGGGCCAGCGGCCGTGGCAGGCCCGGGCGCTGTGACGATCGAAGTGCCGGGCGGAGTCGTTCTCGTGACGATTCCGTCGCAGCCCAAGGGTGTCAGCCGGGCGCAGCTTCTCGCCTGGGTGGAGGGCTGTGCGAAGACCGTCGCGTCGTACTACGGAGCCTTTCCCATCCCGACCGTCCGGTTGACGATTCGGCCGGGCGGCTCGGGCCGGATCGGCGGCGGGCGCACGGAGGGCTGGTCGGGCCGCGCTACGATTGCGATTTCCGTGGGAGACGGGACGACGGAGGCCGACCTCGCCGCCGACTGGGAGCTCACGCACGAGATGGTGCACCTGGCATTTCCTTCGATGCCGCGGGGAAAAGCCTGGATCGAGGAGGGGATCGCGGTGTACGTCGAGCCGATCGCCCGGGCCCGGGCCGGGCGCTCCTCGGTCGACAACATCTGGCGCTGGATGACCAAAGGCGTTCCCCAGGGCCTCGCCGGTGTCGAACGGCGCGGCCTCGACGAGTCGCGCTCCTGGGGCGCGACGTACTGGGGCGGAGCGCTCTTCTGCCTGCTCGCCGACGTCGAGATCCGGGAGCGCACGGGCAACCGGAAATCCCTGGACGAGGCCTTGCGCGGCATCGCGCACGCGGGCGGCAACGTGACGGTGAACTGGGACCTGGGCCGCGCCTTCGCTGAAGGCGACAAGGCGACGGGCGTTCCCGTCCTGACCGAGCTTCACGCGAGGATGGGGTCGAAGCCCGTCGCCGTGGATCTCCCGGCCCTCTGGAAGAAACTCGGCATCTCCGTCGAGAAGTCGGGCATCGTCTACGACGACACCGCGCCCCTGGCGGCGATCCGGCGGAGCATCGCGACGGGGCGATGACGGCGTTCCAGATCGCGGCCCTCGTCGCCTCCTCCTTCGGGGCGGGAGTGATGAACGCCATGGCGGGAGGCGGCACGATCCTGACCTACCCGACGCTCCTCTTCCTCGGCGAGTCGGCGATCACGGCCAACGCCACGTCGACGGTCGCGCTGTGGCCCGGCGCTGCCGCCAGCATGTACGGCTACCGGCGCGAGGTGGCCGAGCACCGCGAATGGCTCTCCGTTCTTTTTCTGCCGAGCCTGGTCGGTGGCGCGCTCGGCGCGGTGCTGCTGCTGGCGACTCCGGCGAAACGCTTCGAGCAGGCCGCTCCGTTCCTGATTCTTTTCGCGACGGGACTCTTCATGCTGCAGGGAGCCGTCGCGCGCTGGACGGGCGCCGAGCATCCCGCGGGCCGCACGCGGTCGCGGCTTCTTGTGGCGTGGCTCCTTCAGCTCGGCGTCGGCGTCTACGGGGGTTACTTCGGCGCGGGCATCGGCATCCTGATGCT
>JANMQK010000077.1:0-2728 GCA_031370485.1 Acidobacteriota bacterium | reverse complement strand
TCGCTCGAGCGGCTGTAGGAGGGTGGCGCCTTCTGGCCGATAGGAAGTATAAGCTGCGCTTCCGGGTCCAGTAAGGTCTGTTCTGTAAACCCATTTTCCAGCCCCCGCCTTGACCCCCTCCCTTACCGCGACCTATGTTTCGAGCCGGAATGGAACAGCGAACCGTCGGGCTCGGGAAAAACCAGCACTTCGGATTCCGTCCGGATCGGCGGAAGGCGGCGACGCTCGTCCTGATGCTTGTCCTCGTCGCGGCCCCGGCGTGCCGGAGGTGCCCGGAGAACTGCGACGACGGCGACGCGTGCACGACCGACGACTGCTCGAAGGCGACGGAGTACGGGTGCCGGCACGTGCCGATCCAGCCGTGCGACGGGAACCGCGTCTGCGAGGAGGGCGAGTTCGGCCGGTCGTCCGACTGCCCCGACTGCGACGACGGGAAGGGGTGCACCGTCGACGGGTACAACTTCCGCGCGCGCGCCTGCACGCACGACCCGGTCGTCCCCTGCTGCGGCAACGGGGTGTGCGAGCCCAGCGAGAACCTGTACTCCTGCGTCGCGGACTGCCGGGAGGGGATGACGAAGCTGATCTCCGGGCGGAAGTATCGTTTCCGGCTGAACGAGAGATACCAGTTCGAATTGCGGCAGATCGAGCTGACCTCGATCTGGGACCGGTCGGTCGTCGCCAGCGTGACGCTCGACACCCAGAGGATCGGGCTGAAGATCGATCGGGGAACGGTGGGGAGAGTGCTCGGCATCGGCATCGAGGTGCTCGACGTCGAGTTCGATCTCGATCCGAGCCTGCGGAGCGCCCTGCTGCGCTTCCACGATGGCGGCCAATAGGAAGTACAAGATGTGCTGCCGGGTGCCGCAGGGTCCATTCCGTAAACCTGTTTTCCAGTGCCGGCCGCGTGGGAGTCTCCTGCGGGCGTCACGGTCCAAAGCGGCGCGAACACCCCCCACCCGCCCGTGAACAGGGCGGGCCAACCGCGTCGCCGTCCAGGGGCACCGATATCACCCCCGGCTGGAGGACGACGCGACCGATCTCCCTTGATGGGACCTTGCCTACTCCGATCGGATGGGGACGGCCCCCGAGGACATCGGGCTGGCCATCCGCGGGCGCGTGGCGGGCTACATGTCGGAGAGGGCCATTTCGCCCCTCATCGACTCGATCCGCAACGAGCCGCGCAAGCTGAGGCGTCTCTGCTTCCCCCAGGAGATGCGGACCCTCGTCGAGCGGCGCCTCCGCCCCTTCATCTCGCTAGAAAGGCAGTAGCCGCGGGCCGTCCTACTCGTAGCGCAGCGCGACGACGGGGTCCATCCTCGCGGCGCGGAGAGCCGGCCAGAAGCCCGACACGATGCCGACGACGGTCGACACGGCGAAGCCCAGCAGGACCGACCAGAAGGGCGTCGCCACGGGGAAGTTCACCGCCGCCCGGACGCCGTAGGCGAGCGCGAACCCGATCACGATGCCCATGCCGCCGCCGACCCCCGTGACGGTGACCGCCTCGGCCAGGAACTGCACCGCGATGGCCCCGTCGGTCGCCCCGATCGCCTTGCGCACGCCGATCTCGCGGGTGCGTTCGGTGACGCTGACGAGCATGATGTTCATGACACCCACCCCGCCCACGAGCAGTGCGATGGCGGCGACCAGAAGCATCGCCGCGGCGATGCCATCCGTGATCTGGCGGAACTGCTCCAGTTGCCCCTGGCTGGTGAAGATGGCGAAGTCGTCCGGCTGGTCGGGCCTCAGGCCGCGCCGGGCGCGGAGTATCGCCTGCCCCTGCTCCTTCCAGGCGTCGTAGTCCTCGGGCCGCCGCGGCACCGTGGCGATGTGGATCGTGTCGCCGGGCCGCAGGCCGCCGCCGTTCTTGATCTGCGGAAACCGCTCGTCGAAGGTCGAGATCGGCATGGCCAGGAAGTTGTCGTTGCTGCCGAAGAACCCCCCCTTGTGCTCGAACAGCCCGACGACGAGAAACGGCACGCCGTTGACGGTGACTGCGGCGCCGATCGGATCGTGGAACGTGAAGAGCGCCTCGGCGACGTCCTTGCCGAGGACGCAGACCCTGGTCGCATGGAGCACGTCGGCATCGAGGATGAATCGTCCGTCCTCGACGAAGTGGCTGTTCGCGGCCATGTAGTCCGGCGCCACGCCGACGACAATCGGGCCGTTGGCCTCGCGGCGGCCGGCGCGCACCGACGCCTCGCTGCCGAAAAGATAGCGCTCGGGCGAGACGGCCCCGGCCAGTGTTCCCAGCCGCTTGAGCGCCAGGGCGTCGTCAAGCGTCAGGTCGCGCCGGCGGCGCTGCTCCTCGGGCGGGCCGCCCGGCCCCCCGCCGAACCGTGGCTCGTACTTCTGGAACTGTACGAGGTAGGTCCCGAACTGGGTGAAGGAGGCCACGACCTGGTTGTTGAAGCCGACCACGAAGCTGACCATCATGATGACGGTGGCCACCCCCGCCATCACCCCGAGCAGGGTCAGGAAGCTGCGCAGCTTCTGCTCGCGCATTGCCGTGAGCGCGAAGACGAAGTTCTCGCGCCCCGCGATCTGCCAGCCCGCCCTGCCGCCCGCCCGCTTCGTCATTCCGTCCGCAGCGCGTCCACCACGGGAAGGTTCGAGGCCGACCGCGCCGGCCAGTAGCCGGCCAGCACGCCCACGATCGCGGACAGCATCAGCCCCATGAACGCGATCGGCGCGGTCAGGTGGGCGGGGAACTCGAGCACGTTGTCGACGA
>JANMQK010000069.1:0-8458 GCA_031370485.1 Acidobacteriota bacterium | reverse complement strand
TGCACGAGCTGGAGGCCGACGAGTGTTTTGCCCGCGCCGGGGACGCCGGTCAGCAGCACCAGGTGGCGCGACGACCTCGCCGCCGCCCCGTGCGCGATCGTGGTGATCTGGTCGATGGCTGGATCGGTCGCCGCCCGCGCCCGCTTGATTCTCGGCAGCGGCTCCCGGGCGAATAGATCGCGCGCCGCGCGCACGAGGCTGGGGAGCGGAGCATAGGCGTCCCGGCGGAGGAACGCCTCGGGCGTGAGGGGCTTCGGGGGCTCACGCTTATCTTCGGGCCTATCCTCGTACGCGGGCCTCGTGCATTCCAGGAGGAAACGGTCGACTCCACCCGGGCCGACCACGGTCACGCCGTCAATCTCGCGCCTGGCGGGGCCGGCACGGGTCGGCACGAGGACGGCGTGGACGGGGCGGTCGGCGCATTCGGCGTGATAGCTCTTCAAGTCTCGGGCGTAGCAGAAGACCTGGTCGATGTCGGCCTGGGACGGGACTTCCTTCCCCTTTACCTCGAGGACGACCACCACACCGTTCTCCAGGATGATGACGTCCGGCCGGCGCGACTCGCGCGGCAGCTCGTACTCGAGGATCGCCGTGTAGCTCCTGGCCGCGTCGTAGGCGTCCACGAGCTCGCGGCACTCCTTCTGCAGCCAGGGGATCGAATCCCTCCAGGCCCGTATCTGCTCCGCCCCCGCGTCACGGATGAACTCCTGGAGCCTCAGCCTGACAACTTGAGGTTGCGCGCCATAGAAGGCGGGCAGGTCGGACTGCCAACCGTAGGCTGCTTCGTCGGGCGGGGGTGCGCTGTCGGCCACGGGCCCTCTCAGGGTAGTGGCGAAAATATTACTTCAGGAACCACGATTCTGGGTCACGCTGACGCCTTGCAGGCTGCGGACTTCCGTGTGCTCAAGGGCTGGCGTCCAAACCTCTCCAGTTCTCGCTCGCGGGGAAGTGCGCTTTCCATAGGCTGGGCCTGTGGTAGGGGGTGTGCCTTGGCGTGTGGTCCGGCCGCTACTCGCGGCCCACCCAGTATGTGGGGCGGCGCTTGAGGTTCATGACCGCGAGAATGCGAATCTCCTGCGGCCTGATTCTGTAAAGGATGGCAAAGGGGAACCCGGGAAGGAGGCGACGGCGAATTTCCCCCGCAACTATTGGCCCTGCCTCAGGATGCTTCAGGATTGACCTAAGGCACCGGTCGGCTTCCTTGAGAAATGCGACGCCTAGTCCGGGGCACTCGAGGTCGTAATACTGGGCGGCTTCGTTCAACTCGCGCTCGGCCAGATGGTGAACCGCAACCGCGCGCGTCACTTCAGCTTGGCACGGGCGTCACGAAGGACGTCACGGGCGGGCCGGTTGTCGCTCCCCTCGTGAAGGTCCCAGTCAGCGTCGCGCCGCTGTGCCTCTTCTCCCCAGATGCGTGCGCTCTCCTCGTTGGATAGATCTTCCAGGCTCTCCAGGAGCTTTCCGGCCAGGCGTGCCCGTTCCTTGGGGTCTAGCTTGAGTGCTTCCACCTCGATTTCTTCGATGCTCACGAGGGACATTGTACAGCCTCTCCTCTCTCTCTGACCGCCAGGGCCTTCAGGGCGATGCGCCTGCCCCCGGACAGCGCGGAACAGATCTTGTCTGTCGACGAATACGACGGAGCACTTGATGGAGGGTTCAGGGGGCAATCGAGCCCCCGGAAAAAATAACCCCGCCCGAGGCCTTTCGGCATATCGAGCGGGGAGTAATTCGCAGAGGAATCATACATGAGGCGTTGTACCGATAGCAATCCGGATGCCGATTGTGTGGGACGCGGTGTTCAGGAAGGCGGGATGATCGGGACCCCCGCCGCCGGCAAATCCTCCTCGATCGCGCGGACGATGCCGCCGGCGACGAAGACGCGGCCGCGCGCCCGGTACGGTCATCGCGGGATGATCGAAGAGCCCATCAACCAGCTTGAGAAGCAGGGCCGATGATCGAGCGCGCTGGAGCCGGGCATGATACTCGGCCTGAAGGGCCCGCAGTCTGGCCGCCCGCGCGACGGCGTCCTGCGACTGCTCGGCAACACCCGAGAGGAAAAATCCCACCCACGCTTCCCACTCTCCCTTCTGGCTCACGGCCAGCAAGCGGCCATAGTATTCCTGTCGTCGGCGCTCGAGGAACGCGCTGAGGTAAAGAAGAGGGGAAGGCAGCAGCATCCATTCGCAGAGGAGCAGGCTGATGAGCAGGCGGCCGATCCGCCCGTTTCCGTCGAGAAAGGGGTGGATGGCCTCGAACTGGTAGTGGATCAGCGCCAGGCGGATCAGAGGCGGAAGGTCGCTGGGGGCGTGCAGATGCTTCTCGAAGGCGTCGAGTGCCTCTTTCATCTCCGGCACTGGCGGCGGGACGATGATGGCGTCCGCGAGGGTGCATCCCGCAGGACCAATCCAGTTCTGCGTCGTACGGAATTCGCCCGGAGTCAGGTGCGCTCCGCGCACGCCGGTCATGAGAATCCGGTGCATCTCCCGGATCAACCGGAGGCTCATCGGCAGCGTTCGATCCAGGCGCAGTCCGTGCTCCAGCGCGCGGACATAGTTAGCGACCTCGAGGACGTCGGGGGCCTTGATCGGCGCCGAGGAGGCGGCTTCGAAGAAGAAAAGATCCGAAAGCGATGCCTGGATTCCCTCGATGCGACTCGAAAGGACCGCCTCGCGCCGGACGAATGGGTTGATTAGCAGGTACGGGTTCGGCAGGGTCGTGCCGATGCCGGACAGCCGGCCGAGCGCCCGTTCGGCCTCGGCGAGCAGGACGACGAGAGGCCGATCCAGACTCAGGGGAGGCGGGAGGGGTTTTGGAGAGAATGCCTGGTACCCTCCCTGGGCCTTCACCAGACTTCCCGCTCTATCAGATTGAAAATGCGCCTGTTACATCTAGGGATACCAAGCTTCGCTTTCGCGGATGTAATGATACATTCAGTCGGTTTGGTATCGCAAGGGTCAGCGGGCGGACGAGCTTGCGCTGGCGATGCTGCTCGCGCGGGAAACTCCAGTCATGGCTTCGCCGCGATCTTGTTGTTCAGGGATACGCGGCGCCGTTCCAGTTCGGCGATGATGGCCTCGTACACGGGGTCGCCATGGAGGGAGGCCAGGTTGGGGTCGGTGGCCACTTGCGGGTCTGGTCCGGCATTTAGCTCTAGGTAGCGTCTGAGCAGACGAAGCGCCCCCTCTCGATCACCGGTGACGGCTTTGTAGCAGGCTGATCTGTAGGCACCGAAATCGGTTTCCGGTCGGATGGCTGCTGCCGCCGCGATGGTCCGCGCTTTTTCCATGTGCCCGGCCTGCCACAATGCGGTGGCGTACAGGGCGCAAATTGCTTGATCTACCGCTATATCGCACGCCCTCGACAATGGAACGGTAGCCTCCTCATGCCGCCCGAGCCTTCCCAGGACCTCCCCGAGACCCCAATTGTTCTGAACGTTGGCGGGGTCGATCGACATGGCAGCGCGCGTGGCTTCCAGCGCCTCCTCCAACCTCCCGACAGCTACAAGAGGATCGGTGAGCATCAATAGAGCATTGCTGGATCCCGGAGCGAGGGCCACGGCCTGGCGGGCGCGCTGAAGAGATTCCTCGAATCGTCCCAGAAGAAGCAAGTCCCGACTTAGAATCTGGAAGGGACCATAGCTCGTCGGGTCGAGTCGGGTCGATTCCTGCAGGTCGGCGAGCGAGGCCGCGATGTCCCCCGTCGAAATGAAGGACTGCGCGCGAAGGGTAAGGACCCTTGCCCTGGCCGCGGGCGTCAAATCATCTCGATCAAGCAACCGGCTGAACCTCTCGACGGCCTCCTGGTACCTGGAATCATTCGCGTCGAGCGACCACGCACGCAGGAACTCCTTCCAAGGGTTCTTCGGGTCGACCCTCTCGATGGCCTGGAGGCTCTCCTCGAATGCTTTCCGCTTAGGGGAAGAGGGCGGGGAGTTCCAGGCATCGTCATCAAGAGCGTAGGCGCGCAGTACAAGGGCCTCCGGCTCGTTCGGAAACGCCTCGACAAGCCGTGCGGTTGAGGCAAGAAATGCAGGGAGGTCGTTTCTCTTTTGCGCCCCGATGGCTTCGCTCAGAATCAGCGAGGCGGCCATTGCCGGGCTGCAGGTGACGAGGGGGTCAGGGTCGTACTGCCTGGGGAAGACGCCCCCCAGTTCCGTTGCGGCCTCACGGGCCATGGTGTACGCCAGCGCTCCGAGGTCCCCCGACTTGCCGGGCTTCGTGGTTCCCCAGAGTATTCGATTCGCCTGCGTGTCCAGCAGGCTGAGGCTGGCCTGAAGGGCCTCGCCATCGCGGGTCAGTGCCCCGGTCAGGAGGCGCCCGGCGCGAAGAACCAGTGCCGCGCGAACAGCCTCCGGCGACCCGCCTTTCCCCGGCCCGCCCGCCTCGGGCACCGGCAATATCGTCATGTTCTTCGCGCGGGCCAGGCTCACGGCGATCGTCTCGGCGAAGGCGCGGCCGACGTAGTCCGCCCCTTCGGTCTGTCCCCGCACCTCCATCGGCAGGATCAGGACCGTGTGGGGATCGGGAGGTGTCGTGCCCCAATGGCTTCGCGTGAGCCACGCCGCAACGCCGGCGACGACCAGCACCACGGCGGCGGCCAGGCCCGCCCTCCACAGTCGCCGGCGGCGTTCTGGCGCCAGCGACTTCTTCAACTCGTCCCAGGAGGGGGACGATCCCGACTCGAGGTCGCGGCCCAGGCGCTTCAGGTCGACGGCCAGATCCTCCATCGTCTGGTAGCGGTCTCCCTGCTTCGGCGCCAGCGCCTTCTGGATGACCCGGTCCAGATCGAGCGGCACCTTGGGGACCAGCTCGTGCACCGGCTTCGGCCGTGCCTGCAGGATCTCTTGCAAGAGCGCGGCCTGCGTGGCGCCCGAGAACGGCCGCTGCCCGGTGGTCATCTCGTAGAGCACCACACCGAGCGAGAAGATGTCGCTGCGGGCGTCGAGCTTTTCCGACCGCACCTGCTCCGGCGACATGTAGGGCAGCGTGCCGGAGAGGGAATTTCCCCCCGACCCGCCGCCCGGCTCGTCCTTCCCGACGCTGGTGGCGTCGTCCTCGCCGACGCGCGTCGCCCCCCGCTCGAACAGCATTGCCAGCCCGAAGTCCACCTCCTTCACGTCGCCGCCGGATGTGACCAGGAGATTGGCCGGCTTGATGTCGCGGTGCAGCAGCCCCTTCCGGTGAGCACTGGACAGGGCCTGAGCCGCCTGAAGACCCATGCCGGCGACCTTGTCGGGAGGCAACGCGCGCCCGTTGAGGAGCTTGCTCAGCGGCTTCCCCTCGACGTACTCCATCACGATGAAGTCGAGGTCCCCCTCGCGACCGAACTCGTAGACCTGGACGATGTGCGCTTCGCTCACGGAGGAGGCGAGGCGGGCTTCGTCGAGGAACATCTTCCGCCGCTGCTCGTCGCGGTCGGCGCCGGCCGGCAGGACCTTGATGGCGACCGTGCGGCCCAGGACAGAGTCCTCGGCTTTCCAGACGACACCCATCCCCCCCTCACCGATCTTCTCGATGAGGCGGTAGTGCGAAAGCGTCCGGCCCGATTCGATGGTCACTTGGTCGTTTTGATCCGGGGCCCGTGTGAGGCGCCCGACCGGGTGATTCTACTCAGATCAGGAGGCGGATGGGCAGGGAAACATGAGGCGGCGCGGGAACTCCTGCGGACACGCGGCCACCAAATTGCGAATCATGGGCCTGTCCTTCTATCTGCCAGACCATGAAGACTCTGCTTCGTATCGCACTGGTGATTCTCGCTCTCGCCGGGTATCGACCGCGAGGGGTACATCGGGCTCGAGGTATTCCGCGGTTATGGGCGGGAGTTCTATTCGGGTGTCGAGCTGGGCCACTTCGGGGCCGGCCGGACCACCGCTTCGGACGGGGACACCATCCGCGATCTCGATTTCCTGTGGCTCGAGCTGAAACGGGGCCTGACGATCGACGCCGGGCTCGGAATCGCGCTCTTCTATGTCGGCGGGGAAGAGGTGTCGATGGTGGGGATGGAGGAAGTCACCGATCCGCTGGCCGAATTCGGCCTGGGCGCGCAGCTCTTCACCGATTTCAACTGGCGAAGAGGCCGTTTTCTCCTCGGTCTGGATGTGAAGTACCAGTCGGCCTTCGACGTCGTCAACGTGGACTATTCCAATCTCCGTCTCGGGGCACACGCGGGGGTCGCGTTCTAGGCCCCCCTCCGGTTGACTATGACCATGTTTTATGGTCATATGACCAACTATATTGGTCGCAAAGTCGTCTCCCTTTGGCGGAAAGACGCGAACCCGCGTCCTGGTGGCGCTCAGCCTGCTGTCGGAAAGCTATCCGCGAGAGCTGGCCAGGATCCTGGACACCTCACTGAACGGCGTGCAGCAGGCGCTCGAGCGGCTTGAGGTGGATGGCCTGATATCAGGAAGGAATGCAGGCCGGACACGCCTGTTCCGCTTCAACCCTCACTACTTCGCCTATCAGCACCTGCGGCGATACCTGTTGCGTCTCGCGGAACCCGAAGATGATCTGAGACGGCGCGTTGAGGCCCTTCGGAAAAGACCTCGACGCACCGGCAAGCCGTTATGAACAATACGAAACGATCGTTACCAACCGTTCTTCGTTGAATTCCCCGCCGGTCCGCCTTGAGCCGGACGCCCCGGGGCCGGCGGAAGAGAACCGGGCAGGGGCGCGAAGTTCAGGAAGTGCACCTAGGCTGGCGGCTCGGGCCGGCGCGGACGCGTGAATCCCTTCAGCTTGGCCCGGGCTTCGCGGAGCAGGTCGTCAACGGGGCGGTTGTCGCCGGCCTGGTGAATACCGCCGACGGCTTCGGGACGCTGGGGCTCCTCGGCGCCGAAATGGGCAATCTCCTCGACGTCTGCAGGGGTGATTTCCTCGACTCCGGCGGGGGCGACCTCCTCGTCGGTGAGGTCCTCGGTTGTCTCGAGAAGCTTCCTGATCAGGCGGGCCCGCTCGCTTCGTGGGAGCCCGAGCGCCGCGACCTCGATCTCCTCGACGCCCAGGACCGGCATCGTACGGTCTTCCGTCCCGTCGGGCGGGCGCGGACCCCGCAGGCGGGCGGTCCATCTCATCCAGGTGCGCACGCGTGCCTCCACGGTTCGTTACGACGGCCACAGTATAACGAGACTATGGGGGCTGGATTCAACCCCGGGCCGGAGAGCGGGCCGCGGCTGCGGCCGCGCTCGTTCCGTATCCGGGCCCGGCGCCTTATTGCCTGGAGTCGGGTTTCTCCGTCTCCGACGCATCCGTCTTGGACTTCGTCGTCTTGGAAGAGTCTTTCTTGCTGCCCTTTCCTCGCGTCTTCACCTGCCGCTTCTTCTGCGCCGTCGCCGCGTTCTGCCGGGGCGCTGCCTGCCGTGCGGGCGCCGCAGGCTGTGCTGGTGCCGCGGACTGTGCCGGCGCGATGGGGGGCGCAGGTGACCTGTTCTGCTCGGGCACGGGTCGGCCCTGGTTGGAACGGAGGCCACGGCCGTGCCGCGAGTCGCGCCCGCGGGGCTGGGTCGAGCGGTCGGGTCCCGGCGGTGCCGGTTGCGGCTGCGCCGCGGGGGCCGGGGCCGACTGGGGCGGCGGCGCTGGAGGATCGGGCCGTGGGGATGACGCCGGAGAGGTGCGGTGGTTCCACGGACGATCTCGTTCGTCGCCCGACGCATGAGCGTCGCGCTCGCGGGAGCCGTGGCCCCGCCGGGGGTCCGGCCGATAGACGGGGAACTCATCTCCGCGCGACTTGCCGCCGCGCATCCTGTCGGCGGATTCCGCATCCGCGACGCGGTAGTGGGGAATCTTGCGGCCGGCGGCCCGGCTGACGGTCTCCACCCTGACGCCGCGGTTCACGATGCGGTTGTCGATGTAGGTGTAGTTCGTGATGTTCCGGCTCACCCTGATCAGCCTGACGTTGCGCTCCGGGGACTCGATGCGATGCCGCAGCGCGGGATCGACCAGGTAGCGCGTGGTGACGAAGCACCATGAAGACGGCGCGATCGAGACATTGACGCTGCTCCAGTCGATGCCGACCCCGGCGCGGACCGTGACCTGCCAGGGAAGCGGCGCCCAGCCGACGTAGCCACCCCCTTCGTTCCACGCGACCCAGGCGGGACCCCACTCGGAGCCCGGCACCCAGACCCAGCCGTAGCCCGCAGCCTGGTGCCAGCGGCCGTAGTGATAGACCGCCCAGCCATACGGTTCATCGGAGGCCCAGGTCCAGCCATAGTCGGTGAAAACCCAGTGACCAAGCTGGTACGGGCGCCAGCCGGCCTGCACGGTGGCGGGGGACCAGACCCAGCCGGGACCCGCCACGTAGACCCACCGGCCGTAAGGCGCCAGGTCGTCGTAGAAGGGCTCGTCCGAGCCGCCCACGGGAGGGGGGGCGACCTCGGCCATCGGCGGGGGAGCCTGGGTCACCGGCGGCCCGCTCGGATACGGCTGGTACCGGGTGGTCGTGATGCAGGCGGTCGCCGCTGCGC
>JANMQK010000259.1:0-14618 GCA_031370485.1 Acidobacteriota bacterium | reverse complement strand
TGGGCGTACTCGGTGCCCCCCAGGATGAGCCCCGCCAGGAAGGCCCCCAGGGCGTAGGAAACCCCCAGCAGATGGCTCACCCACGCCATCCCCAGGCAAATCGTCAGTGTCACGAGAAGCAGCAGCTCCTGGCTCCGGCTGGAGGCCATCAGGTTCAGGAACCGCGGCATGACACGGCGGCTCAGGAGGAAGGTGATCGCCAGGAGGAGTGCGGCGCGCGCCAGGGCGGCCGTGAGGTTGAGCCCGACCTGGAACGGAGTTCCCTCGCCGATCGGCAGGAGGATCATCATCGGCACGACGGACAGGTCCTGGAAGATCAGGATCCCGACCGTCAGGCGGCCCGCCACCGAGTCGATCAGTCCCTGCTGCATGAGGCTCTTCAGCACCACGGCGGTGCTGCTGAGGGCGATGATGCAGCCGATGAAGACCGACGTCCGCAGCGACCACCCCAGGAGCCGCCCCGCGCCGGCCGCCGCCATCAGGGTCAGGAGGATCTGCAGGCTGCCGCCGCCGATCGCGATCTTCCGGATGCGGAGGAAATGGCGGGTGTCGAACTCCAGGCCGATGGTGAACATCAGCAGCAGGACCCCCAGCTCGGCGAGGGAGGTGACCGCGTCGCTCTGCGGCAGCCGTCCCAGAACGTGCGGGCCGAGCAGCACGCCGGAGAGGAGATACCCGACCACGGGCGGCAGCCGGAGCCTCGATGTGATCAGCAGGACGGCGCAGGCGACCGCCAGCAGAACCACCAGAAGCCCGATGAGATCGACCCCGTCGCTCACGACTTCCTCCACGCCCTCTGTATAATGACCGCGCGGGAGGGATGGCCGAGCGGTTTAAGGCGGCGGTCTTGAAAACCGTTGGGGGTAACCCCCGCAGGTTCGAATCCTGCTCCCTCCGCCAATGCTCTCATACCGGACACCATTCCTTATCTCACAGATTTATGCCGGGCGGGTGCGCGGCAGGACCTCCTGGGAGGACACGGCATGCCGGGGAAGGACAAGGACGCGGAACGCCGGCCACGGACCGGAGCGGCTGCGGGGCCTCTCGATGAATGGAACACGGATCTTGTCGAGGCGCTCTTCAAGGTGCTCTACGGGCCGGAACTCGAGGCCGGGGGGCTGGACGGACGGGTGCGCGAGCTCGAGGAACGGTACGGCGACGAGGTTTACGCCGAGCTGATCCACCTTCTCTCCCATCTCCGCTTCCCTGCCGTCGAGGCCAAGGAATGCTGGCGGCAGATCCTCGCCCATCAGTCGTTGATGGCGCGCGGCGTCGGCGCCCCGGTCGATCTCCGGGTCGCGCTGGTCAGCTACTTCGTCGAGGTCAACCGCCAGCTCAGGAACCCCAAGGTCATCGAGCTGAAACTGTTCGAGCAGACGCAGGCGTCGGCCTACCGCGACGAGCTGACGAGCCTGTGCAACTACCGGGCGTTTCGCGAGCACCTGGTCCGCGAGATCCAGCGAAGCGAGCGGTACAACAGCCCGCTGTCCCTCGTGATGGTCGATCTCGACGATTTCAAGAGTTACAACGACCGGCTCGGCCACGAGGCCGGCAACCGGGCCCTCGTCTCCGTCGCCCGGCTGCTGTCCGAATCGTTGCGCCGGATCGACGTGCCGGCGCGTTACGGTGGCGAGGAGTTTGCGCTCATCCTGCCGTCGACCACGAAGACCGGGGCGCAGCTGGTGGCGGATCGGACCCGGGAGAAAATCGCGGATTTCGATTTCGCCGATGCGGACGGCATGAAGGGGGCCAGGCTGACGGTCAGCATGGGGGTGGCGACCTGCCCCGCGGACGCCCGGGAGGCGCCCGAGCTCGTCCGGCGGGCCGACAGCGCGATGTACGGCGCCAAGGCCGGCGGCAAGAACCAGGTCCACCTGTACGGCCAGAATCGGCGCTCCCGCCAGCGGGTTGAGATCGCCCTCGACGGGCGTTACCGGGTGTTCTCGAAGCAGAAGTATCTGCTGGTCACCGTCAACCTCAGCGAAGGGGGCATGCTCGCGCTTTTCGACCGGAAGCTCGAGGCCGGATCGCTCGTGCAGCTTTTCCTCGGGCTTCCGGGGGCCGACAGCGAGATCGAGACGACCGGCACCGTGCTCCGCGTGGGCGAGGGCCGGAAAGGCCGGTTTGTGACGGCGATCAAGTTCCTCGAGATCGAGAACCGCGACCACGTGGCGCTCGGAAAGTACCTGCGCGACCTGACGCCGCGGGAGGATGACACGGCTGCGGCGCCCGGGAACCAGGGCGGCGGGATTCCGCGCGCCAAGCCCCGGTGACCGTCCGAGCAGGAGCGGGGCGTCATTAGAACTCGGCTCGTTTCATCGAGCGCGCCACTTTTTTCACTGGCGCTCCGCAATCTATCCTCTCCGTTTCAGCCTTGAGTAACTGAACCTGTACCGCGACCGGGACGCGTCGCTGCGCGGGCCGCCGCCCGCGGGACGGAGGGCTGTCCAAGGGGCTCAGTGCAAAGGGGTTGCCGCGAATATCGAAATCGTCGCAGGCTGGCATTTCCCGTGACGCGACCTAGATTTTGCATCGGGGTGATGGGCCATGCGGCATGGTGGCGGGGGAAATCGGCCCATGAAGCAGGGGTGGCTCCTTCACGCGCCCCTCCCCGCGGCGATCGTCCCTCTCATCTTGATAGGCGGGATGTCGCAGCCCGCCCGGGCCCACGAGGCGCGGCGCGGCGCGCCATCGGACGAAACTCTTTCCGCGGGCATGACACCGGAAGATCGCCCCGCGGAAATCTGGCGCTGCCCGATGTGCGAGAGCGTGCGCCAGGACCATCCCGGCCGCTGCCCGAAATGCGGGATGGATCTCGTCGTCGATACTTCACCGACGGCGGCGCACGAGACCGGCAAGACGCCCGCGGGTAGGGTAGGCGGCCATGCCGCGGACCCGTCGCGGCCGCTCATGCCGGGAGTGCCGCCCTGGCTCTTCTACGCGACCAGTCTCTCGATCCTCGGCCTGTCGTTTTTCCTTTTCGAGTTCCGCGGCCGGCGGCGCGACGGTGGACGGGAGGAGGGGCGCCGATTCAATCTGATGGCCGTGCCTTTACTCCGCGCGCTCGTCGCGCGGCCGTGGTTCCGGCTCGTCCTGCAGGTACCCGTGGTCCTGCTGTTCGCCCTGGTCATCGCCGCCGGCTTCGCCGGGAACCCGTCCCCCGGCCGCAACATCGCCACGGTGCTGACCTGGACCATCTGGTGGACCTGGCTGGTCATCGCGATCCTCTTTGTCGGCAAGCTGTGGTGCACGGCGTGCCCCTGGATGGCGATCGCCGACTGGGTCGGCGCCCTGATCCCGTGGAGGCGTGGCGACGGCTCGATCGGCCTCGAAAAACGCTGGCCGCGCGGCCTGCGCAACATCTGGCTCGCGACTCTTCTCTTCGTGGGATTGACCTGGCTCGAGCTCGGGTTCGGGGTCACGGAGAAGCCCTGGCTGACCGCGTTCCTGGGCCTGGTCATGGTGGCGGCCAGCGTCCTCACCATCCTCGTGTTCGAGCGCAAGGCGTTCTGCCGTTACGCCTGCCTGGTGGGGCGGGTCAGCGGCCTCTACTCGATGTTCGCAGCCTCCGAGCTGCGCGCCGCCGATCGCGACATCTGCCGGCATTGCTCGACCCACGACTGCTACCACGGAAGCGGCGCGGGACGCCCCTGCCCGACCGGCCAGTTCATCGGGGCGATGGACGCCAACACCTACTGCATCCTGTGCATGGAGTGCGTCAGGACCTGCTCGAAGGACAACATCGCCTGGAACGTGCGGCCGCTCGGAGCGGACCTGGTCGAGGGCCGGAGGACCCGGGTTGACGAGGCCTACCTCGCGGTCATCATGCTCTCGATGAGCGCGTTCCACGGCCTGACCATGACGCCGACCTGGGACCGCATGGTCGGCGCCATCGAATCGGTAGGCGGGGCGAGCTGGCTCGTGGCCTTCAGCGCCGGCATGGCCGGAATGATCCTGCTGCCGCTTGCGGTCTACTACGGAGTCTGCGTCCTGATGAAGGCGCTCGCCGGCGACGGGAACCACAGCGCGGGATTCCTGTTCGTGCGGTTCTCGTACTCGCTCCTGCCGATCGCTCTCTTCTACCACCTTGCCCACAACCTGCAGCACATCTTTTTCGAGGGGAAGAAGCTCGTGCGCGTGGCCTCCGACCCGTTCGGGTGGGGCTGGGACCTGTTCGGGACCGCGCACATGTTGATCGACTCGATCCTGCCGCTCAATGTGGGCTGGGGCATCCAGGTCGGGTTGATCCTGATCGGCCACGTGTATGGCATCCTGATCGCCCACCAGGTCGCCAACGCGATCTATGACAACCACCGGACGGCGACCCTGAGCCAGGTCCCGATGCTCCTGGCGATGCTCCTCTTTTCATTCCAGAGCCTGTGGCTTCTGACGCAGCCGATGATGATGCGCTCGTCGATGTAGCCGGCCTCAGTCCTTCGGCGGCGGGCCGGGTTCCAACGCATCAGGGTTGGATTCGCCTTCTCCGAGGAAAAACCGGCGCGCGCGGCGCCGCTGCTCGCGCCGCAGATCCAGGAACTTGCGCCGCTGCTCCGGCGTGAGCACCGCCTCGATCTCCTGGCGCGTCCGCTCCATCTGCTTCTCGAGCCGCGGTCTCACCTCGCGGCGCAGGGCCTCGCTCTCGTCACGGCTCCGGTCGAGGATTCCCGCGATCTGCCGTCTCTGGTCCGCCGTCAGGTCGAGACGCTCTTCCATCTCGCGCATGACGAGATGCGGCGGCGGCCCCGGGGGGCGGCCCCGCATCCATCGCGCCGGCCCGCGATGCGCCTCGAAAAGGTGCATGCCGAGCGCCCCGGCGACGACACCACAGACGAGAAGCGCCGTCACGCTGAGGAGGGCCGCGACCGGCCTCATCGCCCCGTGTCCTCGATCAGCCACCCGATCATGTCGTCCCCCGTGGTCTGCGGCGCCGTGGGCTGCGAATCGGCGCCGGCGCGGATCGAGAGCCAGGCGAGGACCATGACGAGCGCCAGGGTGGCGGGCAGCAGCCTGAGGGCGGCGAGGCCCATCAGCTCGGCGGGCCGGCGCGCGAGACGCGCCAGCACGCGTTCCGCGAACGCCGGATCAGGCTCGACCTTCGCATGGCGCTGCCTGAGGTAGCGCCGGACGAATTCGGTGTGATCGGCCGGTTCGGTCATGAGGGGGTCAGGACCTTTCTCAGTTTCTTTCGCGCCCGGTGGGCGCGGACCTTCACGTTCATCGTTGTCCACCCAAGCCGCGAGGCGATTTCCGCGACCGACCACCCCTCGCCGTCGAGGAGTAGCAGCACGAACCGATCCCCGGGTGACAGCCTCGAGAGCAGCCGTTCCACCTCGATCGCCGCGTGCGGGTCGAAGCCCGGTTCCCTGAGGACGCTCATATCGACCTGGATCTCCTCGGGGCGCGCGCGCCGCAGCCGGGCGTAGCAGCAGTTGAGGCAGACGCGGCTGAGCCAGTGCTCGAAGGGCGCGCGGCCCCGGTATGTGGACAGCCTGCGCCAGGCGGTCAGGAAGGTGTCCTGCGCCGCGTCCTCGACGTCCTCACGGCGCCGGAAGAAGCGGCCGGCAAGACGGAAGATCCGGCGCTGATGCAGGCGGACGAGATCGGAAAAGGCCCCCGTGTCCCCCTCGCGGCTGGCGGCGATCAGGGCCGCCTCGTCGGCGGCGCGCGACCCGGCTCCGCCGGTCATGCCCATGATCCAGGTGAGTTCCATCCAGCCTCTTCTCCGGCGACCATCTCCCCGTCGGTCAGAATGAAAGATGGTAGCCTGCCGCTCCCGGTTACAGCGATCGTGAAATCGTACCGGATTCCCGCCGCCACGGGAACGGCTGTAACCGGATGGAGGCCGCCGGGCTCTATCCGGGGTGTGGACAGGACCCGGGTCGCAACGACGGCCCGGTTCACAGAGGAGGCCACGATGCAACGATTCACCGCAAGGTCAGTTCGAACAACCGTCCCGATGGTCCTGGCGGCCATCATGGTGCTGGGTGCGGGATACGTCTACGCGGGAGGACGAGGCCATCATCCAGGACCTCACGGCCCGCGTCAGGGCGCGATGCTGGAGAGGATGCTCGACCGGCTCGACCTTTCCGAGGAGCAGAAAGAGGCGCTCGACAAGCCGCTCCAGGCCCATCGTGAGACGATGGATGCCGATCGCGACAAGATGTTCGAGGCGCGCCGTTCCCTCGAGGACGCTGTCCACGCCGAGACATTCGACGAGGCGGCGATCCGCCACGCGGTCCGGGCCGTGGCGGAGGTCGAGGCGGGCATGGCGGTGTCGCGGGCGGGCATGCTCAGGGATCTCCGGAAAGTTCTGACGCCGGCGCAGCGCGACAAGCTCGAGACGATGCGCCAGAACCGACAGGAGTTCATGCAGGAACGGTTTCAGGGCGGCCCGGACTCCGGCCGCCGGCTTCGCGACCGGGACTGAACGGGACTCCGAACCCGGGCGGGGGCCGCCTCCCGCCGGGTCAGCGCCCCCGGTCCCGCTACCGGCCGGCCATGGCGCCTGAAGCCGCATAGGCCCCGGCCACTCCCGCCCGCGTCTTCGATTGCCATTCTGCGTAGGAAGTCGACTCCGAAAATGCCTTGCGACAGATCGCCGGGAACCCCGACAGCAGGGGACCCCACCCCTCGGGCGCCCGCGCGACGCAGCGGTGGAAATAGTCGGGATCGCTCATCTCCCGTGCCGTCAGCGCCCAGGTGATCCCCGTCAGCCGGGCCCCGAGCTCGCCTTCGTCCCGGGCGGCGGCGACGTGGGCCGCGATGGTCTGGGGCCGGTCGATGCCGGTGAACGCGAGAGCCAGCGACCGGCCGAACTCCATGTCCTCACGGTGGCGGCCTCGCTCTGCGTCACGTTCGCGTAGAAACGACGCCTCGTCGTCCATGTAGACGAAAAACAGCGACCTGCCGAATCCCTGGTAGATGGCGGCCCTGCGCTCGGCGGGGCAGCGATCGAGCAGGCCGCGTGCCGCGTGTCTTCCCGGGTAATCGAAGAACCCGATCTTGAAGCCGAACCCGTCGTAGCAGAGCGGCAGGTACATGGGGTCGAGGTGCTCCCGCAGGCTCTCGATGGATGACGGCCGGCGCGGATGGCGCATGGCGATCCAGAAGCCCAGGCCGACGTAGTACAGGTAGAGAAAGCCGGGGTGCATCTGGAGAAGATCGCGCTCGGCGGAATCCCTGCTGAACCCGCGGGACAGGTAACCGCGCGGCAGGTAGCCCATCGCGGCCCCCTCGAAGAAGAAGGGACGGAAGTGGGGATCGACCAGAGCGCCCTGCCCGGCCACGCGCCCCGGCGACTCGAGCCGCAGCATCGCGTTGTAGCCGCCGATGAAGGCCTCGCCCAGCCGCGCGACCAGACGGCGCCCCTCGGGGCTTGCGATCGAGAACCCGGCGGCGCGTCGTTCGATCTCCCCAGGGTCGCGCTCGAGCAGGCGCCGCAGCGCAATTCTCAGGGGCCACGGCACTGTCACCGTACCGTCTCCGAGCGCCCTGTTCCCATCATTCGGGGCTGGCGCGAAGAACCATGGCGCCATTCTGCCCCGCGAAGCCGTTGGTGCACTTGAGAATCAGGCCGTCAGGTCGAAGCGGTTCGGGCCGCGGAGGGCCGATCGACAGCGCCGGGTCGGGCTCGACACAGCGCGCCGCCTCCGGGATATGCCCCTGGCGCATCGCGATGAGGGCCGCGACCGTCTCCACCAGGGCGCAGCCGCCCAGCGTGTGCCCGATCGCCTGTTTTAGAAGCATCATCGGGGGCCAGGATGTCCCGCTGTTCCCGAGGACGTCGCCGAGACAGGAGGCTTCGAAACGATCGTACAGGCCCGACCCGACCCCGTGAGGCACGAGGAGGCTCAGGTCACGCGGTTCCACCTGCGCCACCTTGAGGGCGCGCGCGATGGCGTCGCCGTACCGCCGCCCGACCACGTCGGGGAAGGTGACCTTCCAGCCGTCCGAGGTGAACCCGGCGCCGAGCCATTCGGCGTACACCTTGCGGCCCGCCCGTAGGGCGAGGTCGAGATCTTCGAGGACCAGGGCCGCCGCGCCCGAGCCCAGCACCATGCCGTCGCGATCGGCGCGGAAAGGACGGCACTGGCCGCGCGCCGAATAGAGTCCCAGATCGCGGAACCAGCGGAACTTCGTCCCGTCCTCCGGGATGTCGCCGCCGACCACCACGACCGCGTCCGAGTCTCCGTTGCGGATCCGGTCCGCCGCCACGGCGAGCGAGAACGCCCCGGAGGCGCAGGCATTGTTGTTGTACAGGGTGAAGCCGTGCAGGTGGAACAGGGCGGAGAGGTAGTGGAGATAAAGAAACGAATGCAGGCGATAGACGCTCTCGCTCTGCTGCTCATACAGGAAATCCTGCGGGCTGAACTTGGACCGCGAGCGCCACCAGGCCTTCGCCATCGTCCCCCAGCGGAAGAAGCTCTGTACATGCGGCGCCAGCCCCGGGCTCTCGTGGGTCACGATCAGCCCGACGTCCTGGCCGCGCTTCCCGTCTCCGAGCCCGGCGTCCTCGAGGGCCTGCGCGACGGTGTCGGCCAGGGCGATGAAGTCCGGGTCGTCGGCCAGGTGATTGTCACGCACGAATTCGGGGTTGGGAAGGGCGCGCGCCAAGGCGGCAGGATCGTCGCGCAGCGCCGCCATCGGGTAGGTCAGCCAATTTCGCCGGCCGAGTCGCGCCCGGTGCTCGCCGATGGCACTGCGCCCGGAGGAGAGCCCGGCCCAGAGCGCCTCGGTCCCCCGTCCATAACCGCACAGGACGCCGATGCCGGTGATGCCGACCCGCCGCGCACTCACAGCGACAGCCCTCCATCCACGACCCACACCTGCCCGGTCACGTAGGCCGCCTGGTCGGAGAGCAGGAAGCCGACAAGATGAGCCACCTCCTCCGGCCGCCCCAGCCGGCGCATCGGGATTCGATCGATCCACGCTTTCTTCGACGTCTCGGGGGCGTTCTCGAGCATGGGGGTGTCGATGAACCCCGGGGCCACGGTGTTGACCGTCACCCCGAACGGCGCGCACTCCTGGGCGAGGGATCGGGTCAGACCCTGAAGCGCGGCCTTGGTGGCGGCGTAAATGGTGTGGCCCCGGATGCCCCGCAGCCCCGAAACCGATCCGAGAAATACGATCCGGCCGAACCCCGCCTTCATGAGCGGGGTGACCGCGGCCCGGGCGATGGCGACGGCCGCCGCGAGGTTGGTGTCGATGATGCGCGTCCACTCCTCCTCGGACAGCGTGTGGAAGGCCCGCTCCTGCGAGATGCCGGCGCTGCAGACGACGAAGCGCACCGGTTCGAGGTCGGCCGAGACCTTGCCAATCAGATCCACGGCGTCCCCGAGCCGGCTGGTGGAGAGCGGATAACCCTTGACCCGCGAGGTTTTCTCGAGCGCGCGCACCAGGGCGGCCGCCGCCTCCGGACGGCTGTGGTAGGTGAACGCGACCGGCAGCCCGGCCGCCGCCAGTCCCGAGACGATCGCCGAGCCGATGCCGCCCGACCCCCCCGTCACGAGCGCCGTCCCACGGCCGTAGGTCAGGGTCACGGCGATTCCGTGTCCGCGCGCGCCACTGCGAACGCCAGCTCGCCCTCGACGATCGGCCGTCCCTCCACCCGGGCGACTCCCTCGAACAGGCCGTGCGTCGGGGTCATCTTCACCGCCCGCACCGCGTAGGTGATCGTGTCCCCGGGGGACGCCGACCCGGGAAACCGGACGCGCAGGTGCCCGAGGAGCGGAAGCCGCGCGGGGTCGATCGGGCCGTAGCTCAGCCGGAAAAGAAGCGCCGCGCTCTGGTTCATCCCTTCCAGGACCATGAGACCGGGCCACAGGCTTGTGCCCGGTCCATGAGCGTGGGCCAGCCGATCATCGCCGCAGACCTGCTTGCGGGTCGTGATGCTCTTGTGCGGCACGCACTCGATCAGCCGATCGATCAGCAGGAACGGGTGTCTCCAGGGGAGCAATTCCTCGAGACTCTCAGGCGGCATCGCGCTCCTCCGGTGCCTGCAGCA
This sequence comes from Acidobacteriota bacterium, assembly GCA_031370485.1. Lineage (GTDB taxonomy): Bacteria > Acidobacteriota > Polarisedimenticolia > Gp22-AA2 > Gp22-AA2 > JANMQK01. The sequence goes on along the minus strand of JANMQK010000259.1, from coordinate 4,615 downwards.
GCAGGGCGGAAAGATGCCCGGTCTCCGTCCGGGTCAGGATGACGGCGTTCCGGACCGGTCTCGCCAGAGGCTCGGGGGGCATGTTGACGGGGGGCAGGTCCGGATCCGGCACGAAACCGAGCGGCCGGCCGGGGATGCGGCCGGTCCGCATCGACTCGATGACGGCGGCTGCGGCCAGCGGCCCCGACGCCCCCCAGGTCTCCCCCAGGATTCCTTTCGGCGCCATCACAAAGGGGGCCTCCGGGCCACGGCCGAAGACCTCGTGGATCGCCCGCGCCTCCTCCCGGTCCCCCCGCGGCGAGCCGCACGCGGAGGCCGCGACAAGCTGAACTTCCCGCGGGTCGAGCGCGGCCTGGTCGAGCAGGTCCCGGAGGAGCGGCGTGACCTCCTCCGCCCGCGGCCCTTGATCCGGATCCCGCGGTTCGGCGAAGCCGATGACGGCACAACGCAGCCGCGCCATCGGCGTGACCCCGCGGGCGCGGGCCCGGTCCGGCGACTCGAGAATGAACAGGCAGGCCCCCTCGCCGCCGATCGCACCGCTGCGTGCCAACCCGAACGGCCGCGAGCCGCGCGAGGCGGCAAGCACCCCGTCGGCCCCCAGGACGCGCAGCGCCGGCAGGGTGATCGCGTCCGCCCCCCCGGCGACGACGGCCTGCGCCCTCCCGGAAGACAAAAGCTCGGCCCCTTCCCGGATGGCCGCGAGCCCGGATGCCGAGCCGCTCGACACGGTCAGGTTGAAGGCCGACCAGCCGAACTGGATCGAGACCTGCCCGGCGGGGACGTTGGAGACGGTCTCCGCGAAGAGCAACGGGTTCACGAGGCGCACCGGGACGGTGCAGGTCTCCCACTCGAAATCGACGACCGTGGAGAGGCTTCCCCAGCACGACCCCAGCACGACTCCCACCTGTGACGGCGGAACGCCTTCGAGCGCCGCCGCGAGGGGAGCCGCCGCCGCGCACGCGAGCTGGGAGGTGCGCGACAGGTCCTTGAGCCCGCGCCGGTCGAGGTGCTCCCGGATGTTGAAGCCTTCGATTGGCGCGGCCGACGGCTGCGCGGCGAGGGCGCCGCCGCCCGGCGCGGCGGAGTCCTGCGGCCAGCATGGCACCCCACGGCAGAGCGACAGGTGGAGATCCTGCGGGCTTCTTCCCGGGGCGGCGACCAGGCCCACGCCGCTCACGACACAGTCGTAGGTCGTCGCCCGGCGGCTGCTCATGACACCGGACCCCCGGCGTCCGGTGGCGCGGAGAGCAGGAGACTGGCGTTGTTCCCGCCGAAGGCGTAGGAATTCGACAGGACGTGGCGCAGCCGGGCAGGCCGGGGCTCGTTCGGGACGCAGTCGATGGCGCACTCGGGATCGGCCTCGAGCCAGTTCCAGGTCGGGGGGATGACGCCGTGCCGCATCGCAAGAAGCGAGGCCACGGCCTCAACACAACCGGCCGCGCCCATCATGTGCCCCGTCAGCGCCTTGATCGAAGAGACCGGGAGACGCGGCGCGCGCTCGCCGAACACCCTGCGGACGGCGAGGCTCTCGACCTTGTCGTTAAGATGCGTGCCGGTCCCGTGGGCGTTGATGTAGTCGATGGCGTCCCTGGGAATCTGCCCCTCCTCGAGTGCGCCGATCATGGCGCGGACCGCTCCGAGCCCCTCCGGATGAGGGCCGGTGACATGATAGGCGTCGCACGAGAGCCCGAACCCGTCGACGTACCCGAGCACAGGGGCGCCGCGGGATAGCGCGTCCTTTTCCGACTCGACGACGACCGCGGCAGCCCCCTCGCCAAGGAGAAGCCCCGGACGGTCCTTGCTGAACGGCCTGCAGAGGTCGGGGGACATCGCGCCCAGCCGCGTGAAGCCGACGAAGGCGAGGCGCGAGAAGGCCTCGCACCCCACCGCGAGCGCCCGGCGGACCCGCCCGCGGGAGACCAGCGCCGCCGCCATGCCGATCGCATAGGCTCCGGCGGCGCACGCCGTCGGAGCCGTCGTGACCGGGCCCGAAAGACCGAACATCCGGGCGATGGAGCGGCCCATCACGTCCAGGGGCCGGTGCGCCAGGGAGGCGAGCTCGCGGTCGTCGGCCTGGCGGTCGGTATGCTTCGCCCGCTCCTGCTCGAAGAGGGTTACGTCGCCCATCGTGGTTCCCACGACCACGGCGGCGTCCGGCGCCTCTCGGAGCAGCGGGCCGATGCCGGCCTGTTCGACTGCCTGCGCCGCCGCCAGGAGGGCGAGCTCGGTGCACCGCCCGCCCAGGACGTGGCGACGGACCGGCTCGGGAACGGAGTAAGCCGGCACTTCACAGCCGATGCTGCTCTTGAGGGCCGAGGTGTCGAACGAGCGGACGGCGGCGGCGCCGCTTTTCCCCGCGAGGAGTGATTCCCAGAACGTCTCCAGGTCCAGCCCGATCGGAGTGATTACACCCATCCCCGTGACGCAGGGGCGGATTGTCCCGGTCACGCGGGTCTCCTACTCTCCAGGGATGTGCGCGTCCACCAGGGAGAAGATGTCGGGCATCGAGCGGATCTTGCCGATGGCCTCGTCGGGAACGTTGATCCCATAGCGCTTTTCCATCTCCGCCACGATTCTCAGGCCGTTCAGCGAGTCGATGCCAAGGGACTCGAGTGTTGCGTCCTCGGAGACCCGATCCACCGGAAGGTCGGCGATTTCGGCGACCATCTGGACGACTTCCCGCCGGGTCCGCTCTCTGTCAGGCACGAAGGCTCCTCTTCTCTGACGGCCTGGATCGCCCGGAGCGTCGAGGTGTGCGCTGCGTCTTCGCGTTTCAGGTGGCGGGATAGTACGACGAGGCGCAACCCTCGTCAAGCATTGAACATGCGCGATGCGATTGAATCGGGCCGGGCGGGCAGCCGGGGACCCCCCGCCTTGGGAGGGTCGAATGGCTAAAGTGAAGAATCGGATCAGAAAGATCTTGATCTTGCTCAGGTAATGCGGTACAACATGCGGCACCAGCGGGAGGTTGCCCGCGAAAACCGCCTTAGTGTCGCCATGCTCTCTTGTCTTGTTCGGCTACTTCTCTCGGGGGGGAGGTCAACCTCATGATTCACTCCTTGCGTAAGGCTTTTTTCTGGGTGCAGTTTCCTCTGACCGGTGCGGCGGTGATCGCCGCGACGATTATCATGTCGGCCGCCTTGGTGACGCCTGCTTTCGCGCAGACGCCCCCTTGCACGGTTCCGGATAACGGCGGCGGCACGGTAAACCTGCCGCCTCCCGGCTGCGGCTACGTCAGCCCGAACGACCTCCACGAGATGATCAACGGGCTGATGCCGCCCGGTTCGACCATCGAGGTGGCCGCTGAGCACCTGGACTTCTTCTGCCAGATCCCGATCACACCTGGAACTTGCTCGTTTTCTCCGCCGCCCGGGGCGCGCTGCGAAAAGCAGGGAGGATCCCTGGGGGGTGAGCAGGAGTGTTCACATTCGAACCTGGTGCTGAAGCTCAAGGGCACCGGAGGGCTGGCAGGCTACCAGCGGAATGCGTCCATGCCGGTGGACTTCGAGACCCACACCGCGCCCCGCACTCCGGGCGCCCCGATCCAGTCCTTCGACACGGACATGTTCCGGCTTGAGGGGCAGCTTCCTGCGGGCGACCCCGATTTCGACCTGCTGCGTATCACCGCCGGGACGACTTTCAACATGCCGAGCCCCGGACACACGACCCTGACCCGGATGCCCAGCGGCAACTTCAACGTCGACAGCTTCTTCGACATCACCTACCGGATCGATTTCGTGGGTCACTCACCCGGTCCCTTTGCCGGGATGTCGGGGAGCACGACCGGGACGATCAGGATGCAGGCCGGGAAGCCGGCGCCGCCCCCCTGCACGGTCGTGGACGATGGCAGCGGCACGGTGAGCCTGCCCCCCCAGGGCTGCGGCTACGTCAGCCCGGCCGATCTTCACAGGATGCTCAACGGGCTGCCTCCCGGAACCACGGTCGAGATCGATGCGAAGCACGACCGCTTCATCCAAATCACCCACACTCCGGGCGGAAGTCTCGGGGGGGAGCACGAGACCTTCCAGTCGTCGCTCACGCTGTCGCTGCGGGGCACCGGGAATCAGACAGGCTATTTCCGAAACCTGACGATTCCGACGCAATGCGCCACCGACACCGGCCCGCGCACTCCCTTCGCCCCCGTCCAGTCCTTTGACACGGATATGATGGGAATCCAGGGCCAAATCATAGGAGATCCCGACTTCGACCTGTTGCGGATCACGGCCGGAACGGGCTTCAGCATGCCGAGCCCCGGGCACACGACCCTGACGCGGCTGCCCAGCGGCAACTGGGCCGTGGACAGCTTCTTCGACATCACCTACAGGATTGATTTCATCGGGCACAGTCCAGGTCCGTTCGGGGGCATGTCCGGAAGCACAACCGGGACAATCCGCATGCAGTCGGGCACCCCCTCGTCCGGTTGCCCGCCGATCCCGGCCGGGACCGACAGCTTCCCGTCCACGGCCATGCTGGTGGTAGAGCCGCTCCAGGCGACGGGCGGTCCGCCCATCGTCGTGCGCCTGTCAAGCGCCGGCCTGCCGGACGCCTTCGTCAATCGCCAGACCCAGGTCGCGGACACCATAGGTACCGAGATCCTGAGCATGGACCTGACCGG
>JANMQK010000026.1:0-13445 GCA_031370485.1 Acidobacteriota bacterium | reverse complement strand
GCGCTCGCGTCGAGCGGCGCGCAGTCCGACCCGTCGGGAGCGCCGTCGTTGTCGTCATCGGGGTCGCAGGCGTCTCCGAGACCGTCTCCGTCGGTGTCGGTCTGGGCCATGTCCGCGACGCAGGGACAGAGGTCGGTGCCGTCGGTTATCCCGTCGCCATCCACGTCTCCGAGGCCGTTCGCCGACAGGGCGCAGACGTAGTCCGACTTGATCTCGCCATCCGACGCCGGCGGGATCCCGGCCGTCAGGCCGACCGTGTAGAGGCCCGGCGTGCCGAAGACATGGACCGGGTTTCTAAGGGTGCTGTCCACGAACCCGTCGTCCTCGAAGTCCCAGGCCCTGCCCGACGGTCCGTTCGTCGTCAGGTCGGTGAACGCCACCTGCAGCGGCACCGTGCCGGTCCTGGGCGCGGCGCTGAAATCGGCCACGGGCGGCCCAAGCGGGCCCTTGAACAGGCTGAAGGTGTCCCGCGCAACACCTCCGCTGTCCAGGAACGTCGCATCCAGTTGCGCGCCTTTGACCTCCAGGACGAGAGAGCCCAGGGCGTTCAGCGACACGAACATGGCGGGATGATTGAGCGCCCCGCCGCTTGTCTGGCCCGAGCTTCCCGCCACGACGTACACGGCCCCCTCGTGAGGCGCGGTCCCGATGGAAGGCTTCTGGTAGGCGCCCGTCCCATCAATGCGGCCGTCGCCGGCGTCCAGCTTCATCGCCGGGGTCAGCGTGCCCGAGAAGCCGTAGTGGCCGTCGAGAAGGAAGGAGCGCTCGTAGGAATGGCTGTGGCCGGTCAGCACGAGATCGACCCCGGCCGCCTCGAGGATCGGCAGCGCGTTGGTGCGCATCTGCACGAGTTCAAGATCCACCTGGGAGTTGTCGGAGTCGTGCGAGCCTTTGCTATAGGGAGGGTGATGCCAGAAGGCGATGACCCAGTCCTGCGCCGTCGACAGGATGTCGGCCTGCAGCCAGGTCATCATGGCGCCGCTCGGCGAGCGGTTGGTCTCGAACGACTCGAGGCAGATGAAATGGATATTGCCGTAGTCGAAGGAGTAGTAGGCCTCGGTCCCCGAGGCCATTCCGCCCGCCTCTCCCTGTGTTGGAAGCGTGAAGATGTCGTAGTAGGGCCCCGTCTGGGTCGAGGAATCGGCGGTGATTCCTTCGTGGTTCCCGAGGGTGGTCCACAGGACAGTATTTCGCAGCAGCTCGGGGTACATGTCGAACACGGCCGCCTGGTGCTGAATGTCCGTGCCGGTTGTGTAGGCGTTGTCCCCGAGCATGAGCCAGAGATCGGTGCGTCGCGCGCCGGTCCTCGCCCTGTAGGCGTCGTACACCGCCCGGGCGTTGCCGTTGGCCGTCCCCGAATCGCCGATGACCCAGATCCGCGTCGCCGGCGCGGCGCCGGCAACGGGCGAGGTCACGAAGAAGTGCTCCGCGTCGTCCCCCGCCAGAGTCGCGGCGGCCGTGCCGACCGAGTAGTAGTATTTCGTGCCGGGCTGCAGCCCCATCAGTGTCACGGAGTGCTCGGTGGTCACGGCCGGGGCGGAGGCGGTCTCCGTCAATTGCCCCGGCGCCGGGCCGTAGCGCACCACACTTTCCGACGCGTCGGCGGTCCTCCATCTCACGACAACACCCGCCGGGGTCCCCTTCTGAAGATAGGGCCCCCGGGTAACGAGCGAAATCGGTCTCATCGAGAGCCTCGGGACGAGCACCAGGTCGCTCGAGGACGGGGCGCCGTTGTTCCAGACGCCCACGGCAAGGACGTTCTCGCCGTCGTGGAGAAGCGGCACCGCGGCCGTCGTGATGTCCAGAAGCGTTCCGTAGTTCGGCAGCGCGGCATTGCTCGACTCGTGCGAGGCGGCGTTGGTGTTCCAGGAGGGCGACCCGCCGGGGATCTGGGGAGACCGGTAGACCTCCGATCCGTTGATCCATGCCACGTAGCCGTCGTCGTAGTCGGCGCCGAGAAAAAGCGCCGCAATCGACGACACGTCGTCGATGACGAACCGCGCTCTCGTGTAGACCGACCAGGCACCGGGATCGACGACCGTCTCAAGCAGGCCGGCGGCGCCCGGCGGGGCCGTCTCGTATCCCACGCCGTAGATCCCTCCGGGCCAGGCCGCGTCATCGTAGGACGCCGCCGTCCAGGCGAGTCCGATCCCGGGGTCCACGCCGTTTCTCAGGTACTTCATCGTGCTGCCTCGGTGGACCAGGATGGTCTCCGAGGCGTGCGCGGCGGATGCCGAGAGAAGCAGTGCGGCGGGCAGCAGCGCTGCCGTCAGCAGGGCAGCGCGGGACGGGGCCGCCGCGAGGAGTCCACGAAGAAAACCTCGCCGCGCGGTCATGGCGCTCCCCCGCCGCTTTGCCGTGCGGCATCGAGCCTGCCGAGCGAGGTGCGGGTATTCGCTTCGAGAGCGCGGACCGCCGGTGTCGCGCGACGGCGCTCATCAAGAGCACCGATGGTTGCCAGAGCGGCGCGGAGGGCTTCCGCAGCCTCGGCCTCGCGGCCGGCGCGCGCCAGGATCTCCCCTTTCCGCGCGAGCCAGGCTTCCTGCCGGGCCGAGCGGGCGGAGATTGTCGCGAGCCGGGCGAGCGCCGAGTCGAATCGTTCCAGCTTCAATTCGAGCTCAATGGCCGCGAGCTGCAACGTGACCACGGGGCCCAGCCTCCTGATCCCCTCATCCAGTCCCTGGACCGCGGTGTCGAGGCGCGTCTTGTTGGCGGCCTCCTGGGCCATGGCCCGTTCGAGGTAGAGCTCGGGCATGGGGGCCAGGGGGGGTGTTGTCCGCTCGATCGCCTGCGTGTAGTCGGCGGCAGCCTGCGCGTGCAGCCCCGCGCCCAGGAGGGCGCGGGCGCGCGTCACGAGGGCCGGGGCGTCGCCGGGGTGCGCCGCGAGAAACCTGTCGAGCGCGGCGCGGGCGGCCCGGTATCGTCCTCGCTCCAGCAGCATCCTGCCGTCGCAATAATCCACGGCGTCGAGGGCGGGGTCGAGGCCCCGGGCGCGGCGGTAATCGGACTTCGCGGCGCTCCATTCCCGATGGATCCGGTGCAGCTCGCCCCGTTGCAGGTACAGCGAGGCGTTCCCCGGGTCGGCTGCTATCGCGGCATCGAGAGAGCGGACCTGCTCTTCGAAGCCGGGGTGAGCCAGCGCAGGCGACTGGAGCGAGAGGGCCAGCGCCACGCAGCAGGTCGCCGCGAGAATGCCAGTTCGCCGTAGAGCGTGACGCACATCCGGCGGGCGGCGGGGAGAATTGCGAGTCGATCGATGGAGAGCGCTCATCGGTTCTCCTCGAGCGGCAAGGCGGGCGCCATGAATCAGGTGAGGGGCCATCGTATCAGGGGCGGGGCGAGCCCGTCCAGAGAGAATACCGAGAATCCCTGAAGACTGCGGCCCAATAAGGATTGCGGGGCGGCCTGAACGGTCGTATGCTTTTCGCCTCATGAACCGCGCCCTCATCCTTGCGACATGCGGCTCGGCGCTTGCCGCGGCCCTGCTCGGGGCCTCCTGCACGGGCTTGCGGGACGAGCCGCGCGAAAAGCGGCAACTTCCCAACAACGCCTGGTTCGTCCAGCAGCGGATGTCCTCGGGCAAGCCGATTCCCGTGCGCGCCCGCGAACGCGCGCTGGCCGACTGGGGGTTGCGCCATCATGGGCGGGCCGCCGCGGCCGCGGGCGGTGTCTGGACCTTCGCGGGACCGACGAACATCGGCGGGCGGCTGACCGCGCTGGCGGTGGATCCGAACGACGTGAACCACGTCTGGGCTGGGGCGGCCGCCGGCGGTGTCTTCGAGTCCCATGACGGCGGCGCCTCGTGGACGCCCGTGTTCGACTCGGAGCCGCTTCTTCCCATCGGCGCCATCGCCGCGCACCCGTCCGATTCGGACATCGTTTACGTCGGGACGGGTGAGGCGAACGGCGCCGGGTACTCCTACGACGGTGACGGTGTCTTTCGCACGACCGACGGGGGCGTGACCTGGCAGCCGCTCGGGCTCGCCGAGACGCGGCGGATCGGACGCATCGCCATCGACCCCGTCAACCCGCAGCGGGTCTTCGTCGCCGCGGCCGGAAACGTCTACGTCCCGGATGGCTTCCGCGGGGTCTATCGCTCGGTGGACGGGGGGACGACCTGGTCGCAGGTGCTGTTCGTGGCACCCACGGCGGGGGCCATCGACCTGGCCATAGACCCCTCGAACCCCGACCGGATCTACGCTGCCATCTGGGAGCATTACAGCACGCCGGTCCAGTGGGTCGCGGGGGGCGTCAACAGCGGGATCTGGCAGTCCACCGACGGCGGCGACTCATGGACGCGATTGACGAACGGGCTGCCCGCGGATTCCGCGACCGTCGGCCGGATCGGCCTGGCCATCGCGGACTCGAGCCCGCAGACCGTCTACGCGCTCTACCTCAACGACCCCGGGAGCCTCATCGGTGTCTACAAGACGACAAACTCCGGGTCGTCATGGTTCCGCGTCGACACGCCCGGGGGGGCCCACACGTCGATCTTCGCCGGCTACGGGTACTACTTCGCGCAGATCCGCGTGGACCCCGCCAATGCCGACATCGTGTACCTCCTCGACGTCTACTGGACCCGGTCCACGAACGGCGGCGTCAGCTACACGAACCACACCTCCGGGCTGCACGTGGACCACCACGATCTCGTGATCACTCCGGGGAAGCTCTACATGGCCAACGACGGAGGCTTCTACTGGAGCACCAACGTCGGAAGCACCTGGACCAAGTCGCCGGCGCAGCCGATCTCGCAGTTCTACGACCTGGGGATCGACCCGGTGGACCCCCTGCACCGTTTCGGCGGGCTCCAGGACAACGGCTCGGTCCGCACCACGAACGGCGGGTTGTCGAACTGGGCGAGCGTCAATGGCGGCGACGGCTTCCAGTGCGAGGTGGATCCAATCAACCAGATGCGCGTCTACTGCGAATCGCAGTACGGGGGGATCGTCCGGTCGAGCAACGGAGGAGGCAGCTTCACGGGCGGCACCAGCGGCATCCCGTCGGGCGACCGGAAGAACTGGAACACGCCCATCACGCACGATCCGCTGACTACGCAGCGCCTCTACACCGGGACTCACCGCGTATTCCGCTCCACCAACGGCGCCCAGGGCTGGACGGCCATCAGCGGGGATCTGACGAACGGCCCGCCGCCGCACCTGGTCTCGGAGGAGAAACGCGACGGCTCGACACACCTCGCCAGCGCCGTCGAAGGGACGGTCACGACCATCGCGGTGTCCGGCGTGGACACGAACGTCCTGTGGGCCGGCACCGACGACGGCAACGTTTGGGTGACCGCCAATGGCGGAACGCAATGGACCCAGGTCGACGTTCCGGGCCGCACCGAATGGGTGACACGCCTCGAGGCCGACCCGTTCTCCGCGAACGGCGCCTTCGTGACCTTCTCCGGCTACCGTGACGGCTCGCCGCTGCCGCGGATCTATCGCACGACCGATCTCGGGGCGAAATGGACCTACATCGGCGGCGGCCTCCCCGACGTGCCGCTCAACTGCATCAACGCCGACCCCAAGCCGGCCATGCGGGGGCGGCTGTTTGTCTGCACCGACCTCGGCGTCTGGGTTACCGGCGACTACGGACAGAACTGGTCGGCGCTCGGCAGCGGGATGCCGCTGGTGGTCGTGCACGATCTCGACCTCGTGGACGCGACGCGGCAGCTGTTCGCGGGAACGCACGCGAGGTCGATGTGGGTCTATGACCTGAACCAGCTCGGCGCCGCGGACGCCGACGGCGACGGTGTCGACAACCTGGCCGACTGCGCCCCGGACGACGCCGGCGCGTTCGCGCCGCCGGTCGAGGTGACCGGGCTCCTGTTCGATGCCGACGCGCAGACGCTGACCTGGGATCCCGCGGGCCCCTTGGCGGGAACGGGAACCGGGCACCAGCTTCTGCGCGGCCTCGTCTCGGGTTTGCCGGTCGGAAGCGGCGCGGGCGAGACCTGTCCGGTCACGAGCACGCCCGCCTCGACGGCCGTCGACGCGGCCGTGCCGGGAGAGGGAGAGTCCTTCTACTATCTGGTGCGCGCGAAGAACTCCTGCGGCGCGGGGACGTACGGCCAGACCAGCGCCGGCGGTCCCCGAACGAGCGCGGGCTGTCCTTGATGCCATAGGCGATTTCCTTCCCCCTGTCCCTGGTTCAATAGGCAATCTCTTTCCGCATCCGCGGCATGCATTTTTGCGCCGCTTGTGGCATGCTGCGCGCGCGATGCCTGAAGCGGTCGCGGGTTTGACCGCGCGGTTTCCGGTTCCCACCACATAGGGGTGATGATCGACGTGATGATCGGCCCCCTCATCCTGTTCGTCCTCGGGTGCGTGCTCGCCGGGCCCGTCCTGGCGCTGCTCGCCTTGGCACGGATCAAGCGGATCGCGAATCTCCGCAATCAGGAGGAAGGGACCCAGGCCCATCTCGAAGCGATCGACGCGCGAATCACGACGCTGTCGCGGCGCGTCGCGGCGCTCGAGCGCTCCGGGGGGGCGGCGGAGAGCGCCGCGCCGTCCGCGGCGAGGCAGGAGCCCGGTGTCGCACCGCCGCCCATCGTGTCACGTTCGCCGGCCGCCCCGCCGTCGCCGCACGGGCCTGCCCCGCGCACCACCTCGCGTCCCGTGCCGCCGTCGGTCACTCCCCCGTCGTTCACAACGCCGAGACCGCCGGGGCCGCCGCGACCTCCGAAGCCCCCGGCGGCGCCGAACGACTGGGAGCGTTGGGTGGGGATTCGTGGCGCGGCCGTCGTGGGGGCCGTCGCGCTTGGCCTCGCGGGGCTGCTGTTCTTCAAGTACTCCATCGAGCAGGGGCTCATCACCCCCGCGATGCGGGTCGTCCTGGGCACGTTCACGGGGCTCGCCTGCCTCCTCGGATCGGAGTGGCTGCGGTCCCGTGGCTACCGGCAGACCTCCGAGGGGATCTCGGGCGCCGGTGTGGTCATCCTGTACGCGGCGTTCTGGGCGGCCCACGTGCTCTACGGGCTCATCGGCATGCCGCTGGTGTTCGGCCTGATGGTGCTCGTCACCACCGCCTGCTGCCTGCTGGCCGTGCGCCATTCGTCGCTCCTCATCGCCGTGATCGGCATGGTCGGAGGGTTCGCGACACCACTCCTGCTGGCGAGCGGGTCGGACCGGCCGATCGGGCTTTTCGGTTACGTCCTCCTCCTCGATCTCGGCCTGCTCGCGGTCGGGCGCAAGCGCGCCTGGCCGTCGCTCGGCCTGCTCTGTCTTCTCGGGACGGTGATCATGCAGGCGCTCTGGATTGGCACGCGCATGGGGCCGGAGAGCCTCTTCCTGGGGCTGGTCATCCTGACGGTGTTCGCCGTGCTGTTCGTCGTCGCCGGGCATCTCGTCGGAGGTGTCGCGGCGCGCGGCGGGTGGCTCCTAAGCCAGATCGGGGCGATCCTCTTTCCGTTCGTCTTCGCGCTCTACTTCGCCGGCCGCGTCGAGCTGGGGCCGCACCTCTACCCGATAGGGATCATGATGGCGCTTCTGAGCGCGGGCGCCTGCTGGGTCGGCCGCGCGCAGAAGGTTCCTGCGCTCGGGGCCGGAGCGGCCGCGGCGAGTGTCGTCGTGACGGCCGTGTGGCTGTTGCAGCACACGCTGACCACATCACTCGCCTGGGAGACCGTCGGGGTGGCGGTCGGACTCGCGGCGATCGCCCACCTGTTCGTCGAGATCGACCGGGAGCCGGCCGGGATCGAGGGCCCGGCAGCCGCTGCGCTCGTGGCGGCGGGAGGGTTCTTCCTGCTTCTCCTGTTCGCGGCGGGCGCCTCCGAAGTGCCGGTCGCTCCATGGATCGCCGGTTGGACCGCGATCGCCTGCCTGCTTTACCGTCACGCCGCGTTCCCGCGGCGGGGCGCCCTGCAGGTCGCCGCCGCCCTGTACCTCGGCCTCGGATTGTCGGTCCTCCATCTTTACCGCTATAGCAGCCCCCTCTTTCCGCCGGCCGGGACCTTCCTCGCCCTCCTGGTCGTCTTCCCGGTCCTGCTGCAGCTCGCCGCCCTGCTCCGCCGGGACGAGGAGGTGCGCCTCTTCGCGCAACGGGCCGCGGGCACATTGCCGGTGCTCCTTCTGGTGCTCCTGACCGGGAGGCCGTTCATCCTGTCGCTGCAGGCGTTGCCGGCCCTCTGGAGCGCGCTTGCCCTTGGTGTCCTGGCGATGGTGGCCGCCACGCGCCTGGGAAAAGGCGCGTGGAGCGCGGCCGCTGTCGGCGCGACTTTCCTGGTGCATGTTTCCTGGACTTTCGGGCACGCAGGATCATGGAGGACCGATCCGCGCGAGGTGCTCGTGGCGTTCCTGGCGCAGGCGGCCTCCGTGGTCGTCTTCACGGCTTGGCCGCTTCTCGCGGTGAAGCGGTTCTCGGGGGACAGGCTCGCCTGGTACGCCGCCGCCCTCGCGGGGCCGCTATGGTTCTTGCCCCTCAGGGGGCTTTTCTTCTGGAGATTCGGCGACGCCGCGATCGGCGCGCTGCCGATAGCGCTCGGCGCCCTGTCGCTGCTCGCCGCGGACCAGGCCCGCCGCGCCTGGCCGGCGACCGATCCGATCCGTCGCAGCGCCCTCGTCTGGTTCTCGGCGGTGGCGCTGTCGTTCGTCGCGGTCGCCATCCCGCTGCAGCTCGAAAAGCAATGGATCACGATCGGCTGGGCGCTCGATGGGCTCGCAATGCTGGCCCTCTGGAAGCGGCTGGATCATCCCGGCCTGAAATACCTGGGGCTGGCGCTCCTCGGGGCGACCACGGCGCGCCTCGTCGCGAATCCGGCGCTTCTTGGCTATTACCCGCGCTCGACGATTCGGATCGTCAACTGGCTGATGTACACCTACTTCGTTCCGGCGGCGGCGCTTTTGGGTTCCGCGGCGCTTCTCCGGCCGCGCGAGAAGGAGCGCGCGCGTCCCTGGGAGAACAACCTCTACGCCGGGGGGCACGCGGTCGGCGCCATCGGGTCGGCGCTTGCGGCGATCGTCGTCATCTTCGTCTGGATCAACCTGACGATCGCCGACTGGTTCGCCACGGGCGAGGTCCTCACAATGAGGTTCGGCGGCGAGCCGGCCCAGCGGCTGACAGTGTCGATCGCCTGGGGGATCTACGCGCTGATTCTTCTCGGCTTCGGGATGGCGCGCGATTCACTCGGATTGCGCTGGATCAGCCTCTGCTTCCTGCTGGGCACAATCGGGAAGGTCTTTCTCTATGATCTCGGGGCGCTCCAGGATCTGTATCGCGTGGCGTCTCTCGTCGGGCTTGCCGTGTCATTGATCCTGGTGTCGCTCCTGTACCAGCGCTTCGTGTTCCGCAAGGCGCCGCAGGAGAGGTCATGAACCGGACCTGGGCCGTCGTTCTGGCCTCCACCCTCGCGCTCGCTCCCGCGCCGGGGGCGCAGCCGGTCGAGTTGCGTCGGCTCTTTCCGCAGGAGGCGCCGGTCCTGGTCGCGGGGGGCGGCCTGTCGCGTCTCGTGCTGACGCCGGAGATCCTGAAGGCCTGCCGCCCCGACCTGTCGGACCTGAGACTGTTCGACGCGCAGGAAAAGGAGGTCCCGTTCCTGGTGGACGCCGGGGCCGGTAAGCCGGCGGGAATCGAGGTCGCTCAGCGCTACGAGCCTCGCGTGCTCGACGCCGCCCGCGCCGAGATAAAACGCGAGAAAGGGCCGCCACGCCGCCGCGAAACACTCGTGATCGACATGCCCGCGACCGCGCCGCAGACCGGCTCCTGGGTCCTGGTCGTGCAACCGCCTCAGGGAGAGTTTGTCGCGCGGGTGAACGTCGAGGGGGTCGGCGCGTCCGGGGAGACAACCTCCCTCATCGCGGACGGCTCGGTCTTCCGGCTCACCGGCGCGCTCTCGGCCGAGAAGCTGCGGCTTCCGCTGCCGGCCTTTCACGGACCGCGCCTGCGAATCGTCTTCGAGACCGAGCACCCGTTCTGGTTGCAGCCGGGGCTGAGGCTCGAGAGCGCCCGGGCGGTCGAGAGGGGCGGCAAGATCGACGTGCCGCTGGAGATCCTGTCGTCGCGCAGCGCCGAGGGGCGGACCGTTGTCGATCTCGCCCGCCCTCGGGGAGTCGTTCCCGACCTGCTGCGGATCGAGACGGCCACCCCCACCTTCGACCGAAGGGTCCGGGTCCGGGACGACGGACCGGCCGCCGGCGGCGACCTGGGGTCGGGGACGATCTACCGCGTCAAGGTGCTCGTCCCGGTCGGCGAGTACGAAGTCGCGCTGCGGCCGGCCCGCGGCGACCGGCTGCGTGTCGAGATCGACGATGGCGACAGCCCGGCGCTGGCCGGTCTCGCCTTCGCCGCGGTCATCCGGCAGCCGTCGCTCATCTTCTCCGCCGGAGCGGGACGCTCCGGCGCGGCCTTCGGCACGCTACGCTTTGGCGGCGGCCGCGCGCATGCGCCGCGCTACGACCTGGCCGGCCTCCTGCCGCCACCGGCCGCCACCGTGACCGGCAAGCGCGCCGAGGCGGCGGCGCTACTCTACGACCCGGCGGCGGTCCACGCGGCGCGCCTGGGCGGGACCCGGCCGAACCCCGCGTACGACGGCGCCCCGGCGCTCGCCTTCGCCATGCACCCCGGCGCGGTCGTCGACCGCCGCCTGTTCAGCCACCTGCGCACCCTGACCGTGCCCGTTTCCGCCGAGGGACTGTCGCGTCTCCGGATCAATCCGGCCGACCTCGCGGTCCTGGGGGACGACCTGTCCGATCTCCGGGTCGCCGACGACAGTTCGCACCAGTGGCCCTATCTCGTCGAGCGCGACGCCGCCACCGACCTCGTCCCCCTCGAAATCGAACGGCCGGAGACACGCGACAGAATGTCACGCTACTCGGTGAGGCTTCCGGTCTCGCCGATGCGCTTTGACCGCCTGGTCCTCGACACCGGCGCCGGATTCTTCGACCGGGCCTTCAGCCTCGAGGCGAAGAGCGCCGGCAAGGAACGGGGCGCACCCCGCGAGGAGACAACGCTCCTCCGCGGCCGCCTGACGCGCCCCGTCGACGATCCGCGCCCGGTGACCATCGACGTCCCGCCGGTGCGACTGACATCGCTCGACCTGGTCGTCGAGGACGGCGACGATGCGCCGCTCGAATTCCGCTCCGCGCAGGCGCGCGTCGTCCTGCCCGAAGTATTTTTGACGGCGCCCGCGGGGCGCTATGCGTTGCTTCTCGGCGCGCCCGATCAAGCGCCACCCCGGTACGAGCTGGAGCGGGTGCGCGACGTCGTGCTGGCGGTCAAGGCCGCCCCGATCACCGCCGGGCCCCTCGAGCCGAACCAGGACTACAGCCTGAGCGCCCGGCTGAAGGGGCAGGGGTACCGCCAGACCGCGCTTCTGTGGATAGCGCTCACCGCGGCGGTCGTGGTTCTCGTGCTGATGACCCTGCGCCTGGCCCGCCGCGAGACGCCGCCGGCAGGGTAAGCGCGGCACGAACCGCCTTTCTCTTGCTCCCTCCCTCCCACCGTGATGGAATGGCTTCCGCCGGACGGACGAGCCCGGCTTGAATCGGTCATGCGCAACGTTAGAGGCACGAGTAATGACAGAGCTTGCCATTGACGGGATATCCAGGGCCGCGGACGCCGGCCGCGTCGAGGCCACTGTGGATGGCATACCGGTGTGGTACGCCAGCGACAGCTTGCCACTACGCGCCGTGCCCGAGGCGTTTCTGACCTTGTTCACGTTGCCCGCCCTGGTGCAACGGCGTCTGTTGCGCTGTCCTCTGCCGGTCAGTGCCGAGTGGGTTGCGCAGACAGGTTCCATGCTGCCGACCTGGGCCGGATGGCTGAACGTACCGCCCTTCGATCCTCTGGCGAATCTGGAAATGGACTCATATGAAGGACAGCCGGGGGCCGGAAGGACGGGGCTCTGCTTCACCGGGGGCATCGACTCCATTTACGAGCTTCTTTGCGGACGCCACCGCCCGGACGATCTGCTGTTCGTGCAGGGCTACGGTCACGATCTTCCGCTGGGAGCGGACGCGGCGGTGATCGAGCGCGCCCGGATGCAGGCGGCCATGACGCGGCGTGTTGGAACGCGCGCGCATGTCATCCGCACCAACTTGATGCAGCATCCGTCTTTCGATCCGGTGGTGAGCTGGAACATGACCCACGGAGCGGCGCTTTGCGCGCTGGGCATGTTGAGCGCGGGGATGTAGGGAAGGGCATCCCGAACTGGCCGCCCGTTTGTTAGGCGCCAAGGGTCTGAGCACGACACAGAGCGATCTCCGGCTGGCGGCGGATGTGTCCGGGGCCGTGCGCAGGCTGTTCTCAAGGTCAGGGCACGGATGGCTCGCCCGCCGCCGGCGTCATTCCTGGGAGCGCCGGCGGAGGACGGCCGCACCGTCAGGTCCTCGCACCGTCGGATCGGGGACTCTCGCAAAGGAACCTTCCAACCACTCATGATCTCGTTTATCAACATCAGCAAGCAGTACGGGAAGCAGGTCCTGTTCGTCGAGGCGTCGTTCCAGCTGAACCCCGGCGAGAAGGTCGGGCTGGTCGGCCCGAACGGCGCGGGGAAGACCACCGTCTTTCGCATGATCGTGGGGGACGAGACGCCCGACCAGGGGGAGGTGTCGGTGCCGAAGCGGCTGACCATCGGCTACTTCCGCCAGGATGTCGAGGAGATGTCGGGCCGTTCGGTGCTTGACGAGGCGATCGCCGGCAGCGGCCGGGTCGGCGATTTGCACCACGAGCTGGAATCGCTCCAGCACGCCATGGGCGACCCGGCCCGGGCCGGCGACATGGATGCCATCCTGGCGCGCTTCGGCGAGGTGCAGGAGGAGTACGACCACCTGGGGGGCTACGCGCTCGAGAGCCAGGCGCGCGAGGTGCTGCACGGGCTGGGTTTCGACGACGAGCGGATCGACGGCGACGTCGGAGCGCTGTCGGGCGGCTGGAAGATGCGCGTGGCGATGGCCCGGGTGCTTCTCGGCCGGCCCGACGTGCTGCTGATGGACGAGCCGACCAACCACCTCGACATCGAGTCGATCATCTGGCTCGAGACGTTCCTCAAGGGATACACCGGCGCCCTGCTGATGACCTCGCACGACCGCGAGTTCCTGAACCGCATCGTCACGAAGATCGCGGAGATCGACAGCGGCGAGATCACGGTCTATTCCGGCAACTACGATTTCTACGAGCGCGAGGGCGGGCTGCGCGAAGCGAACCGCGAGGCGGCCTACGCGCGGCAGCAGGCGATGCTCGCCAAGGAGCAGCGGTTCATCGACCGCTTCAGGACGCACGCCGCCAAGGCCGCGCAGGTGCAAAGCCGCATCAAGGCGCTCGACAAGATCGAGAAGGTCACCCTTCCCAAGCAGCGCACGATCGTGAAATTCGATTTCCGCGACCCGCCCCGTTCGGGGGACCAGGTGGCCGTGATCGAGAACCTCCACAAGGCCTACGGCCGCCGCGTCATCTACGAGGGGATGAGCCTGACGATCAGGCGCGGGGAGCGCTGGGCGGTGATGGGCAGA
>JANMQK010000019.1:0-7379 GCA_031370485.1 Acidobacteriota bacterium | reverse complement strand
AATTCGTTGCCCTTTTCCCGTCCGAGGAGTACGAGGAGGGTCGTAGAGTCCGAGGAGTATGGACACCTAGAGGGACACCTGATCCGGAGATCCTTGGCGTCGTGGGCTCCACAGGCGGAGCCTATTCGGGTCACACGGGTTTTTTGTATATCGCAAGCGTCGATGGGGGTGGGGCTGAGACGCCACGGGCGTGATTGCTGCGGCTCTTGACAGCGTATCTTGCCGGGCGGATGATTGCTTACATCCGCACACGGAGACACCATGAACTCCATGAGAACAGCCCGATGGCCTGTGCTGTCGACGGCGATCGCGACGATCACTTTCGGATCGTTGAGCTACGCGGGCGCTTCCATTGATTTTTTCGACGGTGATTTCACCTCCGATTGGCAATACAGCCAAGTCGCGTCCGGCAACGGCGGCTCCGCGAGCATGCAGGTGCAAGGGGGGGACGGGAATCCCAGCCTGCATATCGTGGTTGAGACGAACGTCAGCGCGGACTGCTCCGCCATCCACGCCTTCGCCTTCAAATCGACCGCCACGTACAACCCCGCCACCCAGGGTGCGCTTGC
Source organism: Acidobacteriota bacterium (assembly GCA_031370485.1). GTDB lineage: Bacteria > Acidobacteriota > Polarisedimenticolia > Gp22-AA2 > Gp22-AA2 > JANMQK01. The sequence goes on along the minus strand of JANMQK010000019.1, from coordinate 6,810 downwards.
CAACGCCAACTACTCGGAGGACGCGAAACTGATCGATGGCTTCGGGGGCGGACAGGCGACCGGTCCCGCGATCCGACAGGACGGCAGGGTGTTCGTGGTCCCGCTCTATCCGACAGGTGCCAACATGAACTGGCATCACGTGGTTCTGGGCGGCCTGACCGCGTCCGACTTCATCGAAATCCTGGGTGGACCCTGTCCCGCCTATGCCGACCCGGGCTCGCACCCTGACTTCTCCGGGGACGGATCCACGATGACGTTCGGGTTCTACCGCGCCAACAGCCAGATCGACGATCACCCCGCCTACTCCATCACCGCCGCCATCGACAACTGGAAGGTTTCGCTGGGCCCCATAGTCTACGTCGCGCTGGGCGATTCCTATTCGTCCGGCGAAGGCATCCAGCCCTTTACCCCCGATTCGGACATCCCTGACGTCAATGAGTGCCACCGATCCCCCCAGGCGTACGGCTTCAAGGTTTCCTTCAAGGGGATCCATCTCCACCAGGAGGAGTTCCTGGCTTGCAGCGGCGCGGTGACTCGCAACGTCCTGCCACTCGAGCAAGGAGGCTTACCCTCCCTAAAGGCGCCGCACGAGAATCCCGAACTGTCGCGGTTCTATCCGCCTCCTCGAGACGACACAATCATTGTCAATCCCGACACCGACATGGTCACGCTGACGGTCGGTGGGGACGATCTCGGCTTCGTGGAGATCCTGGAGACGTGCAAGCAAGTTGACTGTCTTTCCCCCACCTTCAAACCGTGGTCCGGGATCAATAAATCGTTCCAGCAGGTCGTCACGGAAAGGCTGTCGTTCGTCGGCAGCCGCGTGGCGACCACCTACCGTGCCATAAAGGACCAGGCCCCGAATGCCGCGGTCTTCGTTTTGGGCTACCCGCAGCTGTTCGGCGGCGAGGACTGTCCGCTACCAGAGAGCAATGTTTTCTCCGCGTCCGAGCGCCAATGGATGGACTCGCTCGGGGACGGCTTGCATCAGCGGCTCGCAGCGAGCGCCAGCGCCGTTGGCGTGCACTTCGTCCCGGTCGCCCTGGATTTCGGAGGCCACGGCGTCTGTTCGCGCGCGAATTGGATCAGGGGCATCAACCTCCTCAGCCCCAGATATGGCTGGTTCCATCCGACGCCGAAGGGGCATGTCATGTACGCGAAGACCCTCTCGAGCAATATACAGACGCTAATCGACCGGGGGAATCCCGTCCTCGATACGGGGCTGCCGGCGAACCCTGATCCTTCCGGAGAGACTCCGACGAACGCTCCGAAGGCCGCTCTCGACGTAACGCCTTCGCTCGGCCCCTTGATCGCAAAACCCGCCGCAACTCCGCCATGCAGTAGGCAGGACGTGTACGTGCCAGGGCAGCAGGTCCGGGTGACCGGCGACCAGTTTGGCGCCGGCCAGACGGTGACGCTGCGTCTGGAGGCCGGGGCCTATCAGTCGAGCCTCGCGACCGCCACCGCGGACGGCACCGGTTACCTCGATGTGACGGTGACCCTACCCGCCGGCGCCCCGACCACCGGAGACGCCCGGCTCACGGCCCAGGGCCTGGGCGCGGACGGCGAGACGAGGCTGCTCCTCGCCGGAATCAGCCTCAGCACGTCGTTCACAAGCGACGCGGACGGAGACGGGATACCGGACCCTTGCGACAACTGTCCGGGGGTGTCCACCCCCAACGCGACCGACTCCGACGGCGACGGCATCGGCGATGCGTGCGACCCCTGTCCCAACGACTTCGAGAACGACGTCGACGGCGACGGACTGTGCGCCGATGTCGATCCCTGCCCCTGGGACGCGGAGAACGACGCGGACGCCGACGGCGTCTGCGAAACCGACGACAACTGCCCGGTCACGTCGAATCCGAGCCAGCTCGATTCGGACGGCGACGGTGTCGGCGACGCGTGCGACGGCGCGCCGTCCGACCCAGGTGTCTATGCCGCACCCGGCGAAGTCATGAATCTTGCGTTCGGAAGCGACAACGTGACCCTGACGTGGACCTCAGCGAGCGCCGCCGCCGGCCCCCTCACCCGGCACGACGTCGTGCGCGGCTCGCTGGCCGAGCTTTCGGTCGAGATGATTGGAACCTGCATCGTCTCCGGCACTTTCGATGCGGTGACGACCGACACGACGGCGCCGGCGGCCGGGCAAGGCTTCTGGTACCTGGTGCGCGCGCGGAACTCGCTGGGTGTCGGCACCTGGGGATATACGAGCAGCGGGTTTGAAAGGCTTGTGTACGGTTGCCCCTAGGGCAGGCACGTCGGGGACTTCGAGTACGTGGCAGGCCTCGGCGACCTGGACCAGTACAACGGCCGTTTCGCGGTGACCCCTGAGTACGCGGGAGGAAACTACGCATACCACGCGACCGTGGACGAGTCCCTGGCGTCCGGACGTGGTATCCGTACCCCGAGGCTCGACTAAGCGGGCGACAGTTGGTATCCGGCAGCCCTGAGCTTCGGCTGGCCGGTCTTTCCAGGTTGCTGAAAACGCTGGTGCCGGGGCTGGGAGGCGAACCCAGATAGGCCAGAGGCCCGAGGGATTTTAAGGCTCCGGGAAAAGGGCAACGAACAAAGGACTTATTCAATTCGTTGCCCTTTCCCCGTCCGAGGAGTCCGAGGAGGGTCGTAGAGTACGAGGAGTATGGACACCCAGATGGACACCTGATTCGCGTCCGTACCTCGGCCGCCTTCCCCTACGGGTCATCACCCGCTACCGGAGCCGATCCGAAACCTCCTGCTGGCTGGGGGCCGTGGGGTCCCGGGGGCGGGTTACAATCGGCGCCAGCGGAGGTTTCGAGATGAAGTTCGACCGGATTACTTTCGACCCCCAGATCCTTGACGGAAGAGCTGCCATCCGGGGAATGCGGATCCCGGTCTCGGTGATCGCGGGGAAGATCGCCCACGGAGCGACCTTCGAGGAGGTGCTGGCGGGGTACCCGGATCTCGAGCGCGAGGACATCGAGCAGGCACTCGGGTACGCCGCGTGGCTCGCTCGGGAAGAGATTCAGCCCGGGTAAGCGGACGAGGCCCGGACGAATCGATGCGCGGTATAATCACCAGTTGGAGAATGCACATTGGCGAACATCGAAGTGGACAAGAAACGAATTGCGGGGTTCTGTCGTCGCCACCGGATCCGCCGTTTGGCCTTCTTCGGCTCGGTGCTACGAACTGATTTCGGTCCCCACAGCGACGTGGACGTGCTCGTTGAGTTCGAGGATGCACACGTGCCAGGACTCGCCTTTTTCACGATGGAGAAGGAACTCTCCGAGATCCTCGGATTCAAGGTCGACCTGAACACACCCCAGTTTCTGAGTCGATACTTCCGCGACGACGTCTTGGCCGAGGCCGAAGATCAGTATGCCGCCTGATCGGGATCGGATTCGTCTGCTCCACATGCTCGAACATGCCCGGGAAGCCATGCAGCTCGTGGCGGGGCGGAATCGATCAGATCTCGACACGGACCGCGTTCTGAGCCTCGCCCTCGTCAGGCTGCTTGAAATCGTGGGCGAGGCCGCAGCGAGAGTCTCCTCCGAGGCACGCGCCAGACATCCAGCCATTCCGTGGACGGAAATCGTCAGCCTGCGAAACCGCCTCATACACGGCTACGATGCCGTCGATATGGACGTCCTGTGGAGCATCGTGAACACCGACCTCCCCGCGCTCGTGCGCGGTCTGACGGTCGAAGAGGAACACGGCACTCATTGACCATCCTCCACTTCGACAACGGCGACACGGGTTGAACAAGAGCCCAGGTGAGTTGATCCTGTAGGACTCCCGCACACGAGATTGCCGCGCTTTCAGGTGACGACTGCAGGAGGCAGCCCTCGGGCGATGATCAGAGTGGATGCAAGGCGGGGGTCCTCGAAGTGATGAGATGACAAAAGAGACGCAGGCGGCCATCCATCAGGAGGTGGAGCGCTACCTGAGGACCGGCAGCCACGACACCCACTATTCCGCCTTGCCCGGCCATTCGTTCCTCGAACGAGCAAGAGTCATGGACCGCGCCATGCGCGAGGCCCTCTTGGCGGAGGTTCGAAGGCGTGAGAAGGACCGGCCTCCGCGCTCAGGGCCCGGTGGTGTCGACGTGGCCCGCCTTGCCCGCGACAAGGCCACGCCCATGGTCAGGGGGCTGTTTCCAGCGATGGAGCGGGAGAGCATCCTCCGCCTTCTCGAGAGCTCCGTCGTATTCCTGACCTGCGACAACATCGGCGACATGCTTACCAAGGCCATGTGGCACCGCACAGCCTGGGATCTGGCAAACCTCTACCTCGGCAGCATCGGAGCCAAATGCCTTGGCGCAGAAGCATCGTGCCTGGCCGGGCTGAGCGAGGAGACGACTTGCTATGTCTCCCTGGCGTACTTTGACGAACCCAACCCCTTCGCGGATTTCGTCGTGCACGAGATGGCGCATGTCTTCCACAACTGGAAACGCGAGCGCGTCGGCCTGCCCTACACACGGTACCGCGAGTGGCTGCTCGAGATCGACTTCGCCAAGCGAGAGACCTTCGCCTATGCCTGCGAGGCGTACAGCCGCATCCAGGAACGCGCGAGCGGCCGCAAGGAGCGCAAACGGCTGCTCTCGGAATACACTTCGGACTGGGCGCCGGTTGCGGAAGGCGTCGAGCAGGACGAGCTCGCGAGGATACTGTCCGAAGCCGTTCTTGCCCGCAACGGATGGAAGAGGATCCTGCGGCGGTGTGCGCCACCCTCGCATCCCCGTCTTGTGCTCCGATCAGCCGGCCCGGGATTGAGGGACCTCGACCTTTGTCTATGAGTCTGGACCGACAATCCTCATGTGGTGCCGGGGGGCCGGAGTCGAACCCACACAACCCGAAGGGTCAAGGGATTTTTAAGGTTCCGGGAAAGGGGCAGCGAACAAAGGAGTTATTCAATTCGTTGCCCTTTCCCCGTCCGATTATGGACACCCAGATGGACACCTGATCCGCCGAACCGCGGCGGCACCGGGCCTCTTGCTGGACGGGAATCCAGTTACACGCGCCAAAGGTGAAGGGGCGTGTGGCGGGCGATGTGCTCGAAGTCAGTATCGGGGCTAAGCAGTTCTGCCCCGACGTCGAGACACGTCTGGGCGATGACGCAGTCCACGGCTCCACGCACGGTGACCCCTCTGCGTCGCAGCGTACGGTATAAGCGGGCAGCTCGGACGTGACAGGCCACGGTCGGATGAATCATCGGCAGCGATACGAGCACCCTCCGGGCTCGTTGGAACCCTGTATCGGTCCGAAATCCCTGGAGAACCTCGGTGACGATGATCGGAATCACCGACAGGTCCTCTTCTCTCTCGAGAGCTGCGTCGAGGCGCGCCACGTGAGGGGTCACAACACCGTTGAAGAAATCCGCCCAGGTGTTCGAGTCAACAATGATCATGCCTTTGACGTGCGGGCGGAACGCCAGGAGTCGACGTCGCCTTCCCAGGCGAGTTTCCCTCGGAGTCGACGCAGCGCGCGATACAGGCTGCCCTTCTGGACCAAACGGCGGAGAGCGATATCCACGGCCTCGCGCTTGGACTTGGCACCGGTCAGGCGTCTGGCCTTCTCAACAAGCGCGTCGTCGATTTCGATGTTGGTTCGTCCCATGGTGGTGAAGCCTCCTTAGACATATACACCAATATAGAGGATTTGTGTGTATATCGCAAGCGCCCCTGGTATACTCATTTCTGCAACTGCAACTTGATTTCGCCGATGACGCAAACCGAGCGGGCGGCTGAACCTGACACCTCTGGAAGGGCGTCGGCAGAGTCCGCCCTTCGTCTTCGAGAACGCCTTCCGTGACCAAGCAAGGCGACGACCTCCTCACCAGGATCGCCCATGAAGAGGCGCGCCTCGCTTCGCTCGACGAACAGCGGGAGCAGGTACGACAGCGGCTTGCCGCCTTGCGGAACGACCCTCGTTCCCTTCCAGCCACAGAGAGAGATACGCTCGACACCCGAGAGCGAGCCTCAGCGATCCCGACGACACCCGTTGACAAGGTGCGCCTCTTTCGATCGCTCTTCCGCGGCCGCCCGGACGTTTATCCAACCCGCTTTGTCAGCAAGAAGACCAGCCGGTTTGGTTACGCCCCGGCTTGCGGCAACAAGTTCGTGCCGGGCGTATGCGAGCTGCCCAAGATCAGGTGTGGGGAGTGTCCGAACCAGTCCTTTCACGTCGTGGACGACCAATCGGTCTTGAATCACCTTCAGGGGCGCCACGTGATGGGGGTCTATCCTCTCCTCGAAGACGACACCTGTTGGTTGTTGGCGGCCGATTTCGACAAGACCACCTGGAGAGAGGACACAACCCCCTTCGTGGAGACCTGTCGGTCGTCCGGTGTGTCCGTCTCGGTCGAAAGGTCGCAATCGGGGAACGGCGCTCACGCCTGGTTCTTCTTCACGGCACCGATCCCGGCGACCATCGCTCGAAAGATGGGGTGCCTCCTCATCACCGAGACCATGGCGCGTCGCCATCAACTCAGCATGGAGTCCTATGACCGGCTGTTCCCGAGCCAGGACACCATGCCTCGGGGAGGATTCGGAAACCTCATCGCGCTCCCTCTCCAGCACGATGCGCGGAGGAACGGTAATACCGTGTTCATCGATGACGATTTCACACCCTATCCGGACCAGTGGGCCAACCTTGCTTCGGTCGCGCGGATGGACGTCTCCACGGTCGAGGCCATCGCCGAGGAGGCGACACGGAGGGGCCAAGTTATTGGGGTTCGCCTGGCGGAGCCGGACGATGAGGTTGCGACGCCGTGGAGACGGTCTCCGTCGGGCAGATCTCCCCACGTCGTCGTTTCGGGCCCTCTGCCTCAGGA
>JANMQK010000017.1:0-2198 GCA_031370485.1 Acidobacteriota bacterium | reverse complement strand
TGAGGCTTCGAACGATCAAATTTTTCCTTGGCCATCTCTTCTCTCTTCTCCTGTCTGGAGCCCACGACCAGGATTGAACTGGTGACCTCGTCCTTACCAAGGACGTGCTCTGCCAACTGAGCTACGTGGGCGCTGGCGCCGTGAGGCGTCAGGCGTAAGGCGTAAGGCGCACGCACATTTCTCATCTGGACTTGCATTTCTCCTGCTCTTCGCCTCACGCCTCTCGCCTCACGTCTCACGTCTCGCGCTTGTGGAGCGGGAGACGGGATTCGAACCCGCGACCAACAGCTTGGAAGGCTGTGACTCTACCCCTGAGTTACTCCCGCGACGCGACCTCCCCGGTAAGCCAGATTGGTGGGCAGTGAAGGATTTGAACCTCCGTAGCGCAAAGCGCGGCAGATTTACAGTCTGCTGCCATTAACCACTCGGCCAACTGCCCGATTGTCGAAAGCGAAACGGAGCCCGCTGGTTCTTTGGAGCCGGCGATGGGACTCGAACCCGTAACCTTCCGATTACAAATCGGATGCTCTACCTTTGAGCTACGCCGGCGGCGACTCGTCACGGAAGACTTCGCGGGCCTCCGGCCCCCCACCCGGCCTTCAAAGAACACACCCATCCCGACAGGCGCGAACCGCGGAGTGTACCAGCGGATTTCGTGCCAATCAAGGGTTTCTGCGGGGAAACCCTCTTTGCCGGACGGCTTCGAAGCCGGCCGCCGCGGCCGCCGTGGAGACGTTCAAGGAGGCTACCTTTCCCGCCATTGGTAGCCGGGCCAGGGCATCGCACCCCTCCCGCACCAGCCGGCGCATCCCCTTTCCCTCTGCCCCGAGGACCAGAGCGAGGTCGCCGGTCAGGTCAATGTCGTAAAGAAGCTCCCCGGAGGGGTCCAGGCCAATCACCCTAAACCCTTCATCCTTAAGCTGATCGATAGCCCGGCGGAGATTGCCGACCCGGATGACTTCCACTCGTTCCACGGCCCCGGCCGAGCTCCTCGCCACGGCCTCAGACAGCGGGGCTGATCCACGGTCCGGCACGACGACCCGGGCGCCTACGCCCTCGGCCACCCGGAGCACCGCTCCCAGGTTCTGGGGGTCCTGGATCTCGTCCAGGACGAAGAGCAGCCTTCCCCCGGGAGGACCCGCCAGGGCCGCCTCGGGCGGAAGCATCTCGCGTACGGCTATCCGGGCCACCGCTCCCTGGTTTCCGCGGGCGAGGCGCAGAAGCGCGCCCGCGTCGCCGTAGCGGACCGGAACACCCGCGTTGCGGCAGGCCGCCTTCAGAGCGCTGATGCGCTTGTCACGCCGCCCGTTGTCGAAAAGAACGAACTCGATCGAGCGCGGCCGCGAGCGGATCGCCTCTTCGATCGGGTGAAGACGAGAAAGAATCACTTCGGAACGAGCATCACGACGGCCATGACGGCCAGCCCTTCCGTTCGGCCGACAAAGCCGAGGCCGTTGGTGCTCGTGCCGCGAATGGACACGGATTCCGCCCCGACGGCGAGCAGCTCCGCTACGTGCGCCTGGATCTTCGCCGCGAACGGCGCGATCTTCGGCGCTTCCGCTATGACGACCGCGTCGACGTTGCCGATCACGAAGCCTTGCTCGCCCGCCATCTCCCGCGCGCGCGTCACGAAGATCCCGCTGTCGGCCCCGCGCCACCTCGCGTCGTTGTCCGGGAACTGCTGGCCGAGGGAGCCCAGGCCCGCCGCGCCGAGAACCGCGTCGGCGATAGCGTGAAGCAACGCATCGCCGTCCGAGTGCCCGCGCAGGCCCCGGTTGTAGGGGATCTCGATGCCGCCCAGCCGCATCGGCCGCCCGGCCGCGAATGGATGGGAGTCAAACCCCAGGCCGACCCGGCCGCTCACTTCTCGCGTCTCCGCAGGATCGCTTCCGCCATTTCCAGGTCCTCCGGTGCCGTGATCTTAAAGCCGAGCCGCGAAACCGGCACGACGGAAACCGGGATGCCGAGCGCCTCGCACAACGAGGCCTCGTCGGTCGCTTCGCGCCCGGCTGCGAGCGCCTGGCGCAGCAGGTCCGCCCGAAAGGCCTGCGGCGTCCCGGCGGACCAGAGGCCGGCGCGGTCGACGGTCGCGACGATCCGATCCGCCTCGACTCTCTTGACCGTGTCGACGACCGGTGTTGCCGCAATGGCCGCGCCCGAGCGCTCCGCGGCCGCGATGACGGAGGCGACGTCGCTCG
>JANMQK010000251.1:0-5567 GCA_031370485.1 Acidobacteriota bacterium | reverse complement strand
ACGGCTCGCCGCGCAGGGTCAACGAGTTCCTGTGGGAGTCCGTTTGCTCGGATGCGTTCCTCGAGTGGCTGTGCGACACGCACCGGGCCGACCTCATCCTCTGCACCCACACCGGCATCCACTGGCACCGGCGTCTGCCCTCGGGGCGGGATCTCGTCAACGTCGGCGCCATCGGCCGGCCGGCCAACGACGGGCGCACGGTGGCGTGGTACGCGATCGCGGAGCTGGACGGCGAGGTGCGCGTCGAGTTCGTGCCGATCGGCTACGACCACGAGGCGCTCGCGCGTGAGATCGAGGCCGAGGGCCTGCCGCGCGAGTTCGCCGAGACCATCCGCGCCGGGTGGTGGACCACCTGCCTCGAGAACTTGCCGGCAAAGGAACGGGCGCGGGGGCGGTATTAGCCGCAAATGGGGCGGAAGTGGTCTCGGAGGCGTGATAGCCCCAGGGCGGCAACCATGCTGCAATTTGGCGGGATTACCGTTGCTCCGATCGCCATTCAGCGCTAGCTTTAATTTTGATTTCCGGGTGATGCAACACTGCAACGCTTGTCCCCGGACGACTTAGGAGCATTCAGGATTCATGTGCGTTGAGCGCCGTTGGATTTGCCCGTTGGCCCTCGGCCTCATTGCCATCGTCGGCCTCGCGGCGGCGACCGCCCTCGCACAGGGCGTCAGCGTCTCGCCTAACTGTGGGACGGCATCGAACCGGTTCTTCCTGAGTACATTCGGATGGCCTGTGCCTGGAGATCAGGAGAGATGCACGAATTACTACACACTGACAATTGATGACCACATCGTATATGCCGTCGGCGGGCGCCCAGGAGACCTTCGGAGCGGCTTCTCCATTGATCTGGGAGCACTCACTTGTTTCGAGTGCGGGAATCTCCGTTCGCCTGGGCACCACACCGTGAGAGTGGATGGCGGCTACGGCTGCCAAAGTGGGGGGGAATATTTCACTTGCGTGGCCACCACCTACGATGTTGTCGCATCGGGCGTGGTTGGCAACCCATGGAGCCTTACCCGATCTGGGCCGTTCCCAGGGCGACCAGATACCTCCATCGTACTGTTCCGATTTCTGCCTCAAAGCAGTTGCGGGTTCCCGGAGTGCGACTCAGTCCAGCTCATCCAGGTCGTGAGGGTGACTGGCTTGGACCGTCATGGGAACACTCGAATACTCACGGAAGCGGAACAGGGAATCCCGGTTGCCGACTCGCTGGACGCGTGGACCACAGCGGACCATAGGCACATCGATGTCGCCCCATCAGCGAACTCCCCCTACCTCACGATCGGCTACCCGTACTTCGGCAGCAAGTCAGGCCGTTCGGGTACCGTTCTCGATACGGCCAGAGTATTGGACGTTCCAACCCGCCCTGATTCGGCGTATCCGGACACGATCGTCAGGATCGTGCTCGACCTCGAAATCAACGCGCTCTGCGGTGCGGGGACGGGAACCGGTTAGTACTTGGGCAGCGCGATTTGGCGCTGGGAGCGATTGAAGGACTCCACTTCCAACCTAGGGGTAGTCACCCTGGAGCGGCAGGGATCACTAGACCAACCCACGAGTCCATTTCGTGATGCGGTGACGCGATGGTCATCGCGCACCAGGTTCCCAATGCCGCAAACCGTAGGTCTGAAGTCCGGAGGGTCGTCGTGCCCATGAATACACTGAATGCGACAGGGCCTCGCATCCCTGGAGTCGCCATGGCGGTGACGCTGACACTTGCCCTCACAAGCCTGGGACGAAGTCAGCCCCTGTCACCATTTTCCGAATTTCAGTCGATGTCCATTGCGGATCTTGCGACGCTGCAGGTCAAGCTGACGTACATGGGTAGTCAGAACGCTGGCATCGCTTCGATTGTGTTCACGGCGCCGGGAAACATTGTAAACGTTGCGCTGTTTACGCCCTTTCATCGCCCGGACCAGGCCTACTTCAATGACGAATTCAGCCCACAAACGTTTGCGGCCAGCCCGCAAGATCTGAAGGCGTTGATAGACAGCGTCGGCGCACTGTCGGACGTCGCGGACGGTCACGTTGACCCCGGCGGGACCGTGTCGTTCACGCTTCTCAACACCGCGGGCGGAACCACGAGGGCGTTTGAGTCCATCGTCAATCGCACGAATGGGAGACTGCTCTTTGGGCGGATGCTGGCGGCACTCCAGAACAACCCGGAAGCGGTGAGGTCGCTGAGGAGCTTCGGGTGCGCAGTTGGAATGTTGCCGGCGACTCCTCCGACGGACGTGACGGCACAGGCGACCATTGTCGGGAGCGGGTTGAGGGCGGATCGAAAGCACCCCACCCAATTTGTGGGAAAAGTCCGCGTGACCAATACGTCGGGAACGACCATCTCGGCTCCAATGGTTCTGGTCATTCTTCTCGATACCGACGCGACTCTTCTCGGAGCCGATGGAACGACCTGTGCCGTGACACCGATTGGCCATCCATTCATCAACCTTCTCACCAGCGGAACCCTGGCCTCCGGGACGACCATCGAGAGGGTTCTGCGCTTTGCCAATCCGAGTGGGAGCAAGCTGAATGCGACATTTAGACTCTATGCCGGGGCCGGGGCGCCGTAGCGTGGCCAGCTTTTCGGCATGGTCACTTGCAACTTCATGCTGGTGCGCCATCGCCTCCTTGTGCCAGGCGACTACGCTCTACCACGTTACAATCAGGACGGAGCAACTAGCCGGGCAGAAGGCGCAGGTGGCATTCGATCTTGCCAGTGGGCAGAGCGCGCCCGACAGTCTCGAAATCTTGAATTTCATTCATGACGGCAGGGCCGCCCCCGTCATTTCCGTTGGAAAGACCAACGTCGAGGGGGGGCTCGTGCGCGGAGACCTGCTGCTGGGTCTAAATCCAGCCGCGAGGACGATCGTGGGGAACGACTACTTCTATAATCAGCTGCGCGTCCCCTTCGACTCACTGGGAACCTTCATGAGATTCGATCTGCGTCTGCCCGAGCCATCTCCTGCCCTGGCAGGACTGCCGGATGAGATGTCGTTCTACTATCTCAAGAGTGACGGCACCCCGGCATTCGAGACGGCCGATCCGCTCGCCAAGGATGCCCTCTTCGGACTGTGCGTGACCGGCGCTTCAGGCGGGGACTTGACCGTGTTTGCGCCCATGACGTTTGTCCCGCCTGACACGATCCTTCTGGACCTTTCTACCGTGGGTGTCCCGGCGGGCAAGGCCGGCGTCGGCCTGCTCCAGTTCCGGTCAATCGCGCCGAACCCTGCATGGTCGGGTGTGAACATTTCCTATTCCGTCCCTGAGCCCGGAGGAGAGCTGCGGGTGCGGGTCTTCGATGTGGCTGGCCGTCTCGTTGCGGAGCCCTTTCGAGGCCGGCGTGCCGCGGGTACCTGGACCACACCCTGGAGTGCGACGGACCCAAGGGGGCACCGGCTGGCAGCAGGCATCTACATGATCCAGCTGCAGGTCGGCGAACAGTCAATCGTTCGGCGGATCGCGCTGGTCCGATAGCGGAGCGGCTGACTTCGAGGACTTCGACCTCGGTGGCAGTTTCTTCTTGAACACGCCTGAGACCCTCGTGTTTCCAGACGCGGTGCGAGGCGCACCTGGGCCGATCTCATCCTCGTCACGCACACCGGCATCCCCTGGCGCCGGCGCCTGCCCTCGGGCCGCGACGTCGTAGACGTCGGCGCCGTCGGCCGGCCGGCCAACGACGGGCACACGGTGGCGTGGTACGCGATCGCGGAGCTGGACGGCGAGGTGCGCGTCGAGTTCGTGCCGATTCGTTACGACCACGAGGCGCTCGCGCGAGAGATCGAGGCCGAGGGACTGCCGCGCGAGTTCGCCGAGACCATCCGCACCGGCTGGTGGACGACGTGCCTCGAGAACCTGCCGGCGAAGGAGCGGGGGCGGGGGCGGTATTAGGGCGGAAACCGTAGGGAACACCGTCCAGAGCCTCGGAGAATGTCCCTTTTCAAGCTGGCGGCCGGGATGTAGGCTTGTTTCCAGGCGGGCGGTCCTGCGTCACGTCCCGCGCGCCGTACACTCCCCCGGTTTCTCACTGGGCCGCGCTGCGAGGAGAACGCGCCATGCGCCATTGCGACGGCTTGTACTACCGCTCGAGCCCGGTTTCGGCCGCGACGCTTCGGGTCCCGGTCATCTTCTCGCTGGCATTCGCCCTGTGCCTCGCCGCACGTCCAAGCGCCGCCGGCACCGTGGTCGTGCCGCCGGTTACGATCTCGCAACTCTACCACTACACGTCCTCGACATACATCGACGACGGCATCCTCATGCCCGGACCGGGATACTCGAGCAGCGGCTGGTTCCTCGCCAACGTCTCTCCGGGTGACGTCGTCAGGATTCGTATCCAGGCGCCGGCGGGAAAGAAGTTCGTGGTGCACGTTCCAGCGGGCTTCGGCAAGGAGACGTTCTCGTTCAGCCTGTACTGGTTTACCGAGAGCGGCGTTAACGGAGACGTCGATCCGCACACGGTGACGTTCGAGGGCTTCCATGGCACGATGCCCACGGAAACCTACTCGTATGTCGCGATTGGGGACCAAGCCAAAGCGATATGGGCAAATAAGGTCTACACGGTGACCGGGGGCTTTGAGTTCACGGCCATCCAGATTGAATTGACGGCATCGCAGTTGCTCATCCCGTGGTCGAGGATCTTCAACGAGGTCCAGAGCTCGACTGCACCGGCCTGGTCGGTCTCGGCGAGGACATCCGGGCTCGACGCCACGCTCATGGAGATCGTGGACGCCAACCCCGTGCCGACGCGGGCGACGTCGTGGGGCAAGCTCAAATCGCTCTATCGCTGAATTCGTTTCGCCCTCAGCCGCCCAACCTGACCTCCCGATCCAGCGGCGGAGCCGCTGGACCCGCGGCTGATTGCCGTGGCGAGGCGTCCCACGACCGGCTCTCATGACGCCTGCTCCGCCCCGACGCCTGATGCGAGCGGAAATACGGCGCTGCGAGCTACCGCCCGTCCAGGGTCTTCGCGATCTCCGAGAGAGCGACATGCGCGGTCTCGGAACGCTGATGCACCGTGCCTACCTCGGCACGATCGACTACGAAGGCGAGACGATTGAAGACGCGATTGCGGAGGTCCGGAAGACATTCGCCGGCGAGCACGGAGCGCTAATGAACGCGTGCTCGACCCTGATCGAACGGGATCGGAACCTGGTTTCCGCCACCCTCGTCACGAGATGGCGAGACTCCCCGTTCATCGCCTTCAGCATGACCGATCCCCTGTTCAAGCGCCGTGGTCTCGCGAGAGCCTGCCTGATCAGCTCGACCAACAAGCTGGCAGCCGCGGGGGAACGTGAACTCCGCCTGGTGGTGACGCTCGCCAACGAGCCGGCGATGGCGCTGTACGAGTCTCTTGGATTTGTCGTATTGTAGTGACGGCTTGGGAGTCTGCGATGGTCCGGCGTAGTCGCAGGGGCCGGCGGAGTCTCAGTGCCCGACGGCCGAGGAGTCGACGATGCTTCGAGGCCGCCTGAGCGTTCAAGCATGACCGCCTTGCGGAACCGCCGATCCCACCCCCGTCTGCCCCCACAAGCCCCCTACCACTTCACGTTCTCGACCTCGCACAGCAC
>JANMQK010000385.1:0-4546 GCA_031370485.1 Acidobacteriota bacterium | reverse complement strand
CTGGCGTACGGCGACCGGGGATTCCCGCCCAAGATCAAGCCGGGCGCGACCCTCACCTTCGAGGTCGAGCTGATCTCAATCGAGAAGTAGAAGCCATCCGCGGGATGCGGATCTCATGAAGCAAGGCGTCAGGGTGAATCGCCGGGAGTTCATCAGGACGGGGGCCGCGGCCGGCCTTTTGGCGGCGGGCGCGGCCCCCGCGCTCGCCGCCGGAACCACCACCGCCGCCGGGCCGGCCGTCATCCCGGCGCGCGTCAAGCCGATCGTCATCGCGTCGGCCAATGGGAACAAGTTCAAAAACGGCGGCCGGCGCACCTGCGTCGCTGAGGCGTTCAAGCGCATCACGGCGGGAGAGGACGTTCTCGACGCGGTCATCGCGGGCGTGAACATTGTCGAGCAGGATCCGCTCGACAACACCGTCGGGTACGGCGGCCTCCCGAACGCTGACGGTGTTGTGCAGCTCGATGCCTGCTGCATGCACGGCCCGAAGCGGCAGGCGGGCGCCGTGGCCTGCATCGAAGGGGTGCGCACCCCCTCCCTCGTCGCCAAGGCGGTGATGGAGCAGACCGACCACCATCTGCTGGTGGGGAAGGGGGCGCAGGAGTTCGCCCGCCACCTTGGCTTCAAGATCGAGGACGACCTCAACACCGAGGGATCGCGGGCGCTCTGGCTCGAGTGGAAGCGGCAGATCGACCCGCTCCACTACCTCGACCCGGCGAAGCGGATGGCCGCGATGGAGCGCGCCCGCCGCGGGATGCTGGCCGCCGGGCGGATCGACCCGCGTCACTACCACGGCACGATCAACTGCGATGGGATCAACGCCACGGGGGAGATCTGCGGCGTGACCACCACGAGCGGCCTGGCGTTCAAGATCCCGGGGCGCGTGGGGGACTCCGCGATCCTGGGCGCCGGTCTTTACGTCGACACCGAGGCGGGGGCCGCCGGCTCGACCGGGCGCGGCGAGGCGAATCTCTACAACCTCTCCTGCCATCGTATCGTCGACGATTTGCGCCGCGGCATGCACCCAAAAGACGCCGGGATGGAGATGCTGCGCCGCATCAGGGCCAACACCGTCGAAAAGCGCCTGTTGAACAGCCAGGGGAATCCGAACTTCTACGTGAACTTCTACATCCTGGCCCGAAACGGCGACTACGCCGGGGTCTCCATGTACAGCTCGTTCCTGGGCCTGCCGATCGAATACGCCGTCTGCGACCAGAACGGCCCGCGCCTGATGCCGGTCGACAGCCTGCTCGGCGAGCCGCCCAAGGACCTGCCATGAGTGTCGCGGACGGGGAGATCCCGGGTCTCGAGGCGGTGCGCGCCACGCGGTTGCTTTTGGGCGACCGCGTCGTGACGACACCGGTGCGGCTCTGGGAGGATGACCTCCTGGCGAAAATCGTCGGGCGCGAGACACGTGTCGTCCTGAAGGAGGAGCTGTTCCAGCGCACCGGCAGCTTCAAGCCGCGCGGTGCCCTGGCGGTGATGCTCGATCTCGCCCCGGACGTCCTGCGGCGCGGGGTCGTTACGGCCAGCGCCGGCAACCACGGCCTGGGCGTGTCGTACGCCGCCCGGGCGCTCGGGACGACGGCCACCATCGTGATGCCGAAGACCGCAAGTCCCTTCCGGGTCAATGGGTGCCGCGCCCTCGGGGCGCAGGTCGAGCTGATGGACGACATGCACAAGGCGTTCGACCGCGTCCACGAGATCGAGCGCACGGAGGGGCGCACCTTCGTCCATCCGTTCGAGGGGCCGAAAACGGCGCTCGGCACCGCCACGGTGGGTCTCGAAATCTGCGAGCAGGTGAAGGACGTCGACGCCGTCGTCGTGCCGATCGGCGGCGGCGGGCTGTGCGCCGGCATCGCGCTGGCGGTGAAGCAGGCGCGCCCCAAGGCCCGCGTGTATGGTGTCGAGCCCGAAGGCGCCGACTCGATGCGCCGCTCGCTCGCCGCCGGCTCCCCCCAGGCGATCGAAGAGGTGTGCACCATCGCCGACAGCCTCGGCGCGCCGCACGCCGCGCCCTACTCCTTCGATCTCTGCCGGCGCTTCATGGACGAGCTGGTGATGGTGGACGACGACGCCCTGCGGAGGGCGATGCTGCTGCTTTTCCGGTCGGCGAAGCTGGCGGTCGAGCCGGCGGGCGCCGCGGCCACCGCCGCGCTGTGCGGCCCGCTGCGGGAAAAAACGCGGGGCAAGAACGTCGTGCTGATAGTCTGCGGCGCCAACATCGATACGGACGCCTTCTCGACCCATTTGAGCGCAGCCCGCGCCGCGGAGCCGGCATGAAACCGAAACTCACCGGGCTGACCTTCCGGACGGCAACACCCGCGCGCTGGCGGGACATCGAGCGCCTGTTCGGCGAGCGGGGGGCCTGCGGCGGCTGCTGGTGCATGGCCTGGAGGCTGGCGCACAAGGACTATGTCGCGGGCAAGGGGGAGGAGAACAAGCGCGCCCTGCGCTCCATCGTGAGGTCGGGCGGCAAGCCGGGGGTTTTGGCCTTCATCGACAAGGACCCCGTGGGATGGTGCGCCGTCGCGCCGCGCGACCGCTTCCCGGCGCTGGCCCGCTCGCGGGTCCTCGCGCCGATTGACGAACGGCCGGTCTGGTCGGTCTCCTGCCTTTTCGTCCTGCGTCCCTATCGTATGATGGGGCTCTCGAGCCTTCTCATCCGCGCGGCGGTGGATCTCGCGAAGAAGCAGGGCGCAAAGATCGTCGAGGGCTATCCCTTCGTGCCCTCCATGACAAGGATGCCGGCCCCGTTCATCTGGACCGGGGTCCCGTCGGCTTTCCGGAAGGCGGGCTTCAAGGTGGCGGCGCGCCGCTCGCAGGCGCGCCCGATCATGCGACGCGCAACCCAGGGCGGGGAATTGTGAAGACGAAGACGAAGGCGAAGAAATCGACGAGAACCGGGGTCGCCGCGGCGCGACGAGGGGCAAGGGCCGCCGCAGGGCCTGACGCGGGCTCCGCCGCCTACCGTTTGCCGTGCAGCGACGCGGCCGTCGGCGCCGCGACGGGCAAGGGATGGGACGCGTGGTTCAGGATCCTCGACGCCGCGGATGCCAAGCGATTGAAGCACGCCGAAATGGTCACCCTCCTCGGCGCCAGGCAGCCACGCGTCGGCCTCTGGTGGCTGCAGAACATCGTCGTCGGCTACGAGCGGGCGCGCGGCCTGCGCAAGGTGCACCAGACGACCGCCGGATTCAAAGTGGGGGGCTCGAAGACTGTCCCGGTCGCCGTGAATAGGCTTTACGCGGCCTGGACCGACCCAGGACTGCGCAGGAAATGGATGGGCGCCTCCAAGTTCAAGATCACCAAATCGACCCCGGCCAAGTCGATGCGGATCCGCCTGAGCGATGGCAGCCGCCTCGAGGTGCTCTTTTCCGCCAAGGGCGCCGCAAAGAGCCAGGTGAGCGTCGATCAGGCCGGCCTCCCGAGCGCCGCCGCCGCGGCCAGGGTGAAGTCTTACTGGAAAGAACGCCTGACCCGGCTCGAGGCGGTGTTGCAACCCTAGAGCCACCCCGGCCGCCCGGAGGAACCGATGCCCCTGTACCTCAAACGCGAAGGCTACACGTTTCGCGCCGACATGCTGAGCCTGACGATCGATCCGGGCACGGAGCCGATCGCCCTTTCACGTTCCGAGCTTGAGCAGATCGGCCTCTCGATCAGAAACGACTTTCACGTCCCATCGCCCAAGGAAGACCAGGACGCCCACACGATCGCCGCCATCCTGGCGACCCTCTCCGAGGCGCTGCGGCGGTTCGAGGGCCCCGCGCACGTCCGCGCCCGCCGCGACTTCCGCCGCGCGATGGTCCTGATCGACCGCCTCGACGAAAAGACCGCCCGCGAAATCATCGGCCGGGAGCACGTCTGATTCGAGGTGCGCTGCGATAGAATCCCCAGGTATCCACTCTTCAGCCCCGGCGGCTCAGGAACTCATGGGAGGGCACCGTGATCAAGACCCAGTTGACGCTATATCTCAAGAACAAGCCCGGGGAGCTGGCCCGCGCGACGAGGGCGTTGACCTCGGCCAAGATCAATATGGAAGGGATCTCGGTGGCGGGCACCAGGGACCTGAGCCTGGTCCAGATCGTCGTGGACGACGCCAGGGCGGCCCGTCTGGCCATGAAGAAGGCCGGGATACCCCTCACCGAACAGAGGGTCGCGGTCCTCTCCCTCGACGACACGCCCGGCGCTCTTGCGAAGGTGGCGAGCCGGCTGGCCAAGAAACGGATCAACATCAACTACCTCTACGCCACCTCTCCAGCCTCCGGGACAGGTCACGAATGCGCCGTCGTCGTCAGCGCCGACAACCTGCAAAAGGTTCAGGCTCTCTGGAATAAGTAGTTCCTTTCGCAGCGCTCCGCGAGCCAGTGAACCGGAGCAGCTGACGGTCGCCGATCGGGCACGAGGCGACCGTGGTAGGATCGCGGCTGTTCCCAGCCCGGCGGCGGCCACTGCTCCCCGAATTGCGCTCCAGGTAGACGCCGTGAGGATGGGATCGCGCAAGTCGAAGAGGCCACAGTGCGGAGAGGTGCTGGAGTGGCCGAAC
>JANMQK010000365.1:0-1544 GCA_031370485.1 Acidobacteriota bacterium | reverse complement strand
GTGAGCAACACCGCGAGTGAGGCGACGACGGCAAGACGGTTCGACATGTCCCCCTCCGGAATAGGGCGGTCTCGGCCGCCCTGCCTCTCCCTTCGACCCATGGATAAGCGGAAAATCTGGTCGCATGCCCACTCTTTTCGGAAGCGCGCTCGGACCGGCGCTATAATTTCCTCCTTCTGAATCGCATCCTCAATAAGGGAGAGATGACCCATGCGTAGCCGAAGCACCTCGACGACGATGATCCTGGCGGCCCTGGTGGGACTGGGGCTGGTCGCCTGCGGCGGCGAATCAAGCAATAGCGGCACGTCCTCCACGGCTTCCTCCGTCGCCCAGGCGCCCGCGATGGGACAAGCGCCTCCGGCGGGTCAGGCGCCTCCGGCGAACGAGGCGCCTCCGGCGGGCCAGTTGCCCCCGGGCCATCCTCCGATCGACGCTGCGGCTCCGATCGGCACCGTTGCCGCCCACGCGTCCGCTATCACGGCGGGCGGAGGGCCGGGCGGCGAGCCGACCTGGACCGTTCCGGCCGGGTGGAAGGAGGAGACGCCCACCTCCCAGATGCGCCGGGCGCAGTACCGGGTGCCGGCCGGGGCGGGCGACACCGATGACGGCGAGTGCGTCATCTATTACTTCGGCGCGGGGCAGGGCGGGGACATCCGCTCGAACGTCGATCGCTGGGCGAGCCAGTTCACCGGCTGGACCGAGCAAACGAAGCCCCAATCGACCCAGGTCAAGGTGGGGGCCGTCACCGTGACGCGCGTGGAAGCCCGGGGGACCTATACCCCTTCGCCCATGATGATGGGAGGCGGCGGCGCTCCCCGGCCCAAGCCGGGATACATGCTGCTGGGGGCCATCGTCCCGGGGGCCGATGCCAACTGGTTCCTGAAGTGCACCGGGCCCGAGAAGACGATGAGCGCCAATCGCGCCGCGGTCAATTCAATGATCGGGTCGATCCATTATGGCAAGTAGGCGGAGCAGGACTGCGGGTCAGGTCATGAGGCGGTGCGGGTGATGGGACGGGAAACGGTACGGGTAGCGGTCGTCCAGGCGGCGCCTGTGTTCCTGGATCTCGAGAAGTCACTTCTGAAAGTCGAGCGCTTAATCGGAGAGGCGGCGTCGAAGGGGGCCCGCCTCGTGGCGCTGGGGGAGACCTGGCTCCCGGGATATCCCGCCTGGCTCGATCTCTGCCCAGGCGCGGCATACTGGGATCATCCCCCCGCCAAGAAGGTGTACGCGCGGCTCCACGAGAACAGCCTGACCGTGCCCGGACCGGAGTCCGAACGGTTGGGGGCGGCCGCGCGCCAGCACGGCGTCGTGCTGGTCATCGGCGCCAACGAGCGCGTGCCGGCGGGACCGGGGCATGGCACGCTCTACAACACGCAGCTCGTCTTCGGTCCCGACGGCACGCTCCTCAGCCGGCACCGCAAGCTGGTGCCGACGCACGCAGAGCGGCTCGTCTGGGGACAAGGCGATGGCGCCGGCCTGAAGGCGGTCGAGACCCCCGTCGGCCGCGTCGGCACCCTCATCTGCTGGGAGCACTGGATGCC
>JANMQK010000359.1:0-1675 GCA_031370485.1 Acidobacteriota bacterium | reverse complement strand
GACAACTGCGTCCTAGAACCCAACCCCGATCAGAGTGACCTCGACCATGACGGGGTGGGGGACGCCTGCGACGTGATGGACGGGCTGATCCTCGTCTTCCTGCCCGATGGCGCCGAGGTTGACTGGCAACCGGAGGCCGGGTTCGAGTTCTTCAACGAGTACCGGGGCGACCTGGGCGTCCTCCGGTCGTCCGGGGTCTACACGCAGGATCCCCATACGAACGCGCTGGCGATTCGCAACTGCGGCCTCATCGACTCGTATGTTTACGATGGTCCCGACCCGCCTGTCGGGAAAGGGCTGTTCTATCTCGTGACGGGCGTCCAGGGCGGGGTCGAGGGTAGCCTGGGCAGGAACGGCGCGGGTTCCGAGCGGCCGAACGCCAACCGCTGTCCGTAGGAGCCTGTCCGGGCCATCGTACGGGCTGCGGGCGGGGCGGGGGCGATCAGATCCGGGACGATTCCATTTTGCGCAGCGCCTGGATCCTCGGCGCCCGGCTCTTCGGGCTGTCCAGGCTGAACGATCGCGCATCGCCCAACTGGTCCCCCACGAAGGCTTCCGTCTCCCGGACCACAGCCTGCAGCCCCTTGTCTTCCGGGCCGAAGGTCGCCCAGGCGATGGCACGCGCTTCGAAGTCGTACTCCCAAAGGCCGCAGAGCCGCCCGCGATCGAGAATCGCGTGGCTCGGGAGGTCGGAGATGGCGCCGACCGGGGTGAAGGACTTGTCCGACGCGACCTTCCTGTCCAGGTCCTTCGCGTCGACGAGCGACTTCACGTCGCGCCGGGTGGCCAAGATGGCATCGAGAGAGCTGACCAGCGCGTAGCGGGGTTTCGCCGGCGGCTTGAAGGTACGGAACGGCTCGGCGTCCTCGGGGAGGAGGAGCCTGTCGCACCCCACCTCTACGGGAACGAGGTTGAGCGGCCCGGCCGCCTCGCGCGCCGCCTTCACGCCGATCCCGGCGAACCACTGGAACTCTCCGAGTGTCGCCGGTCCGACCCAGCGGAAGAACCGCCGCGCCAATTCCTGCAGCGCGTCCCCGGCCGAGCCGCGGTATGACTCCAGGGGATTCGGATCCCACCGGGCGTAGGCGTAGCGCTGCTGGTCGAGACGGCCGTTGACCGGCTGGCGGCGGATGTCCCCCCGCGCCTGGAGCAGGCCGAGGGCGATCGGCAGAGTCGTGGTGAGGCCTTTCTTTTTCCCGGCCTCCCCCAGCGAGCGCGAGGCTTTCCCTGTCGCCTCGCGGATCCCTTCAGGCTCGAGCGGGCCCTTCGCGAGCGCTTTCAGAACCGCCTTGCACAGCGTGTCGATTTCCCTTTGGGTGACGCCGACCTTCGCCGCCACCCGAACCTCGGCCCCCGAGAACTGCTGGCCGGCCTTGAGGGCGATGGTGAAGTCCTCGGAAGGGACGACGTAGGTGCAGCCGCGGGCCGCCGGCAGCTCGTGAATCTCCTGGTTCGCGACCGCGCTGTCGGCGTCGGCGCGGCTCGTCCCGGCCCGCGCGAAGAGGGTGAGATAGGGCCCCACGCCGCCGACCGAGCGGGCCCACCCGGACTGCATCAGGACCTCGGACGGGCGCTTCCCCTGCAGCGATCCGTCCAGTCCCTGGCGATGCGCCCACCAGGCGCGGCCAGAACGCCCGCTGACTCCGGTCCGGCGAGCATCGCATCCGCCCCCGCC
>JANMQK010000325.1:0-6714 GCA_031370485.1 Acidobacteriota bacterium | reverse complement strand
GATGGTGACCTTTCTTTCCTGCATGTCCGGGGCCTCGAAGGAGATCACGTCCAGGAGCCTCTCGAGGATCGTGTGCAGGCGCCGCGCGCCGATGTTCTCGTCGCGCTCGTTCACCTCGGCCGCCATGTCGGCCACCGCGTGGACCGCGTCGTCCGTGAAGACGAGCTCGATCCCCTCCGTCAGCATCAGGGCCTGGTGCTGCTTGAGCAGCGCGTTCTTCGGCTCGGTGAGGATGCGGACGAACTCCGCCGCCCCCAGCGCCTGCAACTCGACGCGGATCGGGAACCGCCCCTGCATCTCGGGGATCAGGTCGGAAGGCTTGCTGACGTGAAAAGCGCCCGAGGCGATGAACAGGACGTGGTCGGTGCGGACGAGCCCGTGCTTCGTGGTGACCGTCGTCCCCTCGACCAGGGGCAGAAGATCGCGCTGCACCCCTTCACGGCTCACCTCGGGCCCCTGGCCCCGCTCGCGTCCCGCGATCTTGTCGATCTCGTCGATGAAGATGATGCCCGTCTGCTCGACGCGCAGCAGCGCCAGGCGTTTCACCTCGTCGTGGTCGATGAGCTTCTCTTCTTCCTCGCGCTGCAGGAGATCGCGCGCCTCCCGCACCGTCACACGCCGGGGACGGGGCCGGGATCCCCAGAGATTTCCGAGCGACTCGCGGAGGTTGACGTCCATCTCCTCCATCCCGCCCTGACCGAAGATCCGCAGGGTCGGGCCCGAGTCCTGGCGGACTTCGATCTCGACCGTCCGGTCCTCGAACAACCCTTCCCTCAGCTGCTGCCGGAACTTCTGACGGGTTCTCTGGAACTGCTCCTGCGACTCGGTCTCGGACGGGCCGGCGGGTGTCGCCGGCGCCGGAAGCAGCAGCCCGAGAAGCCTTTCCTCGACGTTGCCCTCCGCCCGCCGGCTCACCTCGCGCGCCTTCTCGGCGCGCACCATTACGACCGACTGGTCCACCAGGTCGCGGACCATCGACTCGACGTCGCGCCCGACGTAGCCGACCTCCGTGTACTTGGAGGCCTCCACCTTGATGAACGGGGAGTTTGTGAGGCGCGCCAGCCGGCGGGCAATCTCGGTCTTCCCCACTCCCGTCGGGCCCATCATGATGATGTTCTTCGGGGCAACCTCCTCGGCCATCTCCGGGGCGAGCTTCAGGCGTCGGGTCCGGTTGCGGAGGGCTATCGCCACGGCCCGCTTGGCCTTGTGCTGGCCTACGATATAGCGGTCGAGCTCGGCCACGATTTGGCGCGGCGTGAGATCGGGGATGGCCTCGAAGCCGCCGGGCGAGCCAGGGGCGGCCCCCGGCGTTGCGGCCCGCAGCGGGCCGAACGGGCCGCCCGCGGGGCCGGTCACGACCCAAGCTCCTCGACGACGATTCGGTCGTTCGTGTAGATGTCAATCTCGGAAGCGATGCGCAGCGCCTCCATCGCGATGTCGCGCGCGCCCATCTCGGTGTGCCGCGCCAGGGCCCGCGCGGCCGCCAAGGCCGCGGGCCCCCCCGAACCGACCGCCACCAGCCCGTCGTCCGGCTCGATCAGGTCGCCCGTTCCCGACAGCAAAAACGATCGCTTGTCGGAGCAGACGAGCAGGAGTGCCTCCAGCCGGCGCAAGGAACGATCGGTGCGCCAGTCGCGCGCCAGCTCCACCGCCGCCCGCTCAAGGTTTCCGTGGTACTCGTCCAGCCGCGCCTCGAAGCGGATGAACAGGGTGAAACCGTCGGCGGCGGACCCGGCGAACCCGGCGAGGACGGTGTCATTGCAAAGCCGGCGGATCTTCCGCGCCGTATGTTTCATCACGGTGCGATCGAGCGTGACCTGGCCATCGGCGGCCATCGCGACCTTGCCGCGGTGGCGCACGGCCAGAACCGTTGTGGCGTGGACCTTCACCCGGAACTCCCCTGCCGCGGCGGAAACCCGAGCCGCGACAACGCATTATCCCCCACGCGAAGACGGGAAATCAAAGAGCGGCCGCGCCCGGGGCGCCCGCCGCCGGCGTCCTCAGCCGCACACGGGCATCGACGACACAGGACCCCGACCGGTCGGGACCGACGATCAGAGGGTTGATGTCGATCTGCTCGATGCCGGGGAAATCGGTCACGAGCTGCCCCAGACGCAGGAGCGACTCCACAAGGAACTCCTCGTCGGCCTTCGGTCCTCCCCGCGCCCCGAGAAGGAGCGCGTGACCCCGGACACACCGGATCATGCCGCGCGCCTCGACGTCTGTTATCGGCAGCATCCGGAACACGACGTCCTTCATCACCTCGACGAACACTCCGCCGAGCCCGAACATGAGAAGAGGCCCGAACTTGGGATCGAGCGCGACCCCGAGGATCGTCTCGTGGCCGCCGCGCACCATCACCTGCACCTGGAACCGGAACGGGATCTCTCCCATCGCCGCCTGGATGGCGCGGCAGGCGGCCGCGACCTCGTCCCCGTTGCGCACGTCGATCTTGACAGCTCCCTTCTCGGTCTTGTGGACGACCGACTCGGACAGCGCCTTCACGACCACCGGGTAGCCGAGGCAGGACGCCGCCTCAATTGCCTCGGCCGCGGTGCGCACCGTGCGCGACGGCGCCAGGGGAAAGCCGTACGCCTCCATCAGGTCGGAGGTCTCCTCCGGCGAGAGGATCTCCCGCCCCGCCTCGGCGGCCGCGCGTAACGCACCGTCGGCCCGCGCGCGGTCCACCTTGAAGGTGCGCAGCTTCCCCTCCGGCCTCTCGCGGATCGCCCGGTAGCGATCGAGACCGGCCATGGCGCGCGCCGCCTCCTCGGGGAACATGTACACGGGCACCCCGGCCTCGCGCAGCTCCTCGACCCCCTGGCGTCCCTCCGCCTTGCCCATGAAGCAGGTCAAAACCGGCAGGCGCGCACCGCGCGCCGCCGCGATGATCGAGCGCGCAACTTCGACCGCGTTGATCATGACGGGCGAAACAAACAGGACGATGATCCCGTCGACCGCGGGGTCGGTCTTGAGGATTTCGAGCGCCTTGGCGTAATGCATGGCGTCGGCCGAGGCGATCATGTCCACCGGGTTCCGCACGCTCGCCTCGGGACGAAGGACGCGGCGCAGCGCCTCCTGGGTCGCGGGGGCGAGCTCGAAGATGTCGAGCCCCAGCGTGGCGCAGGCGTCGGTCGCCATGATCGCCGGGCCCCCGGCGTTCGTCAGGATCACGGTGCGGTTCCCCTTCGGAAGCGGCTGGTGGGCGAACGCGGTCGCGAGCGTGAACATCTCGCTCATGGTCCCGGCCCGCAACACGCCGCATTGCTCGAACAGCGTCTCGACGGCGGCCTCGGTGCCCGCCAACGCCCCGGTGTGGGAGAAGGCGGCGCGCGCACCGGCGGCGGTCCGACCCGACTTGACGACCAGGATCGGCTTTTTCCGGGTGACCCGGCGGGTGATGGTCGCGAACTTCGCCGGGTTTCCGAACGACTCCAGGTACATCAGGATCACGTTGACCCTTGGGTCGTCCTCCCAGGCCTCGATGAGATCGTTCCCCGAGACGTCGGCCTTGTTCCCCATGCTGACGAAATAGGCGATCCCGAGCCCGATGTCGTGGGCGCGCGCCAGGATCATCTCGCCCAGGGCACCGCTCTGCGACATGAACCCGACCGAGCCGGTCAGCGGCCGCGTGGCGGCGAAGGTGGCATTGACCCGGTACTCGGGGTCGGTGTTGATGATCCCCATGCAGTTCGGCCCGATCATGCGCAGCCCCGCGGCGCGAACCTTTTCCCTGAGCGCGTCCTCCTCGCGAGCCCCCTCCGGGCCGGTCTCCTTGTACCCGGCGGTGATGACGACCAGGCCGCGGACCTTCATGGCCACGGCGTCGTCCACGACGCCTGGCACCGCCTTGCGGGGCACCACGATCACGGCGAGATCGACCGGGTCGGGAATGTCCCTCAGGCTGGGGTACGACTTGATCGAGTGGACCGAAGAGGCGCCGGGGTTGACCGGGTAGACCATCCCGGTGAAGCCGTAGGAGATCAGGCTGTGGAGGATCTCCCGGCCTATGGTCCGCTGCTGCCGGGAGGCTCCGACCACCGCGATCGAGCGCGGCCTGAGGACAGGATCGAGAGAGCCAGCCATCGGTCGCGCATGATATCAGGAAGGACGAACGCAGGAATACTGTTGTAGGATGTGCGGATGATTTTGGTCCGCCGGACCGCTCTCGGGCTTTCCTTGGTGCTGCTTGCCGCGGCGGGATCCGCGCGCGCGCAGGTGACCCCTGTCTACCAGTCGAGCCCGGCGGATGCACCGCCGGAGGACAAAGCGACGGACGAAACCCAGCCGGCCGCGGCGGTCGATCCCCTGACGGAGGCCCGCACCCTCGCCACGAGCGGTCATCGGCCCGAAGCCCTCAGCATGCTCCACGAGCGGCTCGCCGCGGCGCCCGACGACAACGCGGCGCGGACCCTCTACGGCACGATCCTCTCGTGGGAGGGTCGCTACGACGAGGCGCGCGAGGAGTTGACCCGTGTCCTGAGGAACAAGCCCGACCACGGCGACGCGCTTCCAGCGCTTCTGAACGTCGAGCTCTGGTCCGATCATCCGGAAAAAGCCGAAACCCTCGCCCGGGACGCCCTCAAGCGCTCCCCCGACGACCCGACCCTGTCGCTGTTCCTGGCCCGGGCGCTCAAGGCGCAGAACCGGCGCGACGAGGCCCGGGCCGTGATCGACGGGATCCTGGAAAAGGATCCCGGCGACAACGAGGCACGCAAGCAGTGGCGCACGCTCCAGGGACCCTACAACTGGTACGTCGCCGTCGGCTACCTCCGGGACGATTACAGCAACGATACCTTCGACTGGCGCGAGAGCCGTCTCGAGCTGAAGCGCCGGCTTCGGAACACCTCGCTCATCGGCAGGTGGAACCGCTCGGAACGCTTCGGCACGACGGATGACCAGTACGAGGTGGACGCCTACCCCAGCTTCCGCCCGGGCACCTACGCCTACTTCAACGCCGGCTATTCTCCCGACTCTCCCAACACGGATCTCTACCCGAAATACCGGGGGGGCGCCGAGTTGTTCCAGAGCTTCACGCACGGCTGGGAGGGCTCACTCGGCTTCCGCTGGCTGAAGTTCACCGATAGCGTCACGATCTACACGGCGTCGGTGAGCAAGTACCTCGGCAACTGGCTCTACACCCTGCGCACCTACGTCACTCCCAGTTCGGTCGGGACCTCGACCTCCTACCACGCCACGGCGCGGCGCTACTTCGGGGCCGAAACCTACCTCGGAGCGCGTTACGCGCGCGGCTCGGGGAGGGGGGAGATTCTCACCACCGACGACACCGAGGTCGTGCGCTCCGAGACCCTGGAAGGCCAGGCGAACATCCTGCTCACCCCACGCTGGGAGCTGACCCTCAGAGTCGGCCGCAGCCGGGAGGATCGAGCCGGCCTGGACGGCCTCAGGGACACCTACGTGATCAGCCGGGTCGCCTACAGATTCTGATGCACGCGGCAGCGGGGAAACTGGCGCGGGTCCTCCTCCCCGCCGGCGTACTCGGCATATTCTACTGGGGGCTTTTCATCAGCCCCCCAGTCCTTCTGCCCGGATCGTCGGACGCTCAGCCCGACTCCGCCGAGAGCGACTCCCGCCGGCTCGCCGCCCAGAGCAAGAGGCTCCTGCGCGACGACCGCTACGAGGAAGCCCTCGCTCCCACGCTGAAGCTCCACGAGAAATACCCCGGCAATCACATCTATATCTGGGATCTGGCGACGATCTACAACCACCTGGGACGCCCCGCGGACGAAGCGCGCTCGTGGGAGGCCTATCTCGCGGCCGCCCCGACTCCCATCCAGGCCTGCCCCGCGCTCCCGAGGGCCTACGAAAAGCAGAATCTCAGGGACAAGGCGTTTGACGCCTACGAGCGCTGCCTGGCGCTCGAACCGAAAGACCCCGACGCGATCTTCTTTCTCGCCCTTGCCTGCGAGCGGCGCGGGAAAGGCGAGCGCGCCCGGGCGCTTTACACGCGGGGGCTGGCGCTCGCTCCCGAGTACTCCGACATGCGGCTGGGGCTCGCGCGCCTGGACCTCCGGCGCGGCCGGGCAGAGGACGCGCTCGGGGCGGCGGAGCGGGTACTTCTGAAATCGCCCGACAACGCCGACGCGCTTCTCACCGCCGGGCTGGCGCTTTACCGCCTGGGGCGGCTTGAGGAGGCCCGCAGTCATTTCGAACACGGGCTGAAGAAAAGCGAGACGTACGCCGATCTCCACATAGCCCTCGCAAGACTGGCGGCCGACGAAAAGCAGTACGACGAGGCGATTCGTCATTACAACCGGGCGCTGGCCCTCCGCCCAGGCAGCCTGGAGGCCAGGGACGGCCTGGCGCGCGTGGGGGGGAAACCCCGATGACCGGCCGCCGGCTTGCCATCCTGGCCGCACGGGTCGCGTTCACCCTCTTCTTCCTCGTGACCTCGTTCTATTGCCTGCTGGCCTGCGTGCCGTTCGCCTACGTCGAGATCATCGAGGCCCGCCTGATCGCCTGGCTGACGCTCTTCGTGCGTTTCCATCCGTGGTTCTACTGGGCGGCGCTTCTCGCCGTGGCGCCGAGCCTGCGCGACGACCTCCGGCGTCGCCGTACGAAAAGCCTGACCCGCGCTTTCTTCGCCGTGATGGGGGGCTTCGGCCTCTTCCTGATGGTCCGCCCCGTACTGCCTACCCTGAAGAACGACCTGGCATCCTTCGCCTGGTGCCAGGCGGCGCTTCTTCCGCTTCT
>JANMQK010000317.1:0-2805 GCA_031370485.1 Acidobacteriota bacterium | reverse complement strand
CGAGATCGCGCGGGCGCTTCGAATCTCGCTCGCGTCCGTGAAGGTGAAGATCCACCGGGCGCGGCTGGCGCTGGCGGAGATTCGCGACAAGACGGTGCGGAGGGAGAGGCGATGAAGGTCACGCGGGAGGTGATCCTGGATCTGCTGCCGGTCTATTTATCGGGCGAGGCGAGCCCGGCCACGCGCGCGCTGGTCGAAGAGTCCATGAAGCAGGACGCCGATCTGGCGGAACGAATCCGTCTCGCACGTAGCGAGAACTTCGCCACGGGCGCGCCGCCCGCGCTGCCACCCGATCTAGAGCTGCGGTCCTTCCGCCGCGCGCGGGCCCTGATCGGCTGGCAACGGTGGCTGTTCGGTTTCGGAATTTTCTTCACCTCGGTGGCGCTCAGCCTCAGGATCTCGATCGGTGAGGGGCGCCCCGAGGAGGTTCATTTCCTGCTGTTCGACCACCCCGGCGTGCTCGGCATTCTCCTGGCGCTCGGGCTGGCCTGCTGGATCGCCTATTTCTCCATCCGGAGGCGTCTCCGCGCTCAATTGTAGTTCTTGAGCCCGCCCCAGATTTCCGCGAGCGGGCGCTTGAGCCCGCGCGCGATCCAGACCGGCCGGTGGTTCTCGTACGGCATGCAGTACCCGCAGTCGATCATCGCGGCGCGTTCGACACTTGCGAAGAGGCGGGAGATCTCCTCCTCGCTGCCCCCCACGATGATGACGACCTCCCCGGTCTGGCCGCGAGGTCCCCAGAGCCAGTAGTTGTTGTGTCCTGAGAGAGCCTCTGGCAGGCCGCGCTCGCGCCCGAGAAGATCGAGCGCGCCGGCGACTCCGTAGTCGGGCGCGAAGATCGCCGCCTTCTCCCTTTCCGCAGGGGGCAGGGAGTCGTAGACCCCGGCCACCGTAAGGACGATCGACTCCCACCCGTGCATGTCGGCGTACCACTGCGGCAGCGCCGCCACCTCCTTTTTCTCATCCGTTGAAGGCGCGAATCCGAGGGCCCTGGAGTAACGGATGTAGGTCTCGACCGGCAGGATCGGCAGCGCCAGGGGCGCGAGCGCCACTCCGCTGAGGACCAGCGCTACGGTCAGGCTCTTGAGCCACGGCCGCCGCCAGCGGGCGTAGAGATCGTCGAGGGCGACACCCCCCGCCGCCAGGAGCCAGGTATAGGCGGGAGCGAGATAACCCGCCCGGCTCGTCCCGGGCGACAGGAGCACGACGAGAACCGCCAGGTAGGCCCAGCCGAGCGGGCGGAAGCTTCGTCCTTCGCGGAAAAAGAGCAGGTACGCCAGCCCCGCGATCCAGATCGGGGCGACAACGGGGTTCATGATCCTGATCTGCTCCAGGAGAAACCCCGGCGGCGACACGCCCGCCATCTTTCCGGCGGTGGCGTTATGGATGAATTTCAGGGTTGGCCACCCGTTCGCCACCTGCCACACCACATGGGGAAGGAAGAGGAGCGCCGCCAGCCCGCCGGCCGCCCACGGCCAGGGAGTCAGCAGCAGGCGCCGTCGCGAGGTCATGAGCAGTCCCACCAGGATCCCGAAGCCGAGCCAGAGGACGCTGATCTTGTTCAGCAGCCCGAGACCGAGGACGATCCCCAGCACGATCCAGAGGCGCGGGTCGTCGCCCCTGAAGATGCGGATCAGAAGGTACGCGGCGAGGGCCCAGAAGAGGAGATCGAAGGCGTTCATCGAGTAGTAGTGGTCGACGCCGAGATAGACGGGCGCCGCCAGCGCGGCGATCATCGCCAGCGCCTGGGCGAACCGTCCGCCTCCCAGCGCGCGCGCCATCAATCCGACCAGAAGCACCGTCAGGGCGCCCGCAACGGCGGGCAGGAGGCGGATGGCCAGGAGGGAATCGCCGAAGAGCGCCCGCGCACCGCGCAGCAGGAGGATCGAGAGAGGCGGCTGATCGACGTAGCCGAACGCCAGGCGACGGCTACAGGCGATGTAATAGAACTCGTCGCGGAAATAGCCGTAGCCGCGGTGGCTGAGAAGGTGCAGGAGCAGCTTGACGGCCGGAAGCGCCCAGAGGAGCACGGTCGCCCGGGTTCGGGACATCATGTCGTCTTCCTTTCGGAAGGTCAGGCGAGGACTTTCGCGATCCGTTCGATCGCCCAGTCGATCTCGTCACGCGTAATGATGAGGGGGGGCGCGAAGCGGATCACCTGGTCGTGGGTCTCCTTGGCCAGGATGCCCAGGGCCATCAGTTGCTCGCAGTAGGGGCGCGCCTTGCCGCTGGATTCCTCGATCTCGACACCTATCAGCAGCCCCTTGCCGCGCACCTCCCGGACCCTTGGCGAGTTCATCGCCCGCAGGCGGTCCATGAAGTAGGCGCCCATCTCGGCGGACTTCCCGGGAAGCCGCTCGGAGACAAGGACGTCGAGCGCCGCGATACCGACGGCGCAGGCCAGCGGGTTCCCTCCAAATGTAGAACCATGGTCGCCGGGTCGGAAAAGCCCGAGGCTCTCGCGCGAACCGACGACGCCGGAAACGGGCAGCAGCCCGCCCCCCAGCGCCTTGCCGACGATCAAAAGGTCGGGCTTGACCCCCTCATGGTCGCAGCAGAACATCCGGCCGGTGCGGCCGAACCCGGTCTGGATCTCGTCGGCCACGAACAGGACCCGGTTCCGGCGGCAGAGCGCCGCCGCCTCGCGCAGATACCCCTCGGAGGGAACCAGGATCCCGGCCTCCCCCTGGATCGGCTCGACCAGGAAGGCGACCGTATCCGAAGTGATCGTTTTTTCGAGCGCCGCAAGGTCGTCGTACGGGATCATCCGGAACCCCGGAGTGAACGGCCCGAAGTCCTCGCGGT
>JANMQK010000269.1:0-2245 GCA_031370485.1 Acidobacteriota bacterium | reverse complement strand
GCTGCCGTCATCCACGAAGACGATTTCCCAGGTCCGGCCGGTTGGCGCGAGGGTTTCCGCCACCCGGTGGTGGAGTTCGCCCAGGTTGTCCTGCTCGTTGAAAACCGGCACGACGACCGACAGGTAAGGGCCCTGACCCGTCGTCCCGGGGGCCTCGCGCTCGCGCCGCGACAGGGGCGCCGGGTGGTCGTCGCGGACAGGCCCGCCCGCCGTGACCTGTGGTCCGGGCATCAGAAGGATCCTCTCCGGGGGCGTATTGCCATGGCCGGTGAGGATTATAGATGACTTGCCCCCCCCGACGGCGGAATCCAGCATGCATGGAGTTCCTCGAAACCCTGAGAAAGACCAGCGCGGCCATCCGGAACCTGCGCGTCGACAAGGTCCCCGAGGAGTGCCACCGCGAGCTGCTCGCCCTTATTGACGGGGAGCGGCAAAAAGAGCGTAATCCTTCCTGACAGTACCGGGCGTCGTGGCCCAGTCAGCCTCATCCCGCTCGCAGCCGGCCGGCGCCCCGGTCACTCTGGACATGAGCATCGACATGCGGCACCGGACGTGGTTGATCGTCGGGGCAGCGTTTGCCCTGGCCCTCCTGACGGTCGCCGCCGCCGGACCGGAACTCCATGTGAGCGGCCGCGTTCTGGGCCCGGGCGGCAGGCCGCTCGAAGGGGCCCAGGCCGGGCTCCTGCCGGCGCTCGATCCTGTTGCCCTGGCCCGCCTTTCGATGTCAGGCTCTCCCCCCTTGTCCGTGGCCTCCGTCAGAACTGGCGCATCCGGGACCTTCATGTTGAAAGCGCCGAAACAGGGCCTCTGGTCACTTCGGGTCGAAGCGGCCGGGTTCGTGCCGATGGAGAGGAAGCCCGAGCCGCTCCTGGAGACAACCGAGCTCGACGACCTCGAGCTTCGGCCCGACCTCGGCTTCGCCCTGAAGATCACAGGCGCGGAAGGGAGGCCGGTCGCGGACGCCCTGGTGAGGATGTCCAACCCCGACGGTAATCCCCGAGGGATGTCTCCAGCCTCCTCCTGGAGGATCGCGCCGCGGGAGGGACGCTCCGGCTCCGACGGGACCCTTCGACTCCCCCGTGTGTCGGGGGACAATGCCGCGCTCTCGGTGTCGGCCCCGGGATACGAGATTCTCGAGCGCGCCGGCCTCGACGGCTCGCAACTGAGCCTGTCACTCATCCCGGCCGGAGCGAGGGCCATGCATGTGGCGAATGCCGACCGGAAGGCGGCGGCCGGCGTGCTGGTCACCGCGGGAAAGTACGACCATCCGCTGGGATTCACCGATCCGGCCGGGCGCCTGAATGTGTTCCGTTCGAGCCGCCGCGCCCTGCCGCTTCGTCTCGCCGCCTCTGACGGGCGGCGCGCCGTGGTGCGCTTGGAGGCGGCCTCGGTGGAAGACGAGCCTCCCGCGAACTTCACGCTGCCCGATACGGTAAACGTTTCGGGACAGGTACTCGATTTCCTGACACGACGGCCGCTGGCCGGAGCGCTCGTCTGGGCCACGGAGGCGCGCTGGAACGTGACCAGGTCCGGTCCGGACGGAGGCTATACCCTCGGCGCTCCGCCGGGCCGCTCCCTGCAACTCGTGGCTGCAGCGGCCGGGTACGTCCGATCCGATTCGCTCAGGCACAAGCCGGGAGGCATCGGAGTTCCCGGTCCGGTCCTTGTCCTGCATCCCGCGGCGGCTCTCGAGGGGGAGGTCCTCGTCGAAAGCGGCCGGCCCGTGACGGGGGCGACTGTCCGGCTCGACATCCTGCGCGAGGGGCGCGACCGCTTCAACTTTTACGCAAATCGTGGGGCTCTGCCGCAATCATCGACCGATGCCCGCGGACACTTTCGGCTTGGCGCCTTGGACGCGGAGCACAGTTACCTCCTGCAGGTTTCGGCCCCCAGGTATGCCACGGCCGAGCAGGCGATAAGGAACCTCGAGCCGCGCAAGACCCGGTCGGGACTCCGGATCGTCCTGTCGCCGGGCCGGACGGTCACGGGGACGGTCCTCGATCCCGATGGGAAGCCCCTGGCGGACGCCGAGGCCTCCCTCCTGCCGACCCCATCGGATCTCAGGTTCATCGCGCAGGAACTCCGGGTGGCGCAGGACGGCGGCGATCTGAAGGAAGCGACCGACGCCTCCGGCCGGTTCGCGATCACGCATGTCCCCGCGGGCACCTTCGACCTCGAGATCCACCTCCACGGCTTCGCAACGAATCGTTCCGACGCCTATGTGATTGAGGAGGGGGCCGAGCCT
>JANMQK010000267.1:0-4376 GCA_031370485.1 Acidobacteriota bacterium | reverse complement strand
GTCACCGTCAGCGACAGACGGTACGAGCTGCCGGATTCGAGCCCCGTGAGGTCCGCCTGCCGTGGCAGGCGGCCGCTGAACGGGATACCAAGAACGCCTGTGTTGCCTTGGGTCACGCTCCCGGTCAGGCTCTGCATGTCGAAGGAGAGAATCGTCAGAGTAATCCCGCCACTCGACTCCTGGACTTTTCGGATGCACACGGCCGCTGGCGGGACGACGGCATCCAGGGAAATGAGATTGTCGAAAAACAGCCCGGGCGCATTGCAGGTGCCAAGCGCCAGGACGTAGTCCGGAACCTGGTCGAGACATCCGATGTTGCTGTCCAGGTCGAACAGATAGGGCTGCCCCACGGCGCCGTAGGTGAACCCGATGCCTTCTCCCGCGATCCCCTCCGGGAAATACCCGAGTCCGCAGTCAAAGGCGGCTACCGCATCCTGAAGCGTCACCGGCAGGGCGCCCACTCCGATGATGTCCAACCTACCGCTGAGCGCATCGTCCTGGGGATCGCTCGCCGCAGCCCTCACAGTCAAGACCGGCCCCCCCTCCTGGCGGACCCCGGTAAATACAAGCGTCGGCTGGCAGGCGTCGCCCGATCCGTCGCCGTTGCCGTCCTCCTGGCCGGCGTTCGGGGTCGCGGGGCAGTTGTCGCAGGCATTGCCCAATCCGTCACCGTCTTCGTCCCGCTGATCGAGGTTTATGACACCGGCGCAGTTGTCGCACGCGTCTCCCACGCCGTCCCGGTCCGAATCGGACTGGGACGCATTCGACGCGATGGGGCAGTTGTCACACACGTTTCCAATCCCGTCGCCGTCCGAGTCCTGCTGATCGGCGTTGGTGGCCGACGGACAGTTGTCAAGGTCACCACAGACGCCGTCCCGGTCCACGTCATTCAAAGCGTCGCGCAGGCAGGGATCGCAGGGATCGCCCAGGCCGTCTCCGTCCGCGTCCGTCTGGGACGGATTGGAGAAGGAGGGACAGTTATCCCTGGCGCACGTGTTCAGTGGAAAGCCGGGGTCACCAAACCCATCCGCGTCCGTGTCGGTGCAGGGGTCGCAGGCGTCGCCCAGGTCGTCGCCGTCCGCATTCGCCTGCGATGGGTTGGCCACCAAGGGGCAGTTGTCGGTGCCGCAGGCATTCGCCGGGAACCCCGGATTGCCAAACCCGTCGCGGTCGGTGTCCGTGCACGGATCGCAGGCGTCACCGGTTCCATCCCCGTCAGCGTCCGACTGGGCCGGGTTGGCGATCGAGGGACAGTTGTCCGTGGCGCACGTGTTAAGCGGAAAACCGGGGTCGCCGAAGCCGTCGCGATCGATGTCGGTGCAAATATCGCAGGCGTCACCGACACCATCCCCGTCGGCATCGACCTGCGAGGTGTTGGTCACCAGGGGACAGTTGTCCATCGGGCAGGTGTTCGCCGGGAATCCCGGGTTTCCAAAACCGTCATGGTCCGTGTCGGTGCAGGCGTCGCACTCGTCGCCCGCGCCGTCACCATCCGCGTCCGCCTGGGCAGGGTTCGGCGCGGCGATGCAGTTGTCGCACGAGTCACCCACTCCGTCTCCGTCAGCGTCCTGCTGGCCGGGGTTGGCGATCGCCGGACAGTTGTCCAGGTCACCACAGAGTCCGTCCTGGTCGGCATCGTTCAGCGCGTCATGCGGACAGGGGTCGCAGGCGTCGCCCAGCCCGTCTCCGTCCGCGTCCGCCTGCGACGGATTGGAGACCGAGGGGCAATTGTCCGTCGCGCAGGTATTCGCCGGGAATCCGGGGTCTCCAAAACCGTCCCCGTCCCTGTCCATGCAGGCGTCGCACGCATCTCCGATGCCGTCGCCGTCCGCGTCCGCCTGCGACGGGTTGGAGGCCGCGGGACAGTTGTCAACCGGGCAGGTGTTCGCCGGGAATCCCGGGTTGCCGAAGCCGTCGTGGTCGGTGTCGGTGCACGCGTCGCAGACGTCGCCCGCGCCGTCGTGGTCGGTGTCACGCTGGTCCGCGTTCGGCACGCCGGGGCAGTTGTCGACGAAGCATGAATTCGCCGGATATCCGGGGTCGCCGCGGCCGTCCCCGTCGGTGTCGGTGCAAGCGTCGCAGACATCGCCCTCGCCGTCGCCGTCGGCATCCGATTGATCCGGATTGGCCCAAAAGGGACAGTTGTCCAGCGGGCAGGTCCGCGGTCCCCCGCCGCTCCCGAAGCCATCACCATCAGGGTCGTTGCACGGGTCGCACTCGTCCCCGATCCCATCGTGGTCCTGATCCGACTGGTAGGGATTGGCGATGTCGGGACAGTTGTCGATGGCGCAGGTCGGGGCCGGAAACCCCGGCGATCCCGGCGACCCGTACCCATCATGGTCGGGGTCGTTGCACTCGTCGCAGGCATCGCCGACCCCGTCGGCGTCGGCGTCCTCCTGCCCAGGGTTCCCGACTGCCTGACATTTGTCGAGCGCGCAGGTGGTGGATGGGGCGCCTCGATTGCCGAAGCCGTCGGCGTCCGGATCAACGCAGGGATCGATATCGTCCGTCAGGCCGTCGTGATCGGAGTCGGGGTCGAAGCCAATGTAGGATTCGCCTTGATAGACGAATGGCAGTGACGCTTGCGCCGAGCGGGTCTGGCCGTTACTAACTTCCAGGCGGAGATCGTAGGTCACCCCGGGCCGAAGGGACGGCAAGGTCACGCGATCCGGAAAACCGCCCGCGTACAACTGGCTCAGGGGGGTCTCTTCCGCCGAATACGAGAGCCGCACCTCCTGATCGTCCGCCGAGAGAACCGTCAGGGTCTGGAAGCCGTCGATGGAGGGGTACCTCGCAATACAGATCTGCGCGGGGAGGGCGACCTGGTCGAGGTCGAGAGTTCCGGAGGCAGAAGTGAACGGCTCGGTCAAGGCATCGCAGGGCCCGAGAGCGATCTCGTAATCCTGCTGATAATCCACGCAGCCGATTCCCCCGTCGAGGTCGAAGAGAAATCGGCCATCACCGAAAGAAGCGTAACCGATACCCTCGCCCGGCGTCCCGAAGATCAAGGCATTAGCGGGGTCGCAGTAATCGTAAACCTGAGCAAGGTTCGGGACCGTGAACCCCGCGGGCGGCCCTGCGATCGTCAGGCTCGAAATAATGGGATTGCCCTGGGGATCGGAGGCCGCCGCGAACACCTCGAGAGCCTCGCCGCCGTCCTGGACGATCCCGGTCAGCGCCAGGCGCGGCTGGCAGACGTCTCCCGCCCCGTCACCGTTCGAATCGGTCTGATCCGGCGAGGCGACGAACAGGCAGTTGTCGCAGGCATCGCCGATGCCATCGCCATCCTGGTCCTCCTGCAAGGGGTCATGCACGCCCGGGCACAGGTCAACGCCCTCGCAGACGCCGTCATGGTCGGGGTCATTGCGGGCGTCCCGCGGGCAGGGGTCGCAGGCGTCCCCCAGACCGTCACCGTCCACGTCGAGCTGATCGGCATTGGCCACCGCGGCGCAGTTATCGAGCGGGCAGGTTGAAGTGCTGGTCAGCCGGTCCGCGAAGCCGTCATCATCCGAATCGATGCAGGGATCGACGGCGTCCGGCACCCCATCTGCATCGGCGTCCGGGCTGCCCGACACGTTGGGAGCGATGCAGAGGCGGTCGAAACCGAACACGGTATCGAGGCGGGAGTCACCGTCGAAGTCGAGAAGGGCGAGGCCAAGCGCCGGGTCATAAATAAGATGTCCCGCCGCTGGCCGGAACCCCCCGGATCCGTCACTCAGGTTGACGGTGAGGCCGGACTGAAAGAGACTCCCGGACACGATGTCGGGCCAGCCATCCCCGTTCATGTCCCCGGCGACAGTCGCGCCCTGGTCGGCGACCATCACGCTGGAGGGATTTTCAAACGTGCCATCGCCCAGTCCGCGGAGGACGACACCGCCCGCAATGAGGTCGAGATGGCCGTCCCGGTTGACGTCGCTGGCGGCGCCGCCGCCATAGACTCTCGACAGCGGCAGGGGCGCACAGTCATCGAGGCTTAGTCCGTCACCCTTGCAGAAGGATGAGAAGTAGTTGGCCAGAATGACAAGATCGTCCCGCCCGTCCTCGTCGAAATCGGCTGCGACCGCTGCGAAGGGGTATCCGAAGACGCCAGATTTGAGAAGGCTGGAATTGATCGGACCAGAGTATCCCAGGCTAGGTCCATCGTACAGGGCTACACGCCCAAAGGTGCAGGTCACGTCGCCGCAAGGGATGACGACCGCAAGACTAGGGGCGTAATCCCCCCCATTGAATCGTCCCGAGACGACCGCGGTGGCGAAGCCCGCCAGGGCAAGAGTGCCGGTCGTCGCGAAGGAACCGTCGCCCCGACCGTGGAGCACAACCACCTGCCTCTGACCGGGGGCGAGAAGGGCGACATCGGGAATGCCGTCCCGGTCGAA
>JANMQK010000255.1:0-12321 GCA_031370485.1 Acidobacteriota bacterium | reverse complement strand
CCGCTCGCCGTGGCCCCTACCGCGGTGGCGAGGAAGTTGGCCCCCATGTACATCCCCGCCTTCTCCTTGGGGGCGATCCAGGTGATGTACTCCTGGATCCGCGGGGAGGCGATCATCTCGCCGACGGCGAAGAGCGCGATGCCGATAAAGACGATCGACGGCGGCCCGATGTGGGCCAGGCCGAGCACCGCGAAGCCGACCCCCGCCATGAACAGCCCGAACATGAAGGTCGGCAGCGCCTTGAGCCTGGAGATCGCCCTCGAGATTGGCACCTGGAAGAGCATGATGACGTAGCCGTCGTGGGAGATCGTCTCACCGAGGATCCTGCGCACGCCGCCCTCGTCCTCGTGGGAGATGAAATCGGCCACCCATGACCCGAGCACGGCCTTGATGTCCAGGTAGAGGCGGGCCGTGTCGAGGTTCTTGTCGACATAGAGCGCCAGGAGGTTGAAGAACGCCCAGAACGGAATCCAGAAGAACACGCCCAAAAACAGCAGAAACAGGGCGAACCGGTAATCGAAGAGCACGACGAGGATCTCCTTGAGCTTGCCCGTGAGCGGCGTTTGCTCGAACTGCCTGGGTGGCTCCTTGTAGAAGAAGATCGTGATCACCAGCATCAGCCCGATGCCGACGGCGGCGGCAATGAAGGCGTGGTGCCAGGAGATGGCCCGGAGCTTCCCCATGATGATCGGCCCGAACGTCGCCCCGGTATTCACCATCGCGTAGAAAATGCCGAAGCCGAGCGTCTTGTTCGTCTTGTCCGACACCGCCCTCACGGTGCCCGAGATGAGCGGCTTGAAGATGCCGGCGGCGAGGCCGATGCTCAGCATCGTCAGGACCAGCCCGGAGTAGGAGCTCGTCACGAGGAGCAGCAACACCGAAGGCAGGTAGGCCAGGTACGAAACGATGAGGACCTTCTTGAACCCATAGCGGTCCGCGAACGTCCCCGAGATGACCGGGATTACGTAAGAGAACGCCAGGAAGATCCCCTGGACGACCCCGAGCTGGCCCATGCTGTACCCGAGCGACTCCATGTAGATGCCGAAGCTGATGAAGATGCCGTAGTAGGCGAACCGTTCGAGCACCTCGATCGAGTTGGCGATCCAGAAAACGGGCGGGAATGGCGTCCTGGATTCCATGCACCCTCCGTGCGGCGCGGTGTCCGGCCCCCGCGGCGCACCTTATTGCCACGTTTCGCGAAAACTTGCAACCGCCGGAGGGCGGCGGCTTCGCGTCGCGGGGCACGCGGTCGCGGCGGCCGGATCGGCAAAGAACGCCGGACGGCCGCCGCGCCGCTCCGCTTTCCCGTGCTGGCCTTGGCGAGTATGCTGGGCGCTCATCAGAAACGAATTGCGACGGGCCGTGCGTGGCCCGGGCGGGATTGCCATGGATGCGCGCGACCACATACTCATCGAGGGCGCCCGGCAGAACAATCTGCGCGGGCTCGATCTGCGGCTGCCGCTTGGCGAGCTGATCGTCGTGACGGGGGTGAGCGGCTCGGGGAAATCCTCCCTCGCCTTCGACACCATCTACGCCGAAGGGCAGCGCCGCTACGTCGAGACCTTCTCCCCCTACGCCCGGCAGTTCCTCGAGCGGATGGACAAGCCGCGGGCCGACCGGGTCGAGGGGATCCCGCCCGCCATCGCGATTGACCAGACCAATCCCGTCAGGACGTCGCGCTCCACCGTCGGCACGATGACCGAGATGAACGATCACCTGAAGCTGCTGTTCGCCCGGGCGGCCCGGCTGCACTGCCGGGGCTGCGGGCGGGCGGTGCGGCGCGACACGCCCGGGTCGATCTACGAGGCACTTCTGGAGGAGGGATGGCCCGCGCGGGAGACCGCGAGCACGTCGTCCGCGCGCGAGACGCCGGTGCTGATCACCTTCCCGGTGCGCGTCCCGCGGAATTTCACGGAGGAGGAGGTCCTGGGGTATCTCGCCGCGCAGGGCTACGGGAGGATCCACGCGCGGGAGGGGGACCGCCTCGAGGTGATCCAGGATCGCGTCCCGCTCGACCCGCGCCGCAAATCCCGGATCGTCGAGGGGATCGAGGCCGCCCTGCAGCATGGCCGGGGGCAAGTGACGATCCGCCCCGCCGCCTCTCCCGCGGGTCCCCTCACGCCGCGCCGCTTCTCGTCTGACCTGCATTGCCCCGACTGCGACATCCACTACGCCGACCCTGTGCCGAACACCTTTTCCTTCAACTCCCCTCTCGGGGCCTGCGAGACCTGCCGCGGCTTCGGCCGGACGATGGGAATCGACTACGCGCTGGTCGTCCCCGACGAGAGCAAAACACTCGCCGAGGGGGCGGTGAAGCCCTGGCAGACCGAGAGCTACCGGGAGTGCCAGGACGACCTCATGCGCTTCGCGCGCCGCCGCGGCGTCCCGACGGACATCCCGTGGCGCCGGCTCGCCGCGGCGCAGCGTCGCTGGGTCCTCGAAGGGGAAGGCCCGTGGGACGAGAAAGTCTGGTACGGCGTGAAGCGTTTCTTCGACTGGCTCGAGACGAAGAGCTACAGGATGCACATCCGCGTGCTCCTCTCGAAATACCGCGCCTACAACCCGTGCCCCGACTGCCGGGGGGCGAGGCTCAAGCCGGCCGCCCTGCTGTGGCGGCTCGGCGACGCCCTGGCCGAGGAGGGCGGGCTCCCCGGCCTGACGATCCATGACGTCATGCTGCAGCCGCTCGAACGCTGCCACGGTTTTTTTGCCGGTCTCAGGCTTCCCGCGCCGCTCGACGAGGCGACCGGGATGCTGCTCAGTGAAATCCGTGGCCGGCTCCGCTACCTGGTCGACGTCGGGCTCGGCTACCTCACCCTTGATCGGCAGTCGCGCACCCTGAGCGGCGGGGAGGTGCAGCGCATCAACCTCACAACGGCGCTCGGCACGTCGCTCGTGAACACCCTCTTCGTCCTCGACGAGCCGAGCGTGGGTCTGCACGCCCGCGACATGACGCGGGTGATCGAGGTGCTGCGGCGCCTCCGCGACGCGGGGAACTCGCTTTTGGTCGTCGAGCACGACCCTCAGGTGATGATGGCGGCCGATCGGATTCTCGACCTCGGCCCCGGGCCGGGCGAGCGGGGCGGGCGGGTCGTCTTCTTCGGCAGGCCACGGGATCTGCTTGATGCCGAGGGCTCCCTCACGGGCGCGTACCTCTCGGGCCGGAAGCGGGTCCTGCCCGCGGCGGGACGGGCAGGCCTCCCCTCGGGAGATCCCGCGCTGGCGCTCGAAGTCGTCGGCGCGGCCGAGCACAACCTGAAGGACATCGGCGTCAAGATTCCGCTCAACCGCCTGGTCTGCGTGACCGGCGTGAGCGGCTCGGGCAAATCCACGCTGGTGGAGGATGTCCTCTACAACGCGCTTCGCAAGCTCAAGGGACGGCCCGCCAATCCACCGGGCCGCCACGTCAGGA
The DNA here is from genome assembly GCA_031370485.1 of Acidobacteriota bacterium. Classification (GTDB taxonomy): domain Bacteria; phylum Acidobacteriota; class Polarisedimenticolia; order Gp22-AA2; family Gp22-AA2; genus JANMQK01. The sequence goes on along the minus strand of JANMQK010000255.1, from coordinate 8,909 downwards.
TACGGGGCGGCTCGCTGATCGCCGACGCCGTCATGGTGGACCAGTCCCCGATCGGCCGGAGCGCGCGCTCGAATCCCGCCAGCTACGTCGGGGCGCTCGACGCCGTCCGCAAGTCCTTTGCCCTCGAGCCGCTGGCGCGCGAACGCTCCTACACCGCCGGGACCTTCAGCTTCAATTCGGGACACGGCCGCTGCCCGGCGTGCGGCGGCAGCGGGTTCGAGCATGTGGAGATGCAGTTCCTGAGCGACGTCTACCTGCGCTGCCCCGATTGCGACGGGCGGCGCTTCCGTCCCGAGGTGCTGGAGGTGAAGCTCAGGCCCGCGGGGGGGCGGGGACCCGGCCTGTCGATCGCCGACCTTCTCGACCTGACCGTCACGGAGGCGGCGGAGTTTCTCGCCGGGAACCCGGAGGCGCTGCGCGGGCTCGAGCCGCTCCGGGAGGTCGGCCTGGGGTACCTGAAGCTGGGGCAGCCGACCCCTACCCTCTCCGGCGGCGAGGCCCAGCGCCTGAAGCTGGCGGGTCACCTCGCCCGGTCCCGCTCCGGGCGCGACGGTGGCCGGGGAACCCTCTTCCTGTTCGACGAGCCGACCACGGGGCTGCACTTCGAGGATATCCATACTCTGCTCCTGGCCTTCCGCCGACTGCTCGCGGAGGGACATTCGCTCGTGGTCATCGAGCACAATCTCGACGTGATCCGCTCGGCCGACTGGATCATCGACCTCGGCCCCGAGGGGGGCGACGCTGGCGGCCGGATTGTCTGCGCCGGGACGCCCGTGGACGTGGCGGCCTGCGCGCCCAGCCACACCGGGGCGGCGTTGCGCGCCCTCGGGCAGGCCGGGCAGGCCGGGCAGGCGACGCCCGGCGGCGTGGACGCCGTGGCGGAGGCCGCGCCGGAAGCGGGGGCCGCGGGCGCGATCCGCATTCGCAACGCCCGCGAGCACAACCTCAAGGGGATCGACCTGAGCATCCCGCGCGATCAATTTACGGTGATCACCGGCGTCAGCGGCAGCGGCAAGAGCACCGTCGCCTTCGACATCCTGTTCGCGGAGGGGCAGCGCCGCTACCTCGAATCGCTGAACGCCTACGCCCGGCAGTTCGTGGAGCCGGTGGCGCGGCCCGACGTGGACGCGATCCTCGGCATCCCTCCGACCGTCGCCATCGAGCAGCGGACGAGCCGTGGCGGCCGCAAGAGCACCGTGGCGACCCAGACCGAGATCTACCATTTCCTCCGGCTGCTGTTCGTGAAGCTGGGCACGCAGCACTGCCCCGACTGCGCGATCGTGATCGAGCCGCAGACGCGCGAGGCAATCCTCGCCCGGATCCTGCGCAACTACCGCGGCCGCAGCGTGGCGCTTCTCGCGCCGCTGATCGTGGCGCGCAAGGGGTACTATACGGATTTGGCGGTATGGGCCGCGGGCAAGGGGTTCACGCACCTCCGCGTCGACGGCGACCTGCTGCCGACCGCGAAGTGGCCGCGACTCGATCGCTACAAGGAACACGGCATCGAGCTGCCGGTCGGCGAGGTCGAGGTGACGCCGCGCTCGGAAGGCGCGCTGCGGGATCTTCTCGACCGCGCCCTGGACTACGGGCGCGGCACCGTGCTGGTGGCGGCGGCGCGCCACCCCGCGGTTTTGTTCTCGACCCGGCGCGCCTGCCCGCGCTGCGCCCGCAGTTTCGAGGAGCTCGACCCGCGGCTCTTCTCCTTCAATTCGAAGCACGGCTGGTGCGGGCGGTGCTACGGGACGGGGCTGTCGCTCCTGGGATTCGACGCGGACCAGACCGGCGAGGAGATCTGGTGGAACGACTGGTGGGAGGGGGAAGCGCCGGCGTGCCCCGACTGCCAGGGGCGGCGGCTCCGCCCCGAGGCACTGGCGGTGCGGTTCGAGGGACGGACGATCGCGGAGATGACCGCGATGCCGGTCGAAGCCGCGGAGAAGTACTTCCGCACTCTCAAGCCGCGCGGGCGCGCCGCGCTGGTGGCGCGGGATATCCTGGCGGAGCTCCGCTCCCGGCTCGCCTTCCTGGCGCAGGTCGGTCTTCCCTACCTGTCCCTCGATCGGGCCGCCCCCACCCTGAGCGGCGGCGAGGCGCAGCGCATCCGCCTGGCCTCGCAGCTCGGATCGAACCTGCGCGGGGTCTGCTACGTCCTGGACGAGCCGACCATAGGGCTGCACGCGCGCGACAACCGCATGCTGCTCGACACGCTCGAGCGGCTGAAGCGCAAGGGAAACACGGTCGTCGTGGTCGAGCACGACGAAGAGACAATACGGCGCGCCGACCATGTCATTGACCTGGGCCCCGGAGGCGGGCTCAACGGCGGACGCGTGATCGCGGAAGGGACCGTGGAGGATCTCCTCCGCAACCCGGACTCGGTGACCGGGCGCTGCCTTGCCGATCCCCTGCGCCACCCCCTGGAGGATCGACCCGGGACGGCAACCCCTTCGTCCTCGGGTTCCCGGGGCGTCACTCCGAGCCTGGAACTCGTGGACGCGCGGCTGCACAACCTGAAGCGGCTTCAGGTTGAGATCCCACTCGGGAAACTGGTCTGCGTGACCGGCGTGAGCGGCAGCGGCAAGAGCACGCTCGTGCGCGAGGTCCTGCACGACAACCTGCGCCGCATCCTTGGCGCGCGGCGCCGCCGGGGGGGCGGGGCGCGCCGCGGCCTCAAGCCCCCGCACCGCAAAGCAGCCTCGCTGAAACTTCGTGGCTGCTCCGCCATCCGCGGCGCCGATGCCGTCGCGCGCGTCCTCGAGGTCGACCAGGCCCCGATCGGCCGGACGCCCCGATCATGCCCCGCGACCTACGTGGGGTTCTGGGACGCCGTGCGCCGGCTGTTCGCTTCGACCCCCGAGGCCCGGATGCGGGGGTACGGGCCGGGGCGCTTCTCGTTCAACGTCAAGGGAGGCCGGTGCGAGACCTGCGAGGGGCAGGGCATGAAGACGATCGAGCTCAGCTTCCTGCCGGACGTGAAGGTGGCGTGCGAATCTTGTGGGAGCTCGCGCTTCAACCCGGAGACCGCGTCGGTCCTCTTCAAGGAGAAGAGCATCGGCGACGTACTGGCGATGAGCGTCGACGAAGCGGTCGAGTTCTTCGACTCCCAGCCGGCCGTCCGGCATCCGCTGCGGCTCCTGCAGGAGGTCGGCCTCGGCTACCTCACGCTCGGCCAGCAGAGCCCTACCCTGAGCGGCGGCGAGGCGCAGAGGATCAAGCTGGTCACCGAGCTCGCCAAGGCGGGCCCCGCGGACACTCCCCCTCCCTCCTTCACGGCGCCCCACACGCTCTACGTCCTGGACGAGCCGACCGTCGGGCTGCACATGGCCGACGTCCTGAGGCTCATCCGTGTCCTGCACCGCCTGGTGGCCGCGGGGAACACGGTCGTCGTCATCGAGCACAACCTGGACATCATCGCCGAGGCCGGCTGGGTCATCGACCTCGGGCCGGAGGGGGGCGACGGCGGCGGCCGCGTCGTCGCGCAGGGAACGCCCGCGACGGTCGCGCGCGTGCGGCCGGCCTCCCACACCGCCCGGGTCCTGGCGACGTTCCTGAAGGAGCGCGGCCCTAGGACTGGCGGCCGGAACACGAGCGGCGGCCGCCGCCGGCCTGTCCCCTCTTCGGCCCGGCGCTCCGCCGCGGTTCAGCCGCGCATCTAGTCCCGGGAACCATCTCGCTACTTCTTGTCCTCAGCGGCTTCCCGGGCCCTGCGATCCAGATCGTCCTGGGTGTCTTTCCTGTGGCCCCGCGCAATTTCGCGGCCCTTCTCGCGGCCATGGTCGGTGAGCGTCCCGTGCTTCTTGCACTTGGCCAGGGCTTCCTGCCCGGCGGCCCCGTCGAGAACGTCGAGCTTCGTCCGCGCCCGGAAGCCTCCCATCTTCACATGCTGCTGGATGTAATAGGTGTGTCCCCCTTCCACCTGGAGCTCCAGGGCGTCGACGTTTTCCGATTTGGACCAGAAGACATGTTTTCCCGGATCGACCTGGGCGAAGAATTAGATGCTTCCCCGGTTGATCCCCAGGATCTCGTCGTCGCAGAGGAAGAAGCTCTTGATCGCGTACCCCATGCTGGTCGGCCGGACGACATAGATCAGGGCCTTGTCAGGCTGCACCGTGCCCGTGGGGTGATCCTTGGTGAAGTTCACGTACCCCTCGTCGTCCTTGTCGTCCTCTTTGTCCGCCGCGAGACCGCTGCCGCTGGACGATCCGAGGATCAATCCCAAGATGACAAGGAGGAGCGGCGCGAGAAGCCATCGCGACCTGGGCCGGAGCGGACGATGTTCGGCGCCTTGAAGGCGTCGGCCGACGGAATGTTCGATGTCATGAGTTGGCCTCCTGGGAATCCGTGAAACGCTCGGGTGACAGGTTCTCGACGGCGGTGTCGTACGGAATGTAATTCTCCCACTTCCAGGGAGTGTCGGTGTCGCGGAGAAGGGTTTCGAGGAGGGCCTTGAAGATGCTGTCGCCGTTGCTGCTGTTGCTCATGAAGATGGCGCAGGTGCGGGAGGTCTCGAAGCAGACGGAATGGTTCTCCCAGCCATCGTCATGCCCTTCCTTGAAGAAGGCCTTGCCATGAGTGTGGGAGGTGAACAGGCCCCAGCCCAGCCCGTACGACAGGTCGATGGCCCGGTTCTCGTCGGTGGTCCCGGTGCTCAGTGTGGGGAACTGGCGCTCGGAGATGATCCGGATCTGCGGCTTGAGCATCTCGGCGCGGCTGGCGGCGCTGAGGCCCTCGCCGCGAATCACGCTGCGGATGAAGCGCGCGTAATCGGCGATCGTCGTGTCCATGGAGCCCGCCGCGCGCACGTTCTTCCGTTCGTTGTGCCCGAGCGGCTTGCCGTTCGCATCGTACCCGATGGCGTAGTCGCTCAGGAACGCCGGCTGCCAGGTCATGCTGGTGCGCGTCATGCCGAAGCGGTCGAAGACGCGCTCTTGCATCATGTCGCCCACCGACCGGCCCGTCTTGACCTCGATCACGAACTGCAGGAGGTTGATCCCCTCGCCCGAATAAGCGTAGCGCGTCCCCGGCTCGAAGTGGATCCGCAGCCTGCCATCCTCCTCGAGGAAGCCGAAGTTGGCGAAGCCGGGTGTATGGCTGAGGAGCATCCGCGCCGTGATCCGCTTATACCGCTCGTCCCCCGCGAGGTCTTGATATTTTTCGTACTCCGTGAGGGGCCTGGGGAGATAGTCCGTGACCGGCCGGTCCAGATCGATGACCCCCTCGTCGACCAGCGTCATGACCATGAACGCGAAGGCCGCCTTCGTGAACGAGGCGCCGTACATGACGGTCTCTTCGGTCAGCGGCAGCCGTTGCTCGGCGTCTTTCCAACCGAAAGCCTTGCGATAGACGATCTCACCGTCGTTAAGAAGGGCGACGGCAAGTCCCGTCACCTTCGCCGCGCTCATCAGCCCGGTGACCGCGCGGTCGATTTCCTCCGCGGGAATGCGGCTGCCGTCGAGGCGGATGACCGGCCGGGGAGCGGCTGGTTCGGCGCCTGCCCCCCGGGGGTGCTCGGTTGTCTGGCAACCGGCGGCGCCCAGCACGGTCAACAGGGCGCAGATCGCGATAGTCCGATGTGCCCTCATGGGCGCGAGTATACGTGGAGAGAGCCGGCCGATGAATCCAGCCTACGAACGGCCGTACAGCCCGATGGCTTCTTCGTAGCCGATCCGCCGGGCGCGGATGCGGCCGTCGCCCGCCGTCTCGCCGCCGAGCGGGTCGAGGAAGTCCATGCGCCAGGGGAAGCCGAGAGCCGGATCCAGGTTGTCCACGATGACGTCGAAGGTGAAGGCGGGGCCGGTGGCCGCGACGAACCAGTGGACGTTGTCGCGCTCGGACGAGGTCGTCGTCATGGTGCCGGGTCCCGAGAGCCGGTCGAGCGTCGGCCTCAGGAGGAGATGCTTCGGCTGGTCCTCCAGACGGTCATAGTGGCGGACGTGGAGCAGACCCTTCAAGATGACATGCCCCGAGACCATGTTGCGATGCCCGTGCGGCACGATGGCACGGCCCTGCTTCAGAGCGAAGACCTTGCTTCCGAAGGACACGCCATCCGGAAGCGCTTCAATCCCGGGGAAACGGACGGCCTGGACGGCCGCGTGGTCCTCGGGGAGGTCGATGGTTTTCTCCAGGCGATCGAAGTCGATCAGGCGGAGCAGCTCTTTCAAATCGAGGCGGGCGAACAGGTTCTCCGCCCTGTCCTGCCATTGCAGGGGCGTAAGTCTCCCGCCGTGCAGATCGCGCCCGAGCGTTTCGACCTCGACAAGCCACTCCCGGGTCACCGCGGAAACCGGCCGCGCGAACAGGTCGCGCCGGAAAAGCGACTGCAGCAGCGCATAGGTCACCGCGCACTCGACCAGCCCGCGCGTGAAGACGCGGCGCGAGGGGTCGAGAGGACCGGGTCCCGGACCTGCACTCTCCCGGTTCATCAGGCGATCCTCCCGTGTCGTGACGCCTCCGCCGGGGCGGGATGCGACGCGGCCGCGCCGGGACCGCGTGCCCTCTCCGAATGGCGCGATCCGAGCCAGGCCCCAACCCCGACCCACGCCAGCGACAGGGGCGCGACCAGCAACGCCAGCCCGCCGGCGCCGAACTGCATTTTATCAAGCAGCGCCGAGAGCCAGGCCCCGATGAGGTCGCCGCCGCGGTAGACGAAGGTGTCGATGAAGGTCTTGGCCTTGTACTTCTCCTCGCGCGGCACGACCGTGTAGAGCACCTCCCGCGCCGGCCTCGTCAGGGAGTAGTCGGTGCCGCGGCGCAGCACCTGGAAGGCCGCGATGACGGCGAAGCGGGCCGAGCCCGCGAGCGCCGCGAACCCTCCGAGCGTCACGACCGGCAGCACCGCGAGAGTCTTCCCCACCCCGATGGCCCGCAGGATCCGGCCGGTCGCGAAGCACTGCAGGACCACCGTGAGCATGTTGACGAACAGGTCGATCTGAGCGAAGGCGCCCGCGCGGCCCGCGGCGTCATCACCGAACGCCCCCTTCACGATGCGCGCCTGCTCGAAATAGACGAAGGTCGAGGTCAGCGTGTAGAAAAGCATGTAAAGGCAGATCGCCAGAAGGTACGGGGAACGGGCGACCTCGACGAAGCCCCCGAGCGCACCAGTCTTGGCCAAAGGCTCCTCGCGCGCCGCCGAGGTCGCGGCGGCGGACGGGACGGCGGCGGAGATGCGGACGAGCCGCCTCACCCCCAGCAGCGACGCCTCGAGCAGCGCTGCCGACACGAGAAGCATGTTGACCGGCCCGAGCGCCCGCGAGAGCGCGGCCGTCGCTCCGGCCCCCAGAACACCCCCCAGCGTCCCGCCGAGACCGATGAACCCGAACAGGCGCTTCCCCTGCTCGCTGGTCCAGAGGTCGGCCATGAAGCCCCAGAAGACCGAGACGACAAACAGGTTGAAGACACTCAGCCAGACGAAGAACGACCTCTCGACCATCGGGTTCCTGCCGATCGAGGTCCTGGCCAGGAGCGCGAAGAACAGCAGGATGTTCGCGGTAAAGAACCGGTAGGTGATCGGGATGAACCGGCGCCGCGGGAACCGCGAGACCAGCGCGCCGAAAAGGGGCGTGGCCAGGAGGGTCGCGGTGAGCGTCCCCATGTAAAGCCAGCGAAGCTCGTCGAGACCGCGGGCGCTTCCCATCGTCTCGCGCAGCGGACGAAGCACGTAGTACGACGACAGCAGGCAGAAGAAGTAGGCGCAGGACCAGAAGAGCGCCGCGGTTTCCTGTGCCCGCACGTCCACGACGCGCATCAGGAAGTCCCGGATACGGGAGGGCGTCACGCCTTCGGAGTCTGCAGCTTGTGCCAGGCCGCCAGCACCTCGGCCTCGCGCTCGGGCTTGATCCCGGCCTTCAGGGACGCGCGGCGGTCCTCGGGAAGATTGTTCCACCACGCCAGCGTGTCCTTGACGGTGTCGCCGACCGGGCGGAAACGCAGGCCCCGGTCGAGGGCCTTCTTGAAGCTGACCCGGGAGAACCCGGCCTCCTCGCCCGATGGCGCGACCCATACCGGCATGTCGCTCCAGGCCTCGACTTTCTGCTCCGCCAGGAACTTCGCGTCGGCCCAGACGAGACGGGCGTCGCTCTTCGCGGCGGTCTTGCAGGCCTCGAGGAGCTTTCCCATCGTGCAGGGCTTGTCGGGACCGACGGCGTTGTAGACGCCGGGCGTGTTCGATTCGATTATCGTCACAATCCAGTCCGCCAGGTCGCGACCGTCGATGAACTGCACCGGATCGTCCGGCGACCCGGGCGCCAGGACCTCGCCTCCCCGGGCGATCCGCACCGGCCAGTATGTGAAGCGGTCGGAGCGATCGAGGGGTCCCACGATCAGACCGGGCCGGACGTTCGTCACGCGACCGGGCATAGCCTTTTCCGCGGCCCGCTCGCACAGCGCCTTCAGCGCCCCGTAGGACTCGGGAGTGAATTTGTCGGTCGATTCGTCCATCCCGGCCGGGAGCTTCGCAACAGGAGCGCTCTCGTCCATTCCCGGCTTGCTCGTGTCCGAGTAAACCGAGATGCTCGAGACGAAGACATACTGCTTCACCGCGTCCTTGAGCAGCCCCGCCGAGTCGCTCACGTCCCGCGGCACGTACCCCGACGTGTCGACGACGGCGTCCCAGCTCCGGCGTTCCAGGGCCTTGAGGTTTCCCCTGCGGTCCCCGTTCAGGGTCTCGACGTCCGGGAAAAGACCCGGGTTCGTCTTCCCGCGATTGAAGAGGGTCAGCGTATGGCCGCGGCCGCGGGCGGAGTCCACGATGTGCGGTCCTAGGAAACCGGTCCCTCCCAGGATCAGGATCCGCTTGCCCTTGCCTCCACCGGGCGCTTTGCCGCCCGGACGGTCTTTCGTGGCGCCGAGAGCGGCGGCCGCCCCTGCCACTGCGGAAATGTAGAGGAATTCACGGCGTGTCGTGCCCATGTCGCGTC
>JANMQK010000241.1:0-3418 GCA_031370485.1 Acidobacteriota bacterium | reverse complement strand
GCCAACGGCGGCATCCTCTCTGAGACTTGGCGCGAGTCGAGGTGCTAACAGGTATAGATATTCGGTCGAACGTGGATCTGCAAAACGTGCAGCCTGCGCTGCATGCGTGGTTAGAAGCCTGAGTGCTCCGTGCCGACATTTCCGAACCCACGGAGTGACGGAGCGGCACGGAGTGGGGACGGAGCATGTGCGGAACCCTGCTTCAATCTTCGACTCCGTCTCACCTCCGGTGCGTCAGGCCAAGCCTGACCGTCCTTGTCGATTGAAAGGATCGACCATGTAAATGCCTGTGAACATGTAGCCAACCCAGCGCCGCGAGTAGGGTAACCGTCACGGCGAAGCCTGGGGCGGCGCACGACGCGAGCCGTAATGCGCAAGCGTGAACCGAATTCGGCCCCGACAGGAAGCACGGGAGTGGTCAACCCTCCGGAGAGGGCGAAGCCATCATGGGCGACGAAGGCACAGGCATGTGCAGTCGTCCAACTCCCCGGGGTGATAGTGGACGGCGCGTGTCGAGAGGACGGTCAGTAACCTGAGAGATCCGCCGCACCGGGGTTGTGCCCCGAGACGACGCCGGGAATGCATAACCGGCGGAATCGTGCGGTCGGACGTCGGACGGGGTCGTAGTAGCGACGAAGCCGGGCAATGCCGGTGGAGCGAAGGGCCCCTGCCATGTGGATGTACCTCGAACAGAGCGGAGAGCTGATTGCAGAACACTGCCACGACAGACAACGCGGACGAGCAACCGGCCTGGTCATTGACCAACGCTAGCTGTTTGCCGCCGAAACTCTTCGAGCTGCAAGGGAAGCTGTATCAGAAGGCGAAGGCGGAGCCGGGCTTCAGGTTCTATACGTTGTTTGGCCTGATGCTGCGGCGCGACGTGCTGATGGCGGCCTGGGACCGGGTAGCTCGTAACAACGGCTGCCCTGGTGTGGATGGGGTCACAATCGCGATGATCGTGGCCCGCCCGGGGGGTGTGGAGGGATTGCTCGACGAGATCGAGCGAGAACTCCGCGCCCGGACATACTGCCCATCAGCGGTGAAGCGGGTGATGATTCCGAAAGCGAACGGGAAACTGCGTCCATTGGGCATCCCGACGGTGAAGGACCGCGTGGTGCAGACGGCTCTGAAGATGATCATCGAGCCGATCTTCGAGGCGGATTTCCTGGAATGCTCGCACGGCTTCCGACCTGACCGCAGCGCTCACCAAGCGCTGCGCGAGGTGACGGAGAACGTGCGTGAGGGGAAGGGAGCGGCCTACGATGCGGATCTGTCGTCGTACTTCGACACGATCCCCCACGACAAGCTGATGGCCTGTGTCGAGAAACGGATCGTGGACCGTTCGGTCCTCGCCCTGATCCGACTGTGGCTGAAGGCGGAGGTGGAGGAGCGTGACGAGGACGGCGGACCCCCGCGGCGCACCCGACCCACGGCAGGAACTCCACAGGGCGGAGTCATCTCGCCCCTGCTGGCGAACCTGTACCTGCATTGGTTTGACAAGCTCTTCTGCCGGGACGATGGTCCCCGGCGGTGGGCGAATGCCCGATTGGTGCGGTACGCGGACGACTTCGTCATCCAGGCGAGGTACATCAGCGACCGCTTACGGGCATGGGTGGAGACGACCGTGGAAGGCCGCTTTGGCCTGACGATCAACCGGACCAAGACCTCGGTGCGCCAGGTGACCCCTGACCGCAGCGATGGTCTGGACTTCCTGGGCTATCGCATCTGGCACGCCCCGGGATTCCTCCGGCCTGGAGAGCGCTACCTGACCGCGAATCCATCGCCCAAAGCGATGGCCGCGGAACGGGAGAAGCTCCGGAAGATCATCAATCCACGGCAGAACTGGATGCCGATCCGCATGCTCATCAACCGGGTCAACCGGCAGACAGCAGGGTGGGGTGTCTATCACCGGCAGGGCCGACCCTTCCGGCAGTTCTATCAGATCAACACCTTCGTCGAACTGCGCCTGATTGGACACCTGCGTCGACGTAGTCAGCGCCCCTACCGACCACCGGAGGGGATGACCTGGTGGCAACACCTGACCGAGCAACTCGGATGGAAACCGCTGAAACTCCAACGATAGCCGACTGATGAACCGCATGGGAAAGCCGGATGCGGGAAATCTGCCAGTCCGGTTTGATGAGGGGGGTGGTGTCGGCGTAGGCCGCGCCACCCCTACTCTACCGGCCAATCGAAATGCGGAATTTAGGAACATCTCAAATGAGGACACCTGTCCGCCTACCGGACGGTTTTCCTATCTCGGGCGGCTGGATTGTCAGTTCTTCGACGAGCCCTTCAACAGGGCATCGAACCTGGCGCTGGTGACGGCGTATTCGTCGAAGAGGCGGTGATACTCTTCGACGAGGCGCTTGCTGAGCTTGGTGGCGTGGGCGGTCTCTTGGACGGTGAGCCCCTTGGTCTTGCAGGTGAAGACTTGCCGGAAGTTGGTGATGTAACGGTCGATGGCCCTGGTGCTGTGTTTGGTCAGGTTGACGACTTGGGAGACCGTCTTGCCCTCGATGAAGAGGAGGCGGCAGATCTCCTTCTTGTGGGTCAGGGTCGGTCCCATGTCGTGGATGGTGCCGCGCCTGGGCAGGAGTTGCTTGTGCTCTGCCTCCCAGTGGGCGATGTATTTCCCGACCGTGGTGGGTGTGGTCTTGAACATGATCGCCAACTCGGAGCCCGTGACGCAGCCGCCCTGGGCGTCGATCTCCAGGCAGACGCGGGCGACGGCCTCGCGCTTGATGTCGCGCAGACGCTTGCCGCCGCGACGCTGCCGCGCTTCGTCCTCGGCCAGCAGGGAGACGATGACCGGGACCATGCGGGTCTCGGTGATGCTCTTGCCGTAGGAGGAGACCTCGGTCTTGGCGACGCTGATCCAGGTGGTCTGGCCCTGTCGGAGGTGTGCGGTGGCCGGGAAGAACTGATGGACCATCTCGACAATGCCCTGGACGACGGATCGCCGGGCACGGTCTCCAGCCAACTGGGGGAATTCGTTGGCGAAGAACGCCTCCAAGGCGCCGGTGAAGGTCTTCTGAGCCGCTGCGCCGTAGGCGTTGACCAGGTACTCCTTGGACGCCTGCTCGTTGGGCATCCGGCGATGAACGAAGAGCGGGTCGTTCACATCGCCCCCTTTTTCCCGTCCGACGTGCTGTCGGCGGGTTCTCCAGCGATGAACTGGGCCAGTTCCTTGAAACGGTACGCGTAGGTTGGTCGGTCCTTGGCCTCCTGATACATGGCCTGATAGGTCTTCACCAGGGCCGGCGACAGGTTGGCGGCGCGGGCGATGGCGACCTCATCCAGGCCCTTCATGACCAGGAGGGCGACCCGCTTGAAGTCCTCCAGGTAGCGCTCGACTGCCGCCTGACTGTGGTTGATGGCCCGGGCCACCGACACGGGCTCCTTGCCCTCCAGCCAG
>JANMQK010000234.1:0-15624 GCA_031370485.1 Acidobacteriota bacterium | reverse complement strand
CTCGACTCGTCGACGTTCGGAGGCGCCTCCCTGGCGGGAACGGTCTACATCCGGGTCATTGACGCCAAGAGGACGTCCGACCAGAACACGCTGAGCATCGATCACATCGCCATCAAGACAGTGCCCTAGGGCACGCCGCTTCACGCCTTCTTCATGTCGCTCCGCGGCCCCCCCCGGGCCTGGGGCCGGGATCCTCCGCAGGCAGGACGGGGCGCTCGTGCGCCGGAGGAGACCCCGGGGGTTCTCTGGCGTTTTGAGGTGCGGCGATATAGGATAAAGGGCTTATGGGGAGACCCAGAGTGGCGGTCAACAAAGTCGCAGCCGAAACGCCGGGCGTCCAGCCTGAGATCTTCCTGACCCTCTACGAAAAGATGCTCCTCACCTACTACGCGGAGGAGCAGTGCCGTGTTTTCGTGCGTGCCGGCAAATGCTCTTTCTACGCCTCCGCCCGCGGGCACGAGAAGGTGCAGATCGCCGTCGCGATGCTCATGCAGGCGGGCAAGGACTGGTTCTTCCCCTACTACCGCGAGAAGGCCCTGATGATCGGCCTGGGGATGCCGCTGGAAACCCTCTTCCAGGGGATGTTGTCGCGCGACGGGGACCCCAATTCGCTCGGGCGCAACATGTCGGAGCATTTCTCCTCGCGCGATCTCCGGGTCGTGTCGCCGACCGCCTGCACCGGGACGCAGTTCCTGATCGCGGACGGCATGGCGCGGGCGGTCAAGGCGGACGGCAAGGACGAGATCGTCTACGTGTCGGGCGGCGAAGGGTCGACTTCGGAGGGAGAATTTTTCGAGGCGATCAACAAGGCCCAGCAGTCCAGCCTTCCGGTGCTGTTTCTGATCCAGAACAACGGCTACGCCATCAGCGTGCCACAGGAGCAGCAGACCGCGTCGCAGCTGGTGGACGTGGTGAAGGGCTTCGGCATGAAGTCAGTCCGGGTGGACGGGACGCGGTTCACCGACATGTACAACACGCTCAAGCCTCTTGTCAGGGAGATGCGCCGGGGAGGGGGGCCGCTTTTCGTCGAAGCCATGGTGGTGCGCATCGATTCGCATTCCTCCTCGGACGACCAGTCCAAGTACCGCGCCCTCGAGGACATGGAGGAGGCGCGCCGCAAGGACCCGCTGGTCCATACCGAGATGCGCATCCGGCAGATGGGCCTGCTCACCGACAAAGAGATTGAAGAATGGCGCGCCCGCGCCAAGTCACAGGTCGAGACGGCCGCGCGCGCCGTGGACGCGCTCCCCTACCCGCCGGCGGAGAGCGCCGCGATGGACATCTTCAGCCCCGACCGGGTGGTGACCGAGGAGTCCGCGCCGAAGCCCCTCTCGGACACCCCGGTGACCATGGTCGAGGCGATCAACCACGGGCTGCGCGAGGAGATGCAGCGGAACGAGAAAATCGTCATGTGGGGCGAGGACGTCCAGGATCCCAAGGGAGGTGTTTTCGGAGTGACGCGCGGGCTGACCGAGGCGTTCCCGGGCCGGGTGGAGAACTCGCCCCTGGCCGAGGCCACTATCGTCGGCCTGGCGCAGGGGATGTCGATCGGAGGCTACAAACCGGTCGTCGAGATCCAGTTCGGGGACTACTCCTTCCCGGCCTTCATGCAGCTGCGGAACGAGATCCCCACCCTCAGGTGGCGCAGCGCCGGCGCCTGGACCTGCCCGATGGTCGTGCGGGTGGCGGTCGGCGGCTACATCCGGGGCGGGCCGTTTCATTCGCAGTCCCCCGAAACGCTCTACGCCCACACCCCCGGGTGGTATCTCGCCTATCCGAGCAACGCTTCGGACGCCAAGGGACTGATCAAGACCGCTTGCCGGATGGATGACCCGGTGCTGTTTTTCGAGCACAAGGGGCTCTACCGCCAGGTCTACAGCAAGACACCGGAGCCGGGGCCGGACTACGTCATTCCCTTCGGCAAGGCGCGGGTCGTGCGGCCGGGGGACGACCTCACCGTGGTGGCGTGGGGACGGACCGTTCACATGGCGCAGCAAGCACTGGGTATTCTCGCGTCCGAGGGGTCGGAGCCCTCCGTCGAGATCCTCGACCTCAGGACGATCGTGCCCATGGACATCGAGGCTGTCGTTTTGTCGGTGCGCCGCACCGGCAAGGCGCTGGTGGCGCACGAGGCGCCGCTTTTCGCCGGGATGGGGGGCGAGGTGGCGGCGCGCATCGCGGACGAGGCGTTCGACCACCTGGATGCGCCGGTCCGCCGGGTCGGGGCGCGCGACTGCTTCGTTCCGTTCGCCCCCGACCTCGAGACCGCGATCCTTCCCAGTGTCGAGGAGATAGCGCAGGCGATTCGCGACCTGCTGGCATTCTGAGTCCGGAGTCTCCTGCATTCATTGGAGCCCGCGATGGCCCGTGGCCGATCCATCGCCATCCCTTCGCCGTCCCTGGTGGTGATGATCGGCGTTGCCGGCTCGGGAAAGACCTCGTTCTGCCGGCGCAATTTCCTCCCCACGCAAATCGTCAGTTCCGACTCCTGCCGCGCCATGCTGGCCGACGACCCCGCGGACCAGACCGTCTCGGCCTCCGCCTTCTCGCTGGCCCGCTGGATCGCCGAGGAGCGCTTGAGGCGGAACCTCCTGACCGTGTTCGACGCGACCAGCGTGCAGCCGAGGGAACGGCAGTATCTCCTGGAGATAGCCAGGAGGCATCACCTGCCCGCCGTGGCGGTCGTGCTCGACCTGCCGCTGCGCGACTGCGTCCGGCACGACCTCGGGCGTCCCGACCGCGGGGTGGGCCGCGCCGTGATCGCACGCCAGGCCCGCCGGCTGCGGGCGGGCCTGATTCGGCTCGGCGCCGAAGGGTTCACCGTGGTGCACGCGCTGCGCCGCCCGGCGGACGCGGCCCGGGCGCGCCTGATCCAGGTCCCCCCCGCCTGCGACCGCACGGCGGAGAAGGGCCCCTTCGACATCATCGGGGACGTCCACGGTTGCGCCCACGAGCTGAGCCTCCTGCTGAAGCATCTCGGCTACCGCCGCGCCACGCCCGGCGGAGCCTTCCGGCATCCGGAGGGACGCCGCGCGGTGCTTCTGGGGGACCTCGTGGACCGCGGGCCGCGGGTCATCGCGGCGGCGCGGACGGTCATGCGCATGGTCGCCGCGGGGGCGGCGCTGTGCGTTCCGGGGAACCACGATGTGTCGCTTGTCCGATGCCTGCAGGAAAGGAAAGCGCCCGATGGCCCCGGGCAGCGCAGGTCGGTACGCGAGATCGAGGCGCTGCCAACGTCGCGGCGGCGTCTCTTCGCCCGGGAGTTCGGTGAGTTCGTCGAGGGTCTGCCGCGCCACCTGGTGCTCGACCGGGGCCGCCTCGCGGTCGCCCACGCCGGGCTGAAGACCGAGCATGTCGGCCGCGATTCCGAGGAAGTCGGCCGCTTCGCCGTGCACGGAGAGACGACCGGCGCCGTCGATCGGTACGGGCTGCCGGTGCGGGTGAAATGGGCCACCGCCTACGCCGGCCGGGCGCTCGTGGTCTACGGCCACACGCCGGTGCCCGAGCCGGAGTGGATCGGCAACACCGTGAACATCGACACCGGCTGCGTCTACGGCGGCAGTCTCACCGCCCTGCGCTACCCCGAGATGACGATCCTGGGTGTCCCGGCGCGGCGGGTCTATTACGAATCGTCGCGGAAGGCCCTGCGGCTGCGGGGCGTCGGAATTCGCGCGGAGACGCGGGCCGAGCCGGTCCTGCAGGGATGATCCGTCCGCGGCCTAGGAAGGCAGGCGCGCGATCTCTTTGCGAAGCTCGGCCGTGCTCACCCGTCCGGCCCAGGACTTGACCTCGCGCCCGGCGCGGTCGTAGAGCACGGAATAGGGAATCGGGCCCGGGAGCTTGAACCCCTCGAGCAGCGTGTCCTGGTCGCCGCGGTAGATCAGGTTGACGTAGGCCACGCCCGAATCCTTGAGCATCGCCCGGACCTTGTCCTCCGCCTCGCTGTCCGACCCGAAGACCCAGCCGTCGAGCGACACGCCGATGAAGTCGGGCCCCGGCCCCGCGAAGTCGCGCGCCAGGACGGCGAGGTCCGGCAGTTCCTCGACGCACGGGCCGCACCAGGTCGCCCAGAAGTTGAGAACCACCGGGCGGCCCCGGTGCCGCGAAACCTCGGCGTGGATGCCGGCGACGTCGGCGAAGCTCACCGGCGCGGCCGCCATGCCGCTTGCGGCGGCCGGGGGGCCATCCCCCGCCGCCCGTCCTGAGGGCGCGCCGCAGCCGAAAAATGCTGCGGCGCAGGCCAGCGCCGCCATCGCGGCGACCTGCTCCGCGGCCTGGAGAAGACCTCGCCTGAGGGATAATCGGTTCATGGCATCTCCGGGTCGTGCGCCTCGGAAGCGCGTTCGAGTCATCATGGGAGGCTAGAACAGCGACCGGCTCTGCCCTCCATCCACATTCAGGCAGGCGCCGATCACGAGGGAGGCGGCGGGCGATGCCGCGAAGACGATCGCCGCCGCGACTTCCTCGGGGCGTCCGAATCGTCCGAGCGGCAGCTCCCGCTTCACGAACGCGTCAATCCCTTCGGGATCGGACCGCCGGCGGCGGTCCCACGATCCGCCCGGGAAGAGCACCGACCCGGGGGCGATGCTGTTGACCCGCACGCCGTGAGGAGCCAGGTCGCGGGCGCACATCTTGGTGAAGGCGATCAGCGCCGCCTTCGCCGCGTTGTAGGAGACGGCCCCGCCCCACTCCCTGCCGAAAATCGACGACACGTTGACGATGGCCCCTTTTTTCCGCTCGCGCATGCCGGGAGCCACCAGTCTCGTCATCCGGACCGCCGCGCGCAGGTTCGCGTCAAGAACGGCGTCCCAGTCGGCGTCGGGGGCGGCGATGCCGGCATCGCCACGCGACCCCCCCACGAGGTTGACGAGGACGTCGATGGCGGCAAGGCGCTCCGTCGCTTCCCGCACGACCCGCACCGCATCGTCTTCGCGCGTCGCGTCGCCGGCGAGCGCCAGCACCCCGGCTTCCACTTCGGTCCTCTCCGCCGCGATCTCGCGCGCTGCCGCCCGGAGGTTCCCCGGATCACGCCCCATGATCGCGATGCGGCACCCCTCGGCCGCGAATGCGCGCGCCGCCGCGAGGCCGATGCCACGGCTTGCTCCGACAAGAAGAACGGCCTGCCCGCGAAGCCCCAGATCCACGGAATCAACCCGCCTCGATCTCGAGGACGTAGTCCCTGATCTGCTGCGCGTCCTGGGCGTCCGGCTTGAGCTCGAGGTAGCGACGGAAGGCTGCCAGGGCCGCCGCCTTGTTTCCCGCCTTGTGGCGCAGGATGCCGATCGATTTGTAGGGGTCGGCGTAGCGGGGGTCGAGACGCGACGCCTCGTCGTACATGGCCAGGGCCTTGTCCTCGAGACGGGCCGCTTGGCCGGAATCCCTCGCCTCGGACGCCTGCTTCTCGTGCAGCCGGCCATACAGGTAGAAGGCCACCGGGTCTTTCGGGGTAAGGGCCAGGACCTTCTTGATCTCGCTCTCCGCGACGCCGTAGCGTCCGGCCTCGATGTTGAGCAGTGCGTCGTCGCGCACCAGGACGCGGGTGCGCATCTGGAATTCGCGCCCCTCTCCCGGCGGCTCCCTGCCGGCGACGCCGCTGTAGCGG
The DNA here is from genome assembly GCA_031370485.1 of Acidobacteriota bacterium. Lineage (GTDB taxonomy): Bacteria > Acidobacteriota > Polarisedimenticolia > Gp22-AA2 > Gp22-AA2 > JANMQK01. The sequence continues at coordinate 10,022 of JANMQK010000234.1, read as the reverse complement.
GTTTTCAGCAGCTCTTTCGAGGTGTCGATCCTCTCAGAAAGCCTGGGATGGTTGCCGAAGAAGAAGACCTCCATCTTCGACTTGTCGCCGTGATCGTCCTGGAGGAGCTCGAAGACCCGCGGGGCCTCGCGAGGGTCGTAGCCGGCCGCGACGAGGTTGCGCATTCCCCCCTCGTCGGCCTCGCGCTCGAGCTCACGGCCGAAGCCGTTCACCGAGGCAAGAAACGCGAGCTGCAGGCCGAGCCCGACCATGATGTTGCCGACCTGGTTGAGGACGTAGGCGCCGCTGATGTCCCCCTGCTCGGCCTTGTTGCCGGCCGCATTGGCCACCGCGACGCTGCCGATGAGCGCGGCGATGCCGAACCCCAGCTGCTTGTTGCGGGCGCTGCGCTCGTACTCGAGGGCATGCCGCCCCGTCGCGTGCGTGATTTCGTGGCCCAGCACCATGGCGAGCTGCGACTCGTTCTCCATCCGCGCCAGGAGCCCCGTGTGCATGTAGATCGACCCGGTCGGATAGGTGAAGGCATTGAGCGTCGGGTCCTTGATGGTGCTGACGCGGACCTTCAAGGCCCCCGTCCCTTTCGCCTGGGGCGGCACCAGCCTCTGGGCGACCTGGTTCAGGTAGTCGTCGAGCAGCGGGTCCTGGTAGATGGCGACCTTGGTCCGGAGCTGGCGCTCCTCGTCGCGCGCCCGATCCCAGAGGCGCTGCTCGTCGCGCTCGGGGGTGAAGGCGGATCCTTCCGCCCCCACCGGCGGAACGTTCGTGGTGCCGAAGCAGGCAAGAGGCCCGGCGCCAAGAAAACATGCGAGGGCCGCCAGGGAAACAATGCTCCTGAGGGGATGCGGTCTTGTGAGCCTGTCCATGAGCCTTCGATCCTACCACGGGCTCCGGGACGCTTCCCCGGGGGCGGCGAGGGGGGACTAGGTCTTCTTGAACAACGCGTCGAATGCGGCGCGCGCGTTGCCGGCGTCGCCGTTCTTCTCGGGGGCGGGCGCGGGAGTCGCGATCCTCCGGCCCGTGGCATCAAGAACCGTCTCGGGCCGGAAGGAGACGCACGTGTTGGCCCCGGTCTTGGAGAGGACCGGCTTGGGTATCGTCTCGCGGCACTCGTACCGGGCCCCGGGATCGAAGTGAACGCAGTTGCGGCAGCAATGCGCCGGCGCGCCGCAGGTCGGGCAGAGCGCCCCCGGTTCGACGCCCTCGGCCCCGGCCTCCTGATGGCCGCATTGAAAGCACCGCCTGACCAGCCGAGCCTCGCGGGCCATGCCGCGGGGCTCGCGGGGTTCCCGCGGGCCCCGGTCCTCCTGCTTCCGCTTCTCTCTGTCTTCCTTGTACTCGCTGTCCCGGTACCCCGGCTGACGGTACTTCATGAACGCACGATCCTCCTGGTTTGAAATAGTGTCGGGAGGGGCCCATTGTACCCCGTCCCGGGGAAATTCGTGTAAAATGCCCGTTCTCGCAATGACAGACCGGCGGGGTCCAGGAGGGTCCCGACGGGCGGCTCTCGGCGCGGGTCCGGGCTCCGTTTCAAGAGCGCGTCAAGGAGGATTCATGGTGCGACCCATTCAGCGTTTCCTGATCTTAGCCGCGGTCGTTGGCGCCACGGCGACTTTTGCGTGCGGCGCGGCGACCGGGGAATCCGGCAAAGCGGGTGACAAGGGCGCCAGGAAGAAGGACGCCGCCGCCACGGCCTCGGGCTCCCACGGCCAGGCTGCGGTCATTGGCGACACGGTCATCACTTTTGACGAGCTCGACGCCAAGGCCGCCGGCGCCCTGATGAAGGTCCGCCAGGACGAGTACGACATAAGGCGCCAGACCCTGGACGGGCTGATCAACGAGCAGCTGCTGGACAAGGAAGCCGCCGCGAAGAAGATCGCCCGCGAGAAGCTTCTCGAGACCGAGGTAAACGCGAAGGTGGCCGAACCGCCGAAGGCCGAGGTGGATGCCTTCTACGAGCAGAACAAGGCCCGGTTCGGCACCCAGACCAAGGAGCAGGTGACGCCACAGATCGCGGCCATGCTCCGCTCGCAGCAGATGGGCGAGGCGCAGCGTGATTACCTCAAGGGCCTGCGCGAAAAATACGGCGTCAAGGTGATGATGGATCCCCCCCGCGTCAAGGTGTCGCTTGACGACGATCCGATGATGGGACCGGATAATGCCCCGGTCACCATCGTCGAGTTCTCGGACTACCAGTGCCCTTACTGCAGCCGCGCCGAGACCACCGTCCAGGAAGTCCTGAAGAAGTACGGCGACAAGGTGCGTTTCGTGTACCGCGACTACCCCCTGAGCTTCCATCCAAACGCCGAGAATGCGGCAATCGGGGCCGGCTGCGCGAAGGACCAGGGAAAATTCTGGGAGATGCACGGCGCGATGTTCAACAACCAGGCCAAACTGGGGAAAGACGACCTCGTGGCGACGGCCGCCGGCCTCGGGATGGACAAGGACAAGTTCAAGGCCTGTCTCGACGCCGGCAAGCACAAGGACGAGGTCCAGAAGGACTTCCAGGACGGTATGAAGTACGGCGTGACCGGCACGCCCACCTTCTTCATCAACGGGATCATGATGGTCGGGGCAAGGGACGTGAATTCCTTCGCCGAGATCATCGGCCAGGAGCTGGAGCGCAAGAACTGAGCGGCGCGCGTCCCTAGTCCCGGTCGAGTCCCGGCAGGACGATTCCGAACCGGTCCGCCAGATCCACGACCTCACATTGCAGGTCGTCGAACGCGGCGATCATGTCCTCTTTCTGTCTCTCGACCGCTTCGTCCCAGCCATGCGAGGCGCGCGCGTGGAGCGCCTGCAGGGGCTCCGCGGCCCGGCGCTTCTCGTCGTCGGTGCGCGGCGGACGATCCACCAGACGGACCTCCTCGGCATCGAGTGAGGCGAGGATCGTCTCCCTGAGATCCTCCAGGTTCCCTGACGTCCCCGGCGCCCGCGGCTCAGCCCCCGGGGAGACCGCGCGGTCGCGCCGGCGGCTTCGCGAATCGGCCTCGTCCTCGAGCCGCTTCATCTCGAGCTTCGCCTCGCGACGCTCCTGAGGGTCCTCAAGGCGGGCCGTGGCTTGCCTGCCGCGCCGGACCCAATGGAGCGCTTTCTCGTACTCGCCGCGCTGTATCAGGGCCCAGGCCGCCGTCAGGGATGTCCATGGCGAGTCCGGCAGCGCCGCGACCGCCTCCTCGAAGAGCCCCAGTCCCGCCTCGAGCCGGCCCGAGAGCACAAGGGTCTCCGCCCGCCGCTCGCGGCAGGCGCTTGCGAGATCCTCCGCCTCACTCTCGACACGGTCGAGGAGAGCCATGGATTGCGCATACTCCCCCCGCTCGCGCAGCATTTCCGCCAGGCGGAGCAGGATCTCCGGGTAGCAGAGTGCGGGGTGGTTCGCCTTGGACGAAGCCAGCCGATGAAGGAGGACCATCGCCTCATCGAGCCGGCCCGCCTCCTCGAAGGCCTGCGCCGACGCCCAGAGGAGATAATCGCCCGCCGCGGAGAGATCGAGAGAAAGCAACTCTTCTTCCTCCATCTCGTCGAGGATGGCGACGTGCAGGGGGTACTCGTCCGGGAACCCCCTCTCCTGCGCGACCCTCCCCAGCAGGTAGCCGGGAGGCGGATCGTCATCGGGGAGGGTCACAGTCCCGCCTCGTAGGCGTGCCAGGCCGCCTCGAAGGCGGCCTGGTCGGGCCCGAAGAGCCGGGCGAACGCCCCGGGCCCCCCCTCTCCGCGGGCCTCAAGGGCGGCGTAGGTCTGGAACTCGGGGCGCAGGCGGCCCTTCTCCCCGTGTCTCAGGTAATGCACCAGGGTCCAGGAGGCCCCATAGGCCCGCGGCGAGTCCTCGCCGACCCAGAACGGCGCGCCGGCCCCGGAGGACAGGAGCTTCTGGAGCGGCACCGGTCCCTCCTCGCGGCAGCGGCGGAGATAATCGCGCAGCTGTGCCCGCGGGTCGAACTGCACCCGGATCTCCTCGGTGACGATGGTTCCCGAGCGGTGGATGTTCCCCGGCTGGATGCGAAGCTGGCTGTCCACCTGGGAGAAGCCGAGATAGGTCGCCAGGCCCTCCTCGAACCACTTGGACGGCTGGACCCCGGGAGCGTACACCCGCTCGTATTCGAGCATGTGGACCGCCTCGTGGATGGCGATCGGGACGGGAAGGTGACCCTCCATCGCCTGACATGGGATCGCCAGGATGCGCGAAGCGGGGATGTACTCGCCCGCCGGCACCCATGCCGCGGGCGCCGCCGCCGACCCCGCGGGGTCGGTGCCCGGTTCGTCCTTCGCGGGCGCGCGCCGGGAGCCCCAAAGCCGGTGCAGCGCCTCGTGATCGGCGTCGCGCGCGAAGGCGTAGACCAGCACCCGATCCTTGAAGGGCCGGAGCGGAACGATCGGGGCCCAGAGTTGCTCGTGGGCGCCGACCGTGGCTTCGACCACCCGGCCGAGCATGCGGACCTCCTCCTGGCTCAGCGCGTCAGTGCGAATCTCCAGCCGGCCGATTTCCATGAAGGTCTGACGAATCCCCATCAGGCGCGCGGCCGCGTTGCCGTAGTTCCGCCGGCGGCGCTCCGCCAGGAAGTCCGCGACGTCGCTCTCGATGAGACGCTTCATGGCGTCGCCCTGGGGGGCATTGCGCTGGTGCAGGATCTGGTAGGACACCTCGTCCCCCTCGACCGAGCGGATGGCGTAATAGATCTCCCCGCGTTTCCGCACCAGGTAGCTCACGCCATCGGCCTCGACCGGGCCCGCGTACCCTCCGATCCGGGTCTCGTGCAGCTCCTTGCGAAGGGCGGGCGGGAGGCCGGTCGCCGCGACCATCCCCCAGTCCCCCGTCCGGACGCCGTCCACCCCCGCCCCCTCCGCCCGTGTCCCCTCCGCCCGCGGGCCGCCACCCAGGAAAGAGGCCTCGACTTCCTTGAACGGCTCGCCGGAATCGAGGCTCCGGCGGGCCGCCTCGATCGCCTCACGGTTCGGGGAGACGATCGCGTCGAACTGGAACAGCGCGCGGTGCGCCCATTCGCGCGACTCGGGCGGGAGACCTTCGAACCTGACATCAACCGGCAGGAAGGCGCGCACCGGCAGGCCGGAGACCGTGGCCGGCAGGAAGCGCCATTTCAGGACCGATTCGACCGCCGCGCGGCGCATTCCAAGATCGGGATCGGGGCCGCGCAGGGGGCGCGCCCGCTGCGGCTCTCCCGAGACGGGGACGTCCACCAGGAGCTCCACGTGGGCCTGTCCGATCAGCCGGGCCCTCCCCGCCTCCTCGGGATACTGGGGAGCGGTCTCCCTGATGGACCGCGGCCGGGCGAGAATCCTCGTCGGGCCGACGGCATCGGCCGGGATCGAAGGGTCACGGGGCGGAGAGAGCCCGGGCGGCGATCCCGGAGAACCGGGCTCGAGAAGGCCCGCGGAGCGCAAGGCGCCTTCGACCTGTTCAATCCCGGCCTCGAACCCTCCGGCAACCTGCCATACGCCCGGTCCCTCGCGCGTCTCGAGGACAGCCTCCAGAGTGTCGGTTCGGGGGATGGGCTCGGCTCGAGGGATGGGCTCGGTTCGGGCGCAGATCACCCGGAATCGCACCCTGAGGCCACCCGTCCAGCGGTCGAGAATCTCTATCTGCTCCGGCGGCCGGCAGCCTCGCTCCACCGGGTGGGCCCAGGTCAGGAATTCACGCAGATTCTCGGAGGCCGGCTCGGGGAGACCGTCGGGGGGCTGACGGATAGCATCCTCGCCCTGAACGGAGATCGTACGCGGCCGGGCCAGGGCGAGCCCTGGAGCCAGACCTGCCACCAATCCCGAAGCGAGAAGCGCCCGGATAAGACGCGCGGGAAGGAGCCGGAGCGTAGCGCGCGAAGACATGCCGGACCGTTCCTTGCCTCCAGCCCGATAGGAATTATATTCCTGCCTCCCATGCGTTTGAAGATTGTTCTCGCACTCGCCGCGGCCATCGCGCTGCCCGCGGGCCCCCCCGGTCCCGGGACCCCGGTCCGTCTGGCGGGCGGTTCGAACGGGGTGGCCCTGCCCGACGAGGTCGAGAAAGCGCTCGCCGGAGTGGTCAGTGTCCGGGTGCGCGAGGAGGTCGATGTGCCGACCTTTCGTGACGGCCGGTTCGTCAAGGAGCCGGTCGAGGGGGTTGGCGCCGGCTCGGGGGTGATCGTCTCGGACGACGGCCTGATCCTGACCAACGCCCACGTGGTCGCCGGGAGCGCCGCCATCGGCGTCACGTTCGCATCGGGACGCGAAGCGTCGGCCCGGCTGCTGGCCGTCGATGAGGATTCGGACCTGGCACTTTTGCGCGTGCCCGGGAGCGGGTTCCGCTCGATCAACTTCGCGGACGCCGCCGTGCCGACGCCCGGAACCGAAGCCTTCGTGGTCGGCAACCGCGGGGACCTCGGACCCGAGGTGGTCCGGGCCAGGATCGGCGCGCACCGGAGGGTACGGGTCGGGGCCCGCCCGCTCGAGTTCTGGGCGGAGGTCGACGCCCGGGTCGGACCGGGAAACTCCGGCGGAGCGGTGCTGGATGTCGAGGGACGACTGGTCGGCATCCCGAGCCTCCTGATCCATTACTCGGACGAGGAGGGCGCGGCCCCCGAGATGCGATCGGCGGGCTTGTTCATACCCGCCGCGCACGTTCATCGCGCCCTCAACAAGATGCTGGCGGAGCCGCGGACCGGCTGGCCATGGATCGGCGTGCTGCTGGAGGATGCCCTCCTTGCCTCGAGCGAGGGGCGGCCGTGGAGCGAGACCGACAGGCCGCGCGTCCGCACCGTCTTTCCCGGGAGTCCCGCCCAGGCGGCCGGCTTCAAACCCGGAGACCGGATCCTCGCGGTGGGGGCGCACCTCACCGGAGACAGTTTCGATGCGCTGGACGCCACGCTCGATCTGCCCGTCGGAGAGAGAGTGGCCGTGCAAATCGAAAGAAACGGCGCCCGCCTGGCGCTCAAGGTGCTGATCGCGGCCCGGCCCGCGGATCCGCGCCCGGAGCCCCTGGACGACTTCGCGCTGCACACCGGCCTCAACCTGGAAACGCGCTCCGAGGACCGGGACGGGAGGGCCGCCCTGGCGTTCGCGTCGATGACCCCGGGCGCGCGCACGGAGATGCCGGTTTTCGAAGCCGACATGTTCGCGGAACGGCCGGTGCTGGCTTCCATCCTCCCGGGGGCCGACGCGCTCAGCGGTGCCTCGAAGCGCGCGACGGTCAATTCGCTGGATGACCTTGCCTCCCTCCTGAAGCGCTGCTTCGTGGAGGAGCAGTTCGTGGCGCTCATCCACTGGAGCCTCGGGGGCCGGACCCTCGATCGGGCTCACGTGCATCGCAAGGTCTACCCCGTCGTCCTCTGATCCGGACCGTCCCCGCCCGGCGACCTCGACCGGTGACCTCAACCGCCGGCCTCAATGGGCGGCGTAGGTCTTCTCTCCCGCGCGCACCGCGACCGGTAGACGGTTCTCCTGCGGGGGGATGGGACAGTTGTAAACCCGGGTGTAGGCGCAGAACGGGTTGTAGGCACGGTTGAAGTCGACGGTGTAGAGCCCGTCCTCCGGCGGATCGAGGTCGAGGTATCGTCCCGCGCCGTAGGTCTCCTTCGCGGTCGTCCCGTCGGTGAAGAGGATCGAGAGCGCCTCCCCGGGGCGGGCCACGAAGGTCGGCTGGTAAACGTGCACCCGCACCGGAGGCTTGCGCAGCGGCAGGACGAAATAGCCAACGTGAAGATACCCCTTGCTCCGCCCGAGCGAGGTCGCGAACGTGCGGGGCTCGGGCTTCTCGAGGCGCACCAGCGGCGCCCGGATGCGGAATGAGGGATCGATCGGAAAGTAGCGCGGCGGCTCGAACCGCCCCCCCGCCGTCCTGCGGCTGTCGAACAGTATCAGGATCCCGGTCTCGTCCTGGACATAGGGGCGCAGCGCGAAGGGGCCGGTTTCGATCCGGGTCTCCTCGGGCACGATGCGCTCCGCTGCGGCGCTCCCGGGTCTTCCCAGCGGCTCGCCCCCCACGCGGATTTCTCCTTCCACGCCCAGCGCTTCCACCCGGAAACGATGGTCTCCGCCCGGGGGATCGGGAGAAAGGACGGTCATGCGCAGCTGGCGCTTCGCGACCGAGGGATCCTCCAGGCGGACGTCCGCGTCCTCCGCCGAACCCAAAACCGCCACGGCGCCTTCGCCGCGCGCGAAATCGTGCCGCGCGAAGGCCCGCAGCGGTGACCAGGAATCGTCACGGAAGTATTTCTCCTTCGCCTTCCGCTCCGCTTCGACTTTCCGCGCCTCTGGAGGCCTTTCCGGGGCCGCCGCAAGCACCAGCAGCGCGAGGCCCCCCGCCACTGTTCCGGTCCAGGGATTTCTCATGCGGACCCATTGTACCGGACCCCCGATCCGGGGTGGAAATTGACCCAGAGCCTCGCCGCGTCCTAGAATCACCCCCGAGACCTCCCCCAGCCGGTCGTCAGCGGACATCAGTGTTCGGCCGGAGGACCCCTGGCGGAGGCCCGGGACTGCGCATGACAGGATCAACAAAGAAGACGGGCAGGTTGAGACAGATGCGGGTGGTGGCGGTGCGTCCGCGCGGCGCCCCCCGGCTGCCGCCGCCCGAGATGCCCGAGCGGGCCGCGGGGTCCGAGCCGTCCGCCTTCCCCACGAAACCCGTCCAGTTCTCCGAGCTGGGCCTCCCGGCGGACATCCTTGAGGCCGTCCTCTCGATGGGGTACCAGGTGGCCACCCAGGTGCAGGCCGAGGCGATTCCCCGCGCCCGGACCGGGCGGGATCTCATCGTCCAGTCACGGACCGGCACCGGCAAGACGGCGGCCTTCGGAATCCCGATCATCGAGCGCGCCGATTCCTCTCTCCCCGAGGTGCAGGCGCTCGTGATCTGCCCGACCCGGGAGCTGTGTGTTCAAGTGACCGGCGACATCAAGCGCATCGGGGCGCCTTCCTCCGTCCGCGTCCTGGCCATCTACGGCGGCGACCCGATGCCCCGCCAGGTGGACGGGCTTCGTGCCGGCGCGCATGTGGTCGTCGGAACGCCCGGCCGCCTGCTCGACCATCTTCGCCAGGGGACGCTGCGTCTCGACCGGGTCAAGACACTGGTGCTCGACGAGGCCGACCAGATGCTCGACATGGGCTTCGAGAAGGAGATGAAGCAGATCCTGGAGCGCGTCCCGAAAGAGCGCCAGACCTTGATGTTCTCCGCCACCATACCCTCCTCCATCGAGGCGATGGCCAGCCGCTATCAGAAAGACCCCGAGAGGCTGATGCTGTCGCACGACTCGCTGTACGTCTCGGACGTGCTGCACCTGTTCTACATCGTGCCGCGGATGGACAAGTCGGAATCGCTCTACAAGCTAATCGAGTACGAGGACCCGGCGTCCTCGATGATCTTCTGCAACACGAAGGCGGAGACCCGTGCCGTGCACCTCCACCTGGCGAAGCGCGGGCTTCCGGTCGCGATGATCTCCTCCGACCTGCCGCAGAGAAAGCGCGAGCAGGTCATGCGGCGCTTCCGCAACAAGGAGCTCAAGCACCTGGTGGCGACCGACGTCGCGGCCCGCGGCATCGACATCGAGGACCTGTCGCACGTCTTCATCTATTCGGCGCCCGTCTCCACGGACCAGTACATCCACCGGGCGGGGCGCACGGGTCGGATCGGAAAGTCCGGCAAGGCAATCTCACTGGTTTCGGGCTTCGATCTCATGAACTTCAACCGGCTGGTCCGGGCCAACAACCTCAAGGCCTACGAATGCGACGTCCCCTCCGACGAGGAGGTCGAGCGCAGGAAGGTGAGGCGGATCGTGAACACTTTGAAAGATCTGGCGGCGCGGCTGACCCCCGAGGATCGCGCCGAGTATGAGGGGATGGCTAAAGGAATCGTCGACGACGCCGACCGCGTGGCGATCGTTTCCTACCTGCTTCGCACGCACTTCGAGGAGCAGGCGGCCAAGGGGATCCTCGACGATGCGGCGGGGGCAGGCGGCGCGGACGAGGACGCGCCGGCGGCGTCCGGCCCGCCCGGCGGCTCCGGCTCGCACGCGGGCCCCCACGCTCCCGCCGCTCAC
>JANMQK010000225.1:0-1603 GCA_031370485.1 Acidobacteriota bacterium | reverse complement strand
GCGCATCGCGGCGATCGCTTCAGCCACGCGGCGCGGCTCGTCCGGATCGGGAGGCATGGCGGGGAGGCCCGTTTTCACCGCGCAGAAACCGCAGGCCCGCGTGCAGGTGTCCCCGAGAATCATGAACGTCGCGGTGCCCCGGTTCCAGCAATCTCCGATGTTGGGGCATCGGGCCTCCTCGCAGACCGTGTGCAGGCGCTGACCCCGCACCAGAGCGACCAGGGAATCGTAGCGCTTTCCCATCGGCGCTCGCGCCTTGATCCAGGGCGGACGAGGCAACGGCGAAATGACTCCCCCGCCCGGAGCAGACATCGGCCCCAACGCTTCGGCGTCAAGCATCAGATCTCGTCATCCTCATCCTTGTCGTCCTTGTCGTCGTCATCCTCGTCGTCATCCTCGAACAGATCGTCGTCTTCCTCATCGTCGAGGTCGTCGTCTTCGAGGTCATCGTCATCATCCTCTTCCTCGTCCTCTTCGCTCTCGTCATCGTCGTCTGCAACTTCAGCGGCGACCACGTCTTCGTCCTCCTCCTCGTCATCGTCGTCATCGTCGAGGTCGTCCAGGGTTTCGTCTTCGAAGAGATCGGCGTCTTCGGCGGTTTCCTCGTCCTCCCACTCGTCAGAATCGTCATCGCTGTTGCGACGCGGAGAGAGGATCAGCGATTGGTCTTCTGAATTGTCGTAGCTCACGGCTTATCGGTCTCCTTCCCGGACATTCGGGCTACAACCCGGTGCGGTCAACAAACCCCAATCGTACCCGCTCCCAGCAGAAAGTCGAATGCTTTCGCCGAACTGGCATTTCGCAAGAGGAAACGGTTTGCGCGCGGAAATTTCCGACGTATCGTTCACTACGTTCCGCAGCCACCAAACTTGGAGAAACTTATGAGCCATGTAAAGACCTTCGCACGCACCGGGCTGGCCCTCGTCGCCGCCTTCTTCGCTGGTATGGCGTCTGCGGGTGAGATCAAGGGGAAGGCCAGCGATTCGGGCGGAGGCGCCCTTCCCGGGGCGCAGATTACGGTCGAGAATGTGGCTACGGGCGCAGTCACGGTGGTCGCCACAGACTCAAGCGGCGCCTTCTCCATCACCGGACTTCCCGCCGGCAACTACCGGCTGGTCGCGCATGCGCCGGGGTTTTCGCAGGCCGTCCACAACCTCTCCCTCGGCACCGAAGGGGATGCCGCCCAGGCCGATTTCCTCCTGAAGGTGGGCAGCCTGGAGAGCGAGGTGACGGTCACGGCGTCACGCAACGCTCGCGACGCTATGGTTGTTCCCCTTCGCGCGGAGAGCCTGGGGGCCCAGACCATGGCCACCACTAACCCTGCCTCGCCGGGCGAACTTTTGATCGAAGCCACCGCGGTCACCCCCGTGGGCAGCGGTCCGTTTCAGATGCGGCCGAGGCTGCGCGGACTCGATTCGACCCGGGTTCTGGTGCTGGTCGACGGCGAACGTCTCAACAACGCTCGCACGGCCACGGACCGAGCGGGCGTTGAGGTTGGGCTGGTGGACGCGTCGAGCATCGAGAGCATCGAGGTCGTGAGTGGCGCTGGTTCCGTCCTGTACGGCACCGACGCCTTGTCGGGCACCGTCAACATCCTCACCGC
>JANMQK010000220.1:0-2100 GCA_031370485.1 Acidobacteriota bacterium | reverse complement strand
CGCCGGCCGCCATCGCGGCGTCGGCGATCTGCTGGCTCTCGCTAGAGATCCGCTCCATCTCGGCTTGGGTGTCGCGCAGGTCCACCTTGGCCTTCTCGAGCAATTCTTGGGGCGACGGGAGACGGGGGCGCGGGCCACCTCCTCCACCGCCGCTGCCGCCACCTCCGCCACCGTGCTCGCGCCCGTAGATCGTCCGGTAGTTCTGGTTCCACAGGTCGTAGGACACCTGCAACTCATCGGCCCGCTTCAGGTAAGCCTCGGCGGCCTTCGGGCTGCCGTCCAGCGACGCCTGGTGCGCGGCGTTCAGCGAGGAGCGAATCGCGCCCTGCGCCTTGTTCATGTCCTCCTCAAGCTCGAGGAGATCCGTCAGGTAGTCCAGCGGCTTGTTGCTGACCGCCTTCATGATCTTGTGGGTGTCCATCGTCTGAAACGTGCGGAGCATCCACTCCTTCGCCGGGCCCGGGTTGTCGATCACGATGTCGGTCATGCGCTCCAGGGACCGGATCACGTCCTGCTGCATGGCGGCCGGCATCTTCTGCTTGAGCATCGCCTCGCCGATCCCGCGCAGATAGTTCATGCCCGGCGGGAGGCTGGCCAGGAACGCCTGCGCCGGCTCCGAGTAGTGGGCGTCGATCTCCTTCATCGCATCGAGCGATGCGCCGGCCATCTGGCGCTTCTGCGCCGCGGCGATCCGATTCCTGGTGACGATCTGATCCCAAATTTCCGGCGCCATGAGCCGCCCCTCGCGGATCGGCCGGGGGTAGCGGTTGAACTGGCTGTGGAGGGCGGAGAGCGCATCCGAGGACGCCTTGCGGAGCGTCCCGCCAGCGCGCGTCAGGAGCGGTTTGCCCGGTTCCAGTGCCGCCGGGTCGAACTCGCGCATGAAGTTGCCGGCCTGCCCGGCCTTTCCCACGATGAAGTCCTCGGCCTTCTGCGGGATCAGCGACGCCTCGCCCGGCTCCTGGAAGCGGTTGGGATGGAACGTGGCGAACGGCAGGGGAATGTTCGTCGACTTCTCGCCGATCATCTCCAGCAGGTTCCACACGTCGTCGGCGTTTCTCACCTGCCCGGCCATGCCAGGCGTGCCGACGAGCGCCTCGCCGATCGCGTCGATCTGCTTGCCCGTCAGCACGTCGCCGAGCTGGAAGCCGCGGGGGAGCGCCTCGGGGGCCCGCTCGAAAATCTCGGTCAGGCCATCCTTCGACAGTGTGAACTTCAGGTTCCTGAGCTTGACGTGAAAGAGCCCGCTGGGCCCCTCGAAGCGAGCCAGGTCGACCTGCCCGCGCGCCACCCGCTGCGTCATCGACTTGCCGAGGACGAGCTGCTCCTCCTTCCCGGCGGCCAGCAGGTCGGCAATCGTCTTGGCGCTCTTGTCGCCCTGCCGGGCCAGCGCGGCGAAATCGGGCAGCGCCGAGCCCGTCCGCTGCGCCTCCTCGACCAAGCTCGTGTACCGCTCCGCGGCCCGGCCGATCTTCCCCAGACTGGCGAACCGCATGAAGTTGAGCGGCATCGCGTTCCAGTCGAAGATGAACCCCAGCCCGGCCGCGGCCAGCTCGTTCGTGACGCCAGCCTCCTTCGCCACGTCCGAGCCCCAGACGCGATCCCCCTTGCCCGTCGTGGCGATCTTGAGTGGGTTCAGGACGGCGGCCTCGCCGATCGAGCCCTTGCCGGACAGGCGCATGTAATCGGAGTAGCTGATGTCGCCCTTCCAGACCTTGAGGGAATTGACGACGTAGCCGGCCGCCGCGATGTTGCCGGCGGACATGAGATCCATCGCCTTCTGCGCCGTCGCGCGGGCCCGGGCCAGCTTCGGGTCGAAGTGCTCGATGGCTGACTTGGCAGCGTCCACGATGTCGAGCATAGCGTTCGTGCCGGCGCGAATCTGGCCGTTCTGGATGGCGTCGAACGCGGTGTCGCCGTTCTGCTTCAGGTAGCCCTGAATGGTCGGGTTCGCCTCACGCCTCTCCCGGTGAAAGGCCATGTTCTTCTGGAAGTCGGAGCCGAACTGGCCGATCGGGTTGACGGTCGTCGGCGGCCCCGCCATCGGCGCCGGAGTCCCGGTCCCGAGCGCGGAGGATCGGGGTGTGGGGGAAGCTCCGG
>JANMQK010000190.1:0-3037 GCA_031370485.1 Acidobacteriota bacterium | reverse complement strand
CGAGGTGCAGTCGGCCGGCCGTACGACAACGCTGCAGCCCCTCGAGCGGATCGAGGTGACCCGGGACAGGATCGTGAGCCGGACCACCGTGCTTCCCGCGCCGACCCTGCTCGATCCTGTCGACCAGCGCGTCTTCCGCGTCGACGACACGTCGGCTGCCTCGACGTCCCTGCGGTGGGCCCGCGTCGACGGGTCGTCTCGCTACCGCCTGCAGATCGCCCGCAGCGGACTGTTCGGCGAGCTCTTGCTCGACAAGAGCGACATCCGGTCGAGCAACGTCCAGATTCCCGGGCTCCCCGAGGGCAGCTATTACTGGCGCGTCTCCACGTTCGACCACAAGAATGTTGAAAGCGGCCTCTCGGAAACCCGCAAGTTCATTGTGTCGAGCTCCAAGAGCCGCAAGGCCGCAGATCGGGAGCCCCCGACGCTCGCGGTGCAGGACTTCCTGCCGAGCGGTCACCTCGTCATCATCAGCGGCCGGACCGAACCGGGCGCTCTTCTCACCGTGGACGGACAGTCCATCGACGTCTACGACGACGGCGCCTTCACGGCCGTGGTCCGAATGAAACGAGAGGGACGCAACGAAGTCGAAATCGTGGCGCAGGACACCGCCGGCAACGAGACGCGGTTGAAGCGTGTCGTTTTCGTCGAGTCGTTCTGACGGTCGGGGGATGCGGCCTCGCGCGCTGGCTTGCCTGGTGATACTCGACCGAAAGACCCCCCGCCCACGTGTCCTGGGGCCGGGGCGCGCCGTTGGAGTGGCCTTCTCCGCCGCGTCCTGGAACCGGCTTCCGACCGCCGACCTCAGGGCGGAGCGCTTCAGCGCGGTGCTCTATCCGGCTGAGGGCAGGGGAGGGGTGGCCGCGAAGAAGAGTCTCGCGCGGCTGCGCCGGCTGGCGTCGGGGTTGCCCCTGCTGCCGTACCGGCTCGCTGAGGGAGGCGCCCGCGGCAAGGCCACCGACCGGATCCAGCCCCTTCCGGGCGGCGAGCCGTTGCTCACGGCACCCTTCGACCCCTGGCTCCTGCGGGCGTACCTGGAAGGGCGGGAGCATTGCGAGAGCCTGAGGAGCCGGGCGCGGGACACGGCGCTGCAGGTCAGGGACCGGGAGGCCAAGCTCCGGGCGCTCGCCGCGATCGTCCGCTGCACGGGCAACGAACTCGACCCGCAGCGCATCATCGCGATGGCCATGAACCATGTGACCGTCTTTCTCGAGATGCGGGGGTGGTTGTTCTACCTGCTCGACGCGGAGCAGGGCCTGCTGACCATCGAGCAGTCCGGCGGTCAGGGTGTCGGCGGATTGAAGGGTTCGCACATCGGGCTGGGGGAGGGAATTGCGGGACGCGCCGCCCAGAAGCGCCAGGCGGTCCTCTCCGAAGGGCCGGCGGCGGAGGGCGCCAGGTCGCGCGGCGCGGCCATGCGGAATCCGGGCGGCCGGGCGTCCCTGGCGGTCCCCCTCCTGTCGCGCGGGCGTGCCATCGGGGCGGTCGAGGTGTTTGGGACGCCGGGGGGCGGCCCGTTCTGCGTCGAGCACGCCCGCCTGCTGAGGCTCCTGCTCGAGCCGGCGGCCGTCGCGGTCGACAATGCCCTTCTCCTCAAGAAATCCGAGGAGCTTTCGATCACCGACGACCTGACCAAACTGCACAATTCCCGGTTCCTGAACACCATGCTGCGGCGCGAGGTCGAGCGCTGCCGGCGCTACCGCACGCCGGTGTCGCTCATCTTCCTCGACCTCGACGGCTTCAAGGACGTGAACGACAAGCACGGGCACCTCTGCGGCAGCCGCACGCTCGTCGAGGTGGGGGAGGCGATCAAGGGAACGGTGCGCGAGATCGATGTCGTGTCGCGGTACGGCGGCGACGAGTTCACTGTGATCCTTCCCCAGACCGGACCGGAGGGCGCGCAGATCATCGCCGAGCGCATCCGTCAGCGGATCGAGGAGACCAGTTTCCTGGCGTCCTATGGGCTCAAGGTGCGGATCACGGCGAGCCTGGGAATCGCCTGCTTCCCGGAGCACGGGCGGACCAAGGACGACCTCATCGCGCGCGCCGATCAGGCGATGTACCAGGTGAAGGGTCGCGGCAAGAACGGTGTCGCTCTCAGCGAGGTCGAGCGGCCCCGGCGCGTCCAAGGGCGGCCAGCTTCGTAGGGAATGCAAGATACTCACGGGTAATGACTTGCGCGCCCAAGCCAATAATTTGACTTTGCAGGTTCAGGGCCATAATATTAGCCTTCGCTCGGTCAGGCTTAAGCTTTTGCAAGAAGGACTGTTCGGCTAGCAGGGAATGCAGGGTTCCGGCGGCTCTCGGGCCGCCCCGTGACAAGGGAGGGGAGAGTGGGGGCGACGATGGCTTGGAGCCCACGGTCGATGTTGAGTCTGTTCTCGAATGATCTCGCCATTGACCTGGGCACTGCCACTACGCTGGTCTATGCGAAAGGCAAGGGCATCGTTCTCTGCGAGCCCTCGATCATCGCGGTCAACCAGCGCACGGGCAAGGTCGAAGCGGTCGGACGCGAAGCCAAGGAAATGCTCGGGCGCACGCCGGCCAACATCATCGCCATTCGCCCGATGAAGGACGGCGTCATCGCCGACTTCGAGCACACCGAGAAGATGCTCGACTACTTCATCAAGAAGGCGCACAACCGCTCGCTTGGTGTGCGGCCGCGCATCGTCATCTGCGTGCCTTCGGACATCACCCAGGTGGAGAAGCGCGCCGTCAAGGACTCCGCCTACCGCGCCAAGGCGTCGGAGGTCTACCTCGTCGAAGAAGCGATGGCCGCGGCGATCGGCGCGGGGCTTCCCGTGACCGAGCCGACCGGCAACATGATCGTCGATATCGGAGGAGGCACAACCGACGTCGCGGTGATCTCGATGGCGGGGATCGTTTACTCGCGCTCGGTGCGCATCGCCGGCAACCGGATGGACGAGGACATCATCCAGTACATCAAGCGCAAGTACAATTTGCTGATCGGCGAGCGCACGTCTGAGGAGATCAAGATCAACATCGGCTCCGCGTTCCCGCTCGAGGAAGAGCTCAC
>JANMQK010000179.1:0-10182 GCA_031370485.1 Acidobacteriota bacterium | reverse complement strand
GGCCCGTCTCGGGGTCGTCGAGGGTCACGCCGAGCGGGGTCATCAGGCCGCCTATCGCGCCGCTCACGAAGATCGACACGCCGCCAAAGGCGTCTTCGATGCTCCGGCGGGCATATCCGGGGTAATCGGAGGAGATCAGCGAGTTGGACCGGCCCAGCGACTCGGGGTGGTCGGGGAAATCGATCAGGGTAGCGATCGTGTCCTTGCCGTCGGGAGTGTCAATCTTGAGCAGCATCGCCAGGTCGTCCACGACGAACGGGGCCCTGGAGTCCTTGACGAGCCGCGGCTGGCGCACCGTGGCGAACGACAACCGCGCCGGATGCCGGCGCTTCCAGGCCTCCTCGACGGCATCGGCGGCGGCCGTCCGCACGCGGGCCACATAGGCAGCATCCACGGAGGCCCCCTCCGGGGTCCAGAGCCCGATTACGTCGGGTCCGGCGTGGGTGTGCGTGCTCACGACCATGACGTAACCGAGGCCGGCGCCGCGCGCCTTGAGGTCCGCGCGAATTTTCTCCACGTCATCGTGGAAGAAGCCGATGAGATCGAGCGCCACGAGCGCCACCGAGACCCCGCCGGTCTCGATCACCATGGCGCGCGCGTAGAGATCGTCGTGCACCCCGGTGGCTTGCTTGCCGGGGCCGAACCCAGCCATCCGCAGTGGCGGGCCGCCGGCCGGGTCCACCACAGGGGTGATGACGCGCACGGCCGCGCCCGCGAGGATGCGCATGGAGTCGTCCGCGGCGGCCGGCGCGGTGGAAGGCGACCGGGACGCGCCCGGCGAACCGCCGGCCGGCTGCCGGCCGTTACTCGTGGGCGCCCCTCCCGAAACGCAGGACGCGGCGCCGAGGAGCGCCAGAATCGCCGCGAGCGCGGGCGCGGGCCCGGCGAGGATCGTCGATCGGTTTTCCCGGCGGCGGGTCATGGCGCCTCGAGGGCGGCGCGTGCCGCGGCCTTCAGTCCGGGATCGGTTTCGCGTTTCATGTAGTCCTCTACGACCGGGCGCGCGGCCGCCTCGGAGATATACACGATCGATTTAAGGGAAGCCCCCCGCACCTCGGGGGACGGATCGGCGAGTGCTGCGCGCAGCGCCGGAATGCCTTGGCTCAGGCCCAGGTCTCCAAGTGCCCTGGCCGCGGCCAGTCGCGCAGCCGGGGGGCCGTCCCGCAGAAGCGAGCCGAGCGGGTCGAGCGCCCGGTCGTCACCAACCTTGCCCAGGAGATCAGCGGCCCCCAGGACGCGCGGCGCGGCCTTTCTCTTTCCGGAGCCGCGCTCGATCTCGAGGAGCAGGGCGGGGATTGCTCTTGGACCGAACGAGCGCACGGACGAAGCCGCCGCTTCGCGAACGGAAGAAGACGGGTCGCCGAGCCGTTCGATCAGGCGCGGCAGCGTGTCTTCCGCGCCCAGCCTCCCAAGCGCGGCCACTGCGAGACGTCTCACCTTTTCCTCCTTGTCGTCGAGGACCACGAGGAGGGCGTTCGTGGCCCGCGGATCGCCGACGAAGCCCAGCTCGTACGCGGCGTCGGCCCGCATCGCGACATTGTCGTCCTCCAGGTCCAGCAGCAGCGTTTCGAGATGCGAGTGCGGCGTGAAATAGCCCCCCATGGTCTTGACGACGACCCCCTCGCGCGCCACCTCGACCCGGATCCGCCGCCTCTTGCCCTCCTTGACCTTCGGGTCGATGTCGTAGGCCAGATAGTACTGGCTGAGGAACTCCTCCCCCAGGCGCGCGAACAGGCGTTCGAGGTCTCCTCCGGTGTAGAGCAGGCGCCCGCCGGTCTCCTCCACGAATCCTTCGAACGGCAGCCAGGAGGACGCCGACATCCCGGGACGTATCCCGTACACGGTTGTCTGGGTCCTGAAACAGAGACGGAGCAGATCTTGAAGATAGAGCGACTGGAGCACGTGCTGGTCGCGCGCCACGTCGTTGTCGAGGCCGTCGCTGACCACCAGGATCACCTTCCGGCCCGGACGCTCCCGCAGATCCTTGAGGGTGTGCTCGATGGAGCGGAACAGCGCCGTTCCGCCCCGAGCCCGGCCTGGATCCTTGAGGGTCTTCCCGACGCGGAGCGCGTCACCCGTGAAGGGCTGCAGGATCGTCAGCTCGTCATTGAACCTGGCCAGCATGATCTCGTCTCCCGGGCGCAGCCCGCCGAGAAGCGCCTGCGCCGCCTCGCGCACCTTCCTGACCTGGGAACGCATGCTCTGCGACATATCGAGCAGCACCGCCACCGACAACGGCCGGTCCCGGCGCGCGCCCTCCGGGTCGAAGTCCAGCAGATCGACCATACGTCCGTCCTCGGTCACCCGGAACTCCTCCCGGGTCAGGCCGCGCACCGGCCTGCCGAGGCCGTCCGTGACCGTGACGGTCAGCCCAACCCTCTGGTAGGGGCGGTCGACCACCTTGACGTACTCCCGGGGCTCCCGCTCGCCGGCCCGGGCGGATCCCGCCTGGGAGGCGGCGAGCGCGGCGGCCGCGCAGAGGACGCACACGCGAACCGGGCCTGACGTGAATCGCGTCATTCCGTTATTATGCGCCGAGGGCGATGGCTGCGCCCGCCACGGGAGAAGCAGTGTTGCGGATAAGTCGCGCGCAAAGGGCCTTGATCCTGGCGCTGGCCGGCATGGCGACCGGCTGCGCCGCGGGCTTGGCCGGCGCCCCGGCCGAGCCCGGGCCGGCGGCCTGGCGTGTCCTCGAGCCCGGTCTCGAGCTGGGCCAGTTCGTCTCGCCCAGGAAATCCCGCCTCGGTGACTCCATCGTCCGGGTCCTGCGCATCGACCCGGAGTTTTTCGAGCTGCGGCTGCTGAACGCGTCCGCGCCCGGCCAGGGCCGGCCGCAGAGCGCCCGGGACTGGTGCCGCAGCAACGGCCTAGTCGCCGCCGTCAACGCCAGCATGTACCAGACCGATCACCGGAAGAGCGTCTCGATGATGCGCACGCGGACCCATGTCAACAACCCCTCGCTCTCGAAGGACAAGGCGGTCCTGGGGTTCGACCGGCTGGACGCCTCGGTGCCGCCGGCGCAGATCATCGACCGCGAGTGCCAGGATTTCGACGCGCTGCGCGCGCATTACGGGACTCTCGTGCAGAGCATCCGCATGATCTCCTGCGAGCGCCGGAACGTCTGGGCCCCCCAGTCGCGCGAGTGGAGCACCGCGGCCATCGGCATCGACACCCGTTCCAGGGTGCTGTTCATCCACTCCCGCTCCCCCTTCAGCACCCACGACCTCATAGAAATCCTGCTGGGTCTCCCGATCGAACTCCGCCGCGCCATGTACGTCGAAGGCGGGCCGGAAGCCCAGCTCTATGTCCAGAGCGGCGGGCGTGAGATGGAGTTCCTGGGAAGCTACGAGACCGGATTCAAGGAAGCGGACGACAACGCCTTCGCCTGGCCCGTTCCGAACGTGGTCGGGATCGCGCGGATCGCCCGCCCCGCCCGCTAGCCCCCCGAAGCGGGCGCCGCCTCGGGCGCGGGTGGCGGTGCGGGCGCGGCGGGGGGCTCGAGGCGGTAGACCTCGCGGCCCCCGACGTAGGTGGCCAGGATCCCGGTCTTCAAGATGTCCTCCTCCGGCACGACCAGGATGTCCTGGGACAATACGACGAAATCGGCCCACTTCCCCGGCTCGAGGCTCCCGGCCTCGCGCTCGCGGAACGCGGCGTAGGCCGCTCCCAGCGTGAACAGGCGCAGCGCCTCCGGGCGACCGAGCCGCTGCTCGGGATGCCAGCCCCCCGCCGGCAGGCCGTCGGTCGTCCGCCGGGTGACGGCCGTGTAAAAGCCGAGGAGCGGGTGCTGGATCCGACCCGAAGACTCCGAGGAACCCGCCAGCGGCATCCCGGACTCCATGAGCGTCCCGTAGGCGAACAGCCGTCGGGCGCGCCCGGCGCCGACACGCACCTCCTCGACGGGGCCCGGTGGAACCGGGTTGAGGGACTGGGGCCTCACGCGCCCGATCACCTTGAAGCGGGCCAGGGTCGCGAGGTCGGCCGTGTCGACCAGGACAATCGGCCCAACGCGGAACCTCACGTCGGCCCCCGGCGACACCGACAGCGCCCTGGCAATCCCCTCGGCGGCGACGTGGACCGCCGCGTCGCCCGTCGCCTGGATCGCAATCTGGACGCCGCGCCTGAGCCCGCGGCCCGCCCACGTGGCGATCTCGTCAGCGGTCAGCCGCTCGACCCCCGAGGTGGCCGGTTCGTCATTGTAGGGCTGCAGCAGCGCGGCTCCGCGGCTTCCGAGCTCTCCATCCGCGCACAGGGTGATGGCGCGGATGTCGAGATGCCCGTCCCCGAGCCCGGCTTCCGGACCGCGCCGCAGCAGCGCCTCGGCCGCCTCGGAGGGGCCGGGGATCATAAGCGACACGCGGATCGGCATCTTGCCGGCCTCGGCCAGGGCGCGGAACGGCTCGGTCCCCTCGCCGTCCGCGGAGAGGAGATCGGGCAGCCCCAGCCGCGCCGTCGTTCCAATCGACACGACCATGGTGTGGCCCAGGGCGGCGAACCGCTGCATCGCCAGCACGACCGCACGGGCGCGGTCCTCGGGACGCAGGGGCGGGATGTGGTGCAGGATTCCCTCCCAGGCGCGATCCGTGAGGATGCCGCTTGGCTCGCCGCTTTGCGAGACCCTCACAATCCGCCCTCCCACGGGGTCGGGTGTGCGGGCCGTGATCCCCGCCAGGTCGAGGGCCCTCCTGTTGACCCAGGCGATGTGGCCGTCCGACCGCAGCAGGAAGACCGGGTTGTTCTGCACGATGTCGGAGAGCAGCCGCTTGTCGGGGAGTTTCTTCTCGACCCAGCGATCCTGGTTCCAGCCCTTCCCCAGGATCCACTCTCCGGCGGGCATGCCCCGGGCGCGGGCGCGGACCCGCTGGACCGCGTCCTCCTCGCTCTCCGTTTCCGACATGTCGAGGTAGAACGCCCCGCCCGTGGACTCGTTGAGCAGCGTCTCCCCCACCCCCAGCAGGCTGACCTGCGTGTCGATCAGCCCCGGGATCACCGTCGCGCCCTTGAGGTCGACGACCACCGTGTCGGTGCCGCGGTGGCGCAGCACCTCGGCCGCGTCGCCGACAGCGAGGATCCGGCCCTGCCGCACGGCCATGGCCGACACGGGCTTCTCGGGCCCGGCCGCGGTGTACAGGATGCCATTGGTCAGGATCAAGGTGGCACGCTCGGCCCGCCCCCGGAAGCAGCCGGACGCCGCGGGCAGCAGGGCGAAGAGAAGGACCGCGAGCGTCAGGCGCCTCAACGTCCCTGTCCGCGAAAAATACCGCTCCTGCGGAAATAGAAATACATGCCGCCGCCTATCGCGACCATCACTCCCCAGACGAACATGTACCCGTACTTCCATCTGAGCTCGGGCATGTTCTCGAAATTCATGCCGTACACCCCGACGACGAACGTCAGCGGGATGAAGAGGGTCGCGACGACGGTGAGGGCGCGCATGATCTCGTTCGTGCGGTTGCCGACGATCGACAGGTGGGCATCGAGGGCCCCGGCCACGAGCTCGCGGTAGGTGTCGGCCAGATCGTTGACGCGCACCAGGTGGTCGTGCACGTCGCGCAGGTTGATCGAGACCTTTTCCTGGATCAGCGGGAACTCCCGGCGCACCAGCCGCAGCAGGACCTCGCGCTGGTGGCCCGAGATGCGGCGCAGGCGCATCAGCGCCTTCTTGAAGGCGAGCACGTCGGCCAGCACCGCCGAGGTCGGGCTGTCGAAGATGCGATCCTCGACCTCGTCGATCTTCTTCTCGAAGCTATCGAGGACCGGGAGATACAGATCGACCTGGGCGTCGAGGACGGTGTAGAACAGGGAATCGGGCCCCTCGGAAATTACCTTTGGATTGCGCCGCGCGAGGTCGAGGACCTGATCGACGCTGCGCGACTTCTCCCGGTGGTGGGTGACGAGGAAGTTCCGCCCGAGAAATAGGCTCAGCTGCCGGGTGCGGAACTCCTTCACAGAGCTCTCCGGATGAACACCCTGGGTCAGCACGAACAGGAACTCCTGGTAGTCGTCGATCTTGGGGTGGTGGCGGCGGGACTCGCAGTCCTCGATCGCGAGCGGGTGGAACCGGAACACCTGCGTGAGCACAGCCATTTCGTCCGCGGACGGGGACAGGAGATCGACCCAGACCACACGCCCGGCCTCGTTCAGGAGCGCTGGAAGCTGCTCGACCGGATGGTTCTCGCGCAGCCCCTCGTCGGGGCTGTAAGTGACGATGAGGATCACGGCCCGCCTTCCGACCGCGCGATGATAGCACGCGACTTCGCGCCCGCAGGGCCGCGCGGAGCCGCCCGCGTCCGCGGACGCGGAGTCCGCGCGCTCAATAGGGAGGAAACGGTATCGCGCGGCGCCCCTGGTGGATGGCAACCAGGTCGGTCAGCATCCCGTACGCCGTCTGCTCGACCCGCGGCTCGACGCATCCAACCTGAAGCCTGCCGGCCAGCTCGGTCTCGATCTCGAGTCCCAGGGACCCTCCGGGAAGCGAAGCGAGAAAACGGCCGGCCGGGAGCGCCACGGGCGCGACCCGGACCGGCCCTTCGCGGGACCCTTCCGCCGCCAGCCGGACCGTGCGCCCGGCGCTTTCCTCGCCGCGCACCCAGTCGAGATCCACGGCCAAGAGTGGCGTCCGCTCGACGTCCGTCGGCCGGATGTCGCGGCCAAGAATCACGTTGGCCAGGATGACCGCCTTGACCGCCTGATCCCAGCCGTCCAGATCGTGCGACGGATCGGCCTCGGCCAGTCCCAGCCGCTGCGCCTCCGCGATCGCATCAGCCAGCGACACGCCGCGGGTCACCGCCTGCAGCACCATGTTGCTCGTGGAATTGAGCACACCCCGGAAGGAGAGAACGCGGCCGACCGGCACCGCCATCTCGACGAGGTCGAAGACCGGCAGGCAGTCCGCCACGGCCGACTCGAACCGGAACCCCGCGCCGCTTTGCCGCGCCAGGGTGAAGAGTTCGGCGGCCGCGAAGGCGACAGGCCCCTTGTTGGCGCTGACGACGGCGATACCCTTCGAGAGGGCCGCGCGCACGAACGAAATTGCCGGCTCGCCGCGCCGGGGGTCGAGCGGCGTGGCCTCGAACAGCAGGTCGATCGGCGCGGTCTCGATCGCCCGGAGCGTCGCCGCTGCGGCGGCGTCCGGCGCGACTCCGCAACCGGCCGGCGGCCACTCGTCCCGCAGCGCCGCGGCGAGGTCGATGCCCGCCGCGTCGGCCCAGGCACCCCGCCGCACGGTCGCCACCAGGGTCGCTTCGAACGCGATCCCGTGCCGCCGCTTCAGCTCTTCGCGCCTCTCGAGCAGGAGCCTCGCCAGGGCACGGTTCACGTGACCGAAGCCCGCGAAACCAAGGCGCCATTTCCGGGCTGGATTCATCCGATCTCCTCCATCCTCGCGCCGCCCCGACACTCTCGCCGGGACCCCCCGACCTGTCAAGAGCCGCGGAGGGCGGCACGCAGCGAAGCGAGGGGAGGTGTCGCGAAGCGACACTGGACCCGTGCCCGGCGGCCGCAGGGCGCGGCGCGGCCCATGACAGGCGTCCGGAGGTTGCGGTAGCATGGCAGCCGTCGAGGGGGAGAAAGATGCCTGGCAAGCCGCCGTTGATCGCCGCCGAAACCGTTGCCGAGCGCCTGCGGGGAGAACTGCCCGGCTGGACCACTGACAGCGGCTGGCTGCGGCGGGAGTTCGCGACCGGAGGCTGGCCGACCACCTTGATGCTCGTGAACGCCATCGGATTTCTCTCCGGGGCGGCCGATCACCACCCCGATCTCGAGGTGGGCTGGGGGACGGTCCGGGTGAAACTCCAGACCCACGCGTCCGGCGGCGTCACCGAGCGGGACTTCGCGCTCGCAAAGGAGATCGAGAAACTCGCGCTCTGGAAGCCACCTGGCGGGTCCGCTCTCGAGGGACCGCCCGACCGGTGGGTGAGCGGGTCGAAGCGATGACCGTCGCGCTGCGGTTCGTGCACCTTCTCGCTCTCGTGGTCTGGGTGGGGGGTGTCGTGTTTTTCTCATTCATTACGGCGCCCGCGCTCTTCGGCGCGCTGCCGCGCGATATGGCGGGAAGGGCCACGGCCGCGATTTTCCCCCGTTACTACGCCCTAGGCGCCGTATGCGGCTGTGTCGCCATCCTCACCTCGCTCATCCTGCGCCTGCTCGCCGCCGGGGAGTCGCGGATATGGATCGCGCAGATTCTGCTTCTGGCCCTCATGACCGGTCTGACGCTTTTCGCCGGCCTGGTGATTCTGCCGGAGGCCTCGAAGCTGCGGTTGGCGCTCCCGGGGCTCGAGGGAACGCCCGAGCACGCCGCCGCGCGGGAGCGGTTCGGTGCGCTGCACGGGCGCTCCGTCGCGCTGAACGGCATGGTGCTTCTCCTCGGGCTGGGCGTCCTGTTCATCGCGTCACTGCCGTTGCGGGCCGCGGGGGCCACGGCCCCCTGAACCGTCCCGCCCCTGCGCGGGCGGGGGTGTCGCCGCGGTCCCCTCGATCAGGCGGTGCGCGGCCCGGTGAAAACCCTCCTTCGAGACACCGACACGCGTGGGGCCCAGCACGCGGAGAAAGACGTCCCGCACGCGATCGAGCGCCTCGATGCGGGTCCACTCCCCGAACCCGGCCCGCACGAGGAGATCGGGGAAGGTCGTCCCCTCCGCGACGCACTTCCCCCGCGTGCGCGCCCCGTCCTTCGACCCGTCCCCGACAAGATAATGGTCAAGGATGACGAAACCGGCGGCGTCCTTGAGCCTGAGGGCGAACGACCCCACATCCTCGATCGGCCAGAGGGGCGACACGACGGCGACCGTCTCGACCCCCCGCGTCCGCAGCCTGGCGAGCGCTGCGAGCCTCTCCCGTACGGAGTATGCATGGGGCGGGAACCCGGGCCCCAGGGACTCCCGGTCGGTCTCGACACTGATCTGCACCGACACCGCCAGCCGCCCCGAAAGCTCGACGATGAGATCCTCGTCCCACAGCACGTTGGGCGTGTGGGTCTGGAGCGCCAGGAGGTCGGGGGGGCGATCGCGCATGATCTCGAGGATTCGGCGGGTAATCCGGTAGCGCTTCTCCTGCGGCACGTAGGGATCGGTGACGCTGCTCATGTAGATCCGCATCCCCGGCCGGGCGCTCTTACGGATCCTGTCGTGGTCGGCGGCGTAGATCTCCGGGGCGTTCACCTTGACGTCGAGGTAGGTTCCCCAGAGACGCTTCTCGCCGAACGTGCGGACGATCTCCGGAGCGTAGTCGGGGAGCCCGCAGAGCGTCCTGCCGAAAGCGCAGCCGTGGTAGGGGTTAATCGTGTGGGTGAACCCGGCGAGGAAGCCCCCGGTCCGGTTGACGATCGAACGACAGGAAATTTCGCGGACGATCAATCAGAGCGCGGTCGGCAGGTCGAGAGTGCCGAGCTGGTTCATGAGGAACGACTCGAGCGCGGAGCGGTTGGAATCCGACAGGTTCTCGAACTTGATGCCCATCCCCTTCCATTTGCCCTGCTCGCCCGGCTCGGCGACCCGGCTGACGCTTCCGGCGATGCGGAGGCTCCTCGACGCGTTTCCGACGCAGAACACCATCTCGACCTGAGTCCCGACGGCGTAGGGGGTCTGGCTCTCGATGAAGCACCCCTCGAGCGACAGCGACCTCATCGTATCGTAGTAATAGAAGTCCTTCTGGTAGAGCCCGGGCTCGCGGTGCGCCACGATCTGCTCGGTGCTGATGCGCAATTGCCCACGGCGCGCCAGGTCGAACATGCCCTGCATGCGCTTGTAGAGGTCATTGAGCCGGATGGGCCTGCCGACCAGCGTCGGGATGCCCGGCAGGATCTCGTGCACCTCGCGTTCCTCGGCGTCATCCGCCACGCAGGCCAGGACGGGAACGCCACGCTTGTGAAGGTGGGTCCTGACCAGGCCGAGGCAGGCCGTGCGTTCCTTGGCGTCGCCCGGGGGGCGCAGCACGACCAGGCCGGGCTGCATCTGCGCCCCCTTGTCGAGTTCGTCGGGGTCGGGCCTGGCGGTGCCTATCTGGTAGCCGAACTTGAGCATCGCCTGGGCCAAGCCCAGGAGCGCTTCCAGTTCGACGGCGACGATCAGGATGGTCTGGTGCATTGGGGAGACTCTACCACGGCGGCGGTTGACTTGGCATCGATCATGTCCTAGGAAAGATGGTACCCTTTGTCCAAACAAACCACTTATGGAGGACGATTTG
>JANMQK010000154.1:0-4059 GCA_031370485.1 Acidobacteriota bacterium | reverse complement strand
CGCAGCTTACGGCGAGCGTTGGGCGTACGTACAGGGTGAGCGAGCAGGATGGAAGCATCCGCATCCGGTTTCATAGAGCGCATCATGAACCCGAATCTCTCACCACCTTGGTGGCAGGGGTTGCTCGGTGAAGTCCGTCAGGGTCGCCCTCCAGGTCGTTACTTGAATCACGAGCTCGAGCGCGAACTCCAGCTTGGCATTCCAAACTACAGATCCGACCCCAGAGGCCTGAACTTTTTCGGGCATCAGGGTCGCTCGATCGATGGCCGCGTGGGAAGTCTCGGGGTCGAAGAAAAGCATGCCGACCTTTCGTTCGAGAAAATAATTGATGGCGCGATCCATCGCGGTATCGTCTGGACGCTCGCCAATCCCCAAGGGCTCAATCGTGAGGCTGTGTCTGCCCTCGGTGTGTATGTCGTTAGAGAAGGCTCGAGCCCGCTCGAAATGGATTTGGCCAAGGCCCTGTTCCCTATCTTGACGACCCTGGCACAGCACAAGATCTTCATGCTGTTCGTCCGAGCTGAGACTGGCCAGCACTGGTCATCAAAGGAACATGGCCCGCAGGACCCCGTTCCTTCTTGGCTCGCCGAAGAACCATCGCTCTCGCAACTCCAGCTTAGCCCACACCGGTCTGATCTCGATCTCTCTGTATCAAGTGTGCCCCAGGTGCCAAAGACCGTAACACATCGCTTCAAAGGGGGCACCATCAGTGTGCAACTGTCGAACCTTGGTACCGGCGAATCTGTCGCAGTCAGCTCGAACGGTAATGAGTGGCGAGTGATCGAAATCGGTCTGCTGTTACGTGCAATGGGCTATTCGGCGGTAAGGGTGTCCTATCGCGGCAAAGCCGTTGGTCCTGGTGGACGCGGGGTTGAAGGACGCGTTCGAGACTCGATGCTTCGGCTCTTTGGGGTTTCGCTGGACTGGGGCGTAGTGGTTTAATGAAATCGGCTATCGTCGGGCGATGCCCAACCACCGCATGAACCCGACGGCAGGCGGCGTGGTCGCGGTGAAGTGGCGTCGGTGTTCGCCTGCCGCGGGTTATGCGGAGCGTTGGGCGGACGACATCGAACATGCCCACTAGGATTGGTGAAGTAGAGGCGCTTTTCCGATACCCAGTGAAATCCATGAGCGGCGAACCTCTCGAGGTCGCCGACCTGGGCTGGCACGGTCTTGACGGCGACCGGCGCCTGGCCTTCCGTCGGCTTGACGATCGCGGTGGTTTCCCCTGGCTGAGCGCCACCAAGCTTCCGGAGCTGATACTCTTTGCTCCACAGCGGCTGGGACCCGCCGCCGAAGTAACCCTCCCCACGCACGTTCGCACCCCAGAAGGAGAGGACTTGGCTGTTTTCGGCCAAGAATTGGCGACGGAGGTCGGTCGCCGCCATGGTTCACCGGTCGAGATGATGTACCTCAACCGTGGCATCTTCGACGAAGCAAGCATCTCCGTGATTACCTCCGCCACGGTCGGCGAAATCGGGAGGCTCGCCACGCACGGCCAAGACGTCCGAAGATTCCGACCAAACATCCTGATTGCATCACTGCGACCAGTCCCGTTCGAGGAGGACGAATGGGTGGGAGGCGTCCTTTCGTTCGGAGAAACCAACGAGTCAGCCGCCATTGGCATCACCAATCGCGACGAGCGCTGCTCGATGGTGAACCTTGACCCCGGCTCGGCTCGCCCAGCCGCCGAGATCCTGAAGGCGATTGTTCGGGTGAGGGCCAACAAGGCTGGTGTCTACGGCACTGTTATTCGACGCGGTCGCCTCGCTGTGGAGCAGCCCATATTCTTCGAGCCGGCGGCCGAGCATCGGGAGCACCCATGATTCGACCGGAGACTTATGCGGTGAGCGCCGCCCAACAACCGCTTGCAGCCGACCGGCGGCTGAAGCGGAGCGTTAGACGCGCCAGGAGCGATGGGTGAACGAGCCCCAGCACGAAGACTAGGCCGCCGCTGATTAGATCCATCACGGTCGGTCCACGCTTGGCGTACTAGAGTCTGAAGAGGAGAAAGCCATGCAGGTCCATTATCTCGAGATCGTTACCTCCGATGTGGATGCGACGTGCGGTGCTCTCGAAAAGTTGCACGGCGTGAGTTTTAGTGCGCCCGAGGCCGGGCTTGGCAACGCCCGCACGGCTCTGCTGGGCAACGGCGGTCTGATAGGCGTGCGCGCGCCGATGCACGAGACCGAGGAGCCCGTCGTGCGGCCCTATGTCCTGGTCGAGGACATCGAGGCAGCGGCCGAGGCTGCCAAGGCGGCCGGCGGCGAGATCGCCCACCCGCCGATGGAGATCCCCGGCCACGGCAGGTTCGCCATCTACGTCCAGGGCGGCATCCAGCACGGCATCTGGCAGATTTGATCGCGCTGCCCTGGCCGGCGCTACTCCTTTGCCAGGGGTTGTCGGGGGACTTCGGCGCATACGCAAGGCGGTCGGGCTAATAGACGATCGGGAAGTCGCGATATTGCTTCATCTGGGCGACTTCGAGGACTGTTTTCTTTGAATGGGCGTCCAACAAGCGCTTGCACCTGACAATCGCGTCTGTCACGCTTGCAGGTGAAGCACGACGTTAGCCACACCCGGGAATGGGCTATACAACGGGCACTTGAGCAGGAGGCTCCCGTGAGTGCTGGGCCATCCGTAGTTCACAGCGACCCGGAAATCCTGGGGGGCACTCCCGTGTTCGTCGGGACCCGCGTCCCCTTCCAAGCGCTTCTCGATTACCTCGAAGCCGGCGACCCTCTCGATGAATTTCTGACTGACTTCCCTTCCGTGACCCGGGAGCAGGCGGTGACCGCTCTCGAGCAGGCGAAGGAGGCGCTGCTCGCGAATGCGTGTCCTCCTCGATGAATGCCTGCCTCGCCGGCTGAAAATCGAACTTCCCAACCATGAAGTTCAGACGGCCCAGGAGGCAGGTTGGGCCGGTAAGAAGAACGGTGCGCTGCTGCAGGTCGCTGCGGGCCGCTTCGACGTGCTCCTCACGGTCGATCGGAACATCGTGTTCCAGCAGAATCTTAGTGGGCTGAACATCGGCGTTCTCGCCATGGTTGTGCCGAGCAACCGGCTCGTTGACATCCGTCCACTCATGGAGCAGGTTCGGCGGGCCTTACCGAAGGTGCGCGCAGGCCAAGTGTTGCGGGTGAGCGGTCAGGGAGATAGGTAACACTTTAGTCTGGGGACATGGGTAACACTTTCTTTCTAACCCAGCGTCCCTTGTGGTCTTCGATCTGCAGTCGTCTTTCGTCCATCCTGCCGAGCTTGATCGGTCCGAAGTATACATCCCAGATCCCGTCGCCGACTTCCTCGAGGCCGACGTACTCCCCTGCCAGCGTGTGGGTGACACAGACCCAGTTGCACTTCCAGCGGATCCCGCTGTTGCGACTGACGAGCCGGGTCTCGAAGTGACCGGGGTATTCGATCGACGGAAGCTCCCGAGGGAGCTTCCGTGGCGAGGCGAGGTAGGCGGACAAAGGCGTCTCCTGGTTGAGCGCCTCGTGGGGCCGCTCGTCGTTGTACTCGCGCCGGAACTCATTGAAGCGGACCTGCTGAGCGCTCAGGTTGCCACGCGGCGTCCGTGTCGTCTCAGCCTTCTGGGTGCGGTGCATGCGCTCGTGTCGGCCGTTCTGCTCGGGATGGGCGGGCTCGATGAGCTCGGGAACGATTCCGAGACGAATCCACCAGACCGACAGGGTCGACAAGCGTCCGAGCGCCGTGGTGGCGAAGGGGACGCCGTTGTCGGTGCGGATGATGCGGGGCAGTCCGTGCTCTTCGAAATGCCGCTTGAAGACCAGCTTCGCCAGGTGCACGGCGGTCGATCGCAGCCCCTGACAGACGAGCAGGTAACGGCTGTAGCCGTCGACGATGGTCAGCGGATAGCAGTACTCGCCGTCGCGGGTGCGAAACTGCCCCTTGAAGTCCGCGGTCCAGATCGCGTTGGGCGCGTCCATCGGCGTCATCGGCCGGCCAGGGTGACCTGGAAAGCTCCGGCGCCTGCGGGCGGAGACCAGGCCGTGGCGCTTCAGGATGGCGCAGCCGGTGCTGCGCGCAGGCCATTCCCAA
>JANMQK010000099.1:0-5722 GCA_031370485.1 Acidobacteriota bacterium | reverse complement strand
CTGGCACTCGAGGGGACAACGGTCGAGCAGACCCGGCGCGCCTACCGCAACCTGCGCGGGAAGGGGGTCGTGGTCAGCCTGCGGGGCAACCTGATCAGGGTATCGCCCAACATCTACAACGGCCCGGAGGACATCGACAGGTTCCTCGAGGGCGCGGCGGGATAGCGGACGGGAGCGCATTTCTCGTACTTGACCCTCTGGGTCATGCGGGTTCGACTCCCACCCCCGGAAAAATCATTAAAGAACCAGCCGGCAGCTCGTAGAAGCAGATCGTCCCCTGTGCTGGTTCCGTGGATGCTGAAAGCCAATCTCAGCAACTGTACCGGCCTGAGGGTGGCTTGTCCGCGGAACACCGCCGCCTGCGTGCTATAATCCGCCCCTTTCCCGGAAGCCCGCCGAAACCCTCGACACGGCAGCGACTTTCGTCCGGACCGTGGGCCGCGGGAGGCCGGGCCCGAGAGTCGCAGCGCCGCACGGAGCGCAAGGGAGGACCCAGGTGGCCGACCCGCAATCCTTCGATCTGACCATCATCGGCTCCGGCCCCGGCGGCTACGTCGCGGCCGTGAGGGCGGCGCAGCTCGGGCTCAAGACGGCCGTCGTCGAGAAGTCGGCCGGTCTCGGCGGCACCTGCCTGCACGTCGGCTGCATCCCCACGAAAGCCCTGCTCCACAGCGCCGAGGTTCTCGAGACGGCGCGGGAAGCCGGCCGCTTCGGCGTCAAGACGGGGGACGTCAGGCTGGACCTTCCCGGCGTCCACAAGCACCGGACGGACGTCGTGCGACGGCTGGCGCGCGGGGTCGAATACCTGATGAAGAAAAACGGCGTCACGGTCGTGCACGGCACGGGGCGCCTGAAGGGCCCCGGGAAGGTCGAGGTCGCGGACGCCCAGGGCGCCACGCAGACTCTGGCCACCCGCAACGTGCTGCTCGCGACCGGGTCGGTGCCGAAGATGCTCCCGGGGCTCAAGCCGGACGGCGCGCGGGTCATCACCAGCAACGAGGCGATCGCCCTCGAGTTCGTCCCGAAGACATTCCTGGTGCTCGGCGCCGGGGCCGTCGGCGTCGAATTCGCGTCGATCTACTCCCGCTTCGGAAGCACCGTGACCCTCATCGAGATGCTTCCCCGCGTGCTGCCGCTCGAGGACGAGGAGATCTCGGCCGAGATGCAGAAGGCCCTCAAGAAGCGCGATATCGGCGTCAGGGTCGCGACGCGGGTCGAGGAGGTCAGGGTCGCCGGCAAGATGGTCGAGGTCCTGGTCAGTTCGGAGAAAGGGGGCAAGGAGACCCTCAAGGCGGACGTGGTCTTGGTGGCGCTCGGGCGCAAGCCGCTGACGGAGGGGCTGGGGCTCGAAGGAACGAAGGTCGAGCTCGACCGGGGATTCGTGAAGGTCGACAAGCACATGCGCACGGGCGAGCCGTCGGTCTACGCGATCGGCGACCTGCTGCCGACACCGATGCTGGCGCATGTCGCGTCGCACGAGGGGATCGTCGCCGTAGAGGCGATCGCCGGCCGCAACCCGGAGCCCATCAATTACGACCAGATGCCGAACGCCACCTACAGCGAGCCGGAAGTCGCCAGCATCGGGTTGTCGGAGCAGGCGGCGCGGGCCCGCGGGCACAAGGTCAGGATCGGCCGGTTCCCGATCCCCGTTCTTGGCAAGGCCGCGATCCTCGGAGTCCAGGAAGGGTTCGTCAAGCTGGTCGGCGACGAGCGCTATGACGAGCTGCTCGGCATCCACATCATAGGTCCCAAGGCAACCGAGCTCATCGCCGAGGGGGGCATGGCCCTGCGGCTCGAATCGACAGTCGAGGAGCTGTTCCACGCGGTGCACGCCCACCCGACGCTCTCCGAGGCGATGGGGGAGGCGGCGCTCAACCTGCACGGCCGGGGGATCCACTTCTGATGCCCGCGAAAAAGGCCGCCCGCCGGTCCCGCAAAAAAGCCGCCCGCACCCGGCGGTCGCGCGCGGGGTCCGCGCGGACCACGGCCCTTCCGGTCCCGGCCGGGCCGATCCGCAATCATGGGCTGCCGCGCGAGGATCTCCTGGCGATGCACCGGTACCTCCGGCTCAACCGCATGGTCGAAGACAAGCTGACGGCCCTCCACCGGCAGGGACAGGTCGTGGGGGGCCTCTACAGCAGCCTCGGGCAGGAAGCGATCTCGGTCGGGACGGCGTACGCCCTCGAGCCGACCGACCTCCTGGCGCCGATGATCCGCAACATCGGGTCGCTTCTCGTCCGGGGAGTGAGGCCGCTCGATCTCTTCCTGCAGTTTCTCGCCCGGTACGACGCCCCGACGCACGGGAAGGACGGGACGTTGCACTTCGGGAACGTCCTTAAACTCTCCCTCATCGGCCCGATCAGTGTCGTTGGGTCGCTTGTTCCCGTCATGGCGGGGGCGGCCCTGGCGGCGCGCAGCCGCGGCGAGAACCGGGTGGCGCTGACCTACGTCGGAGACGGCGCCACGTCTACAGGGTACTTCCACGAAGGGCTGAACTTCGCGGCCGCGCTGCGGCTGCCCCTGGTCCTGATCGTCGAGAACAACGGCTATGCCTACTCGACCACCACCGACCGGCAGTTCGCCGTGGGCAGCCTCGCCGAGAAGGGACCGGCCTACGGCTGCGCCGCCGAGTCGATCGACGGCACCGACATCCTGGCGGTGCACGCGGCGACCCGCCGGGCCATGGAGCGTGGCCGCCGCGGCGAAGGTCCGACCCTCCTCGAGTGCCGCGCCATGCGGATGAAGGGGCACGCGCAGCACGACGACATGCGCTACGTTCCGAATAAACTCCTCGAGGCCTGGAAGCGGCTCGACCCGATCGATCGCTTCGAGGCCTTCCTGATCAAGGAAGGGCACGCCACGAAAGACGATCTCGAGTCGGTGGCCCGGGCCATAGCGCCGGAACTGGACGACGCCGCCACCCGAGCCCAGGAGAGCCCGCTTCCCGAGCCGGGGGAGGCGCTGCGCGGTGTCTACCGCGAGCCGGGGTACGAGACCCCCTGGTGGCCGGCGGCATGACCGCCTCGCGCGGCGCCACGGGCCGCAAGGGTGAAGCCGTGACCACGACCTACCTCGAGGCCATCCGGCAGGGAATCTGGGAGGAGATGGAAAAGGACGACAGCGTCTTCCTCCTGGGGGAGGACATCGGCGTTTACGGCGGAGCGTTCAAGGTGACCGAAGGGATGCTCGAGCGGTTCGGCGCGTCACGGGTCATCGACACGCCGATTTCCGAGACCGCGATTGTCGGCGCGGCCATCGGCGCGGCCCTGATGGGGATGCGTCCCGTCGCCGAGATGCAGTTCATCGACTTCATCGCCTGCGCCTTCGACCCGATCACGAACTTCGCGGCCAAGAGCCGCTACCGCTGGGGGGGCGGCGTGCCGATGGTCATCCGCGGCCCCTGCGGCGGCGGGGTCCACGGCGGGCCGTTCCACTCGCAGAATCCCGAGATGTACTTCGTCCACACGCCGGGGCTCAAGGTGGTGGCCCCCGCCACGGCTTACGACGCCAAGGGGTTGATCAAGGCGGCGATCCGCGACGACGACCCGGTTATCTACCTGGAGCACAAGTACCTCTACCGCCGCATCAAGGAAGAGCTGCCTAAAGAGGATTACCTGGTGCCGATCGGGCGCGCCGCGGTCCGCCGCGAGGGGAGCGACCTGACGATTCTGACCTATAGGGCGATGCTCTACCCATCGCTCGAGGCGGCGGAGGTCCTCGAGAGCGAGCGCGGAGTAAAAACCGAGGTGATCGATCTCCGCACGCTGCTGCCGCTCGACCGGGAGGCGATCCTCGGTTCCGCCCGCAAGACGGGGAAAGTCCTCGTGGTGCACGAGGACACGCGGACCGGGGGAATCGCCGGCGAGATCACCGCGATGATCAACGAGGAGGTCTTCGAGCACCTTGACGGGCCGGTGCTGCGCGTCACGGCGCCCGACACGCCGGTTCCCTACAGCCCACCGCTCGAGGAGTTCTTCCTGCCCAATAAGGATAAGATCCTGGCGGCGGCGCGCAAGCTCAATGCCTACTAACGCCGGCGGGCGGGCCGCCCGGTCGGGACACGAAGGCCTTTTTAGAGGAGCGCACGATGCGCGTTGACGTGATCATGCCCCAGATGGGGGAGAGCATCGCCGAGGGAACCCTGACCCGCTGGCTCAAGAAGGCTGGCGACACGGTGGCGCGGGACGAGCCGATCTTCGAAATCTCGACCGACAAGGTCGATGCCGAGATCCCGGCCCCCTCCGCCGGGACGCTGGCCGAGATCAAGGTGCAGGAGGGGCAGACGGTCCCGGTGAACACGGTCGTCGCCCTGATCGAGACCGGGGCGGGAGCGGCTGTCTCCGCCGGCGCGGCGAAGCCGCCGGCGGCCGGCAAGGCTCCAGCCGCGGTCCCGGCTCCGGCCGCCGCGAAGCCGCAGCCAGCCCCGGCCGCATCCCCCCGCCTGGCACCGGCCAGCGCCCCATACCCCAGGGCCGCTGCCGGCGCTTCGATCCCGAAGGCCGCCGAGATGACCCGTGCCGGGGCTTCGGTCGAGGAGATGCGGCGGGTTCGCTCCTCTCCCGTGGTGCGCCGAATGGTGCAGGAGCACAACCTCGACCTTGGCGCGATTTCCGGCACCGGCATCGGCGGCCGGGTCAGCAAGCGGGATGTCATGGCGGTCCTCGAGTCGGGCGGCGGCGCCG
Organism: Acidobacteriota bacterium; assembly: GCA_031370485.1. GTDB lineage: Bacteria > Acidobacteriota > Polarisedimenticolia > Gp22-AA2 > Gp22-AA2 > JANMQK01. Next base: position 1,040 of record JANMQK010000099.1, on the reverse strand, counting down.
CGCCCGGGGCCGCCGCGATCCCCTTCCGCGGGGCGGCGGCGCCGGCCTACGCTTCCGGCGAGCGCGTTTCAATCGTGCCGATGACCACCATGCGAAAGAAGATCGCCGAGCACATGGTCCTGAGCCGCCGGACCTCGGCGCACGTCACGACGGTGTTCGAGGTGGACATGCACCGGGTGATGAGGCTGCGCGAGGAGCACAAGGCGGCATTCCTCGAGCGGCACGGGGTCAAGCTGACGGTGACCCCGTTCATGGTGAAGGCGGCGATCGAGGGCCTGAAGGCGTTCCCCGTCGTGAACGCCTCGCTCGACGGCGATAACGTCGTCTACAAGAAGGACATCAACATCGGCATCGCGGTGGCTCTCGACTGGGGCCTCATCGTGCCGGTGGTCAAAAACGCCCAGGACCTCAGCCTCTCGGGCATCGCCAAGGCGGTGGCCGACCTGGCCGAGCGGGCGCGCGGCAAGAAGCTGTCGCCCGACGAGGCGCAGGGGGGGACCTTCACCATCACCAACCCGGGTGTGTACGGCAGCCTGTTCGGCACCCCGATCATCAACCAACCCCAGGTCGCCATCATGGGAGTCGGGGCCATCAACAAGCGGCCGGTCGTGATCGATGACGCCATCGGCATCCGGCCCATCGTCAACCTGGCGCTGTCGTTCGACCACCGGCTTCTCGACGGGGCGATCGCCGACCAGTTCATGGCGCACATCAAGGACACGCTCGAAGCCGGGAAGTTCACGGGCATCGTCTGAGGCCGGGCGGGCCGCCCGGCGAAGGAACGGACCGAGAGATGCGACGCTGCGGCTACGAGTACCTCGGCAGGATCGGCTACCGCGAGGCGGCGGCCATGCAGCAGCGTCTCTCCCGCAGCCTGAAGGACGGTGTGGGGGAGGAGCGGCTGCTCCTCCTGGAGCATCCCCCCGTGATCACCCTGGGGCGGAACGCCACACCGGAGGATGTCCTGCTCGATGCGCGTACCCTCGAGAAGCTTGGGGTCGCGGTCGAGCGCTGCGACCGGGGCGGCCAGGTCACCTACC
>JANMQK010000073.1:0-1931 GCA_031370485.1 Acidobacteriota bacterium | reverse complement strand
ACGTCGGGCGAGTCGTTGGTCGAGATGATCGTGCGGGTGGCCTCTGGCGTGACCGTGGTCCTGAGAAACGGCGGCTCGTCATCCGGAAGGTCGGACGGGTCCTCGAGAGGCGTCATACGGTGCCGCTCGAAGCGCCCCTCCCGGTTGCTCACGGCCCCGCGCCCGCGCTTCGCTCCCCCGCCCGGCTTCATGGCTTCTCCTCTCTGTCCACGGTGAAGATTGGCACTCGAGCCGCTTCCCGTCAATCAGGACGCGACCCAAGCCACCCGGTCGTGGGTTCAATCCTGGGTTGAGAGAACAAACGTTACTGGACTTCAAAATGCAGCTTGTACTTCCTACGCTCCCTGCTCCTGCCATCGCTGGACATTTACGCCCGCCACGAGGAGCCACACCGTCAGCACGCCCTCGCCGAGCATGCCGGGGAAATAGATGTAGGGCGACAGCCGGGTTGCGAGCGGCGGCGACAGGAATGTCAGCCAGCCCAAACCGCCGAAGGCCATCAACACACCCAGGAATCCCGGCAGGAAAGTCGACTTCAAGATGAGGTAGCCGATCAGGAGGCAATACGCGCCGAAGAACGCCAGCGGGCTGATTTGGAAGGGGACGAGATGGAAGCGGCCAAGAGGTCCGATAGCGCATCCGACGAGGCTGACGATCGCCGCGAGCAGGGACAGACTCCGGTTCACCGGCTGGAACAGGCCATAGAAGAGCAACGTCACAACGACACAACATGCGCCCTCGATCAGGCCGGCAACCACGCCGACGTTGCCGCGAACGAAGAGAGCGCACGTTCCTGTAAGAAAGGTGATCAGGTATAACGTGCCGGCGAGCCTGTCCTTCGGATAGGGCGGCGCTTCTGCGCTTGGTGCCGTCATGTGCTGGCCTCCACGAGGGGAGAGCGCTCACTGGCGCTCCGGGTGAGCTGCAGCCTCGCGCTTCCCGAGATGATTCTACGGCACTACTTTGAAGATGGCGTGGGGTAGTGGCGCCGGCCCACCCGGTCGTGAGTTCAACCCTGGATTGACAGAACAAACGTTACTGGACTTCAAACTGCAGATTGCACTTCCAACGCTCGCAGAACCGTGCCCCTTCGCGCCACAGGACGGTCGTCGGGAATCCCTTTCAACCCCGAGTGGCCGGTGACTCATTTCTTGCCCGCAAGGAACGCCCCCCAGACGAGAAACACCCCGAGGGCGAGCAGGCAGATGAGGATCTGCCAGAAGTAGACGTGCATGAATTCGAGCTCGGTGGGAAGGTGGACGGCGACGAGAAGGAGGCTCGCCAGCCTCATGATGTTGAAGCCGAAGACGGCGAGCGTGCCCAGGACGATCCCCAGCAGCCGGCGCCTCCAGGTGGCGGGGAATGCCAGAACCGCGGAAGCCAGGATGAGCGCGGCGTCGCTCCCGTCGCACCCTTTCTTGACGCTCAGGGTTGTGGCACCGGAGGAGAGGGCCGATTCCCTGGTGTGTGCCTCCATCCCGAACGTCCGACACAGCGCCGCCGCAGCGGCGGCGTTCGCGCGTGTCCAGGGGGCGACGCACCGGACCTGGACCCAGGGGGTCGCCAGGCTGAAGCTCCCGAGGATAAGGTACAGGCCGAACAGCACCAGGAACCGGAAGGGAATCACCGGGCCGCGCTTGGTCCTCGGCGCAGCGCTGTCGCCGCCGTCGCGGGAATCACCGGGCTTCTCGTCTTTCCCCTGATTCAAGAATCCTCCCCGGGCGCAGGAATTCGGCGAGACCTATACCACAAACTCCATGGGGTGGAAGCGCGGGCAACGGGCCGGACGGGGAGTCTTTCCACCGCGAGCTTCGCCGTCGGCAGGAGCAGAAGGGTGACTGCGGTCGACAGAGCGAAGACGATGCTGCAGAGAAGGCCGAGGTAACGATTCGCCGGCAGGTGAGATATCGCCAGGACCGCGAACGCCGCCG
>JANMQK010000394.1:0-29235 GCA_031370485.1 Acidobacteriota bacterium | reverse complement strand
GGTTAGCGTAACCGCTCATCTGGAGAGCCAACCCAGAAATCCATAGTGATGCCGCAAGGATAACGCTTCGTGACCCTGGACACATCAGGGCAGGGTGCAGGTATTTTAATTTCGCGTCAAGTGGGAACCACCGATTCTCAGAATCGACCGCTGCCAGGTTCCCCGTCGTGGCCTGACACAATGTACCAGGAAGAATCGGAGGCTTATTCGGGACCGAAGGCGCCGATCGTCGCTCCCTCGGGGCCGGCGCCGACGTTCGGACTGCCCGGTCCCGGCCGGAAATCGCGGGTGGCCGTCGAGACGTAGAGCGGATCGGCGAAGATCGAGTGGAGGTCCTTTGCGGAGAATTCGCGCCACTCCCGCAGTGAGATGAAATGGCGTCCCGCGCCGCGCTCATCTTCGTAGTAGACGATTCCCTTGGAGTCGATGAGGAGATGGCGGTCGGACGGCCGGGGGGTGAGGTTTAGGACGGCGGCGCCTGCCGCCCCTTCCCGCAGCGTCATCCCGTAGTTGTTGTAGTCGCAGTCGAACGTGGACAGCCGATCCTTGCCCCCGGCCGACTCCACGATGCTGAGCGCGTCGTTTCCCTGGTAGGCGAAGCTGTTGTTCCTGAGGACGGAGCCTTCGATGGAGCGTATGAAGACCGCCCCCCCGTAAAGGTTGGCCACAGCGGTGTTGTTCGTGATCGTGGCGTGCGGGCTCGAGATGAGGTGGAAACCCCGCTCCTGCCGGAAAAGGATGTTCCGGTCCCCCGTGAAACGGGGCGACCCCTCCACCAGCACGGCATCTCCGTCGGGCCACATCCCGCTCCCCCAGCCGGCGTTCCAGATCCGGCATCCGGACACCGTCACGTCCGCGGAGCCATGGATTCGGATCCCGGCGCTCCTGTACCAGCGGATCTCGAGGTCGCGGATTGTCACGAACGGCGCCTCGTCGACCATGATCATGACGTCGGCCCGCCGCCCGCCGTCGAGAATCGCGGTCCCTTTCTTGAGCGCCCGGATGGTAAGCGGACGGTTCGACGTTCCTCCGTGTCCCACCCTTACCGGGTCGGGATAAAGCCCCGGATGGAGCAGGATCGTGTCCCCCGCGGCGGCCCGATCCACGGCGCCCTGGAGGGTCCGCAGCGGCGCAGCGGCGCCGCCGGCCGCCCGGTCGCGGCCGGACGGGCTGACGTGCCATTCGCGGGGACGACGCTGCGACAGCGCCTCCCCGCCGGCGACCGGAAAGGCTCCGATGACCCCGTCCTCGGCTGCGCGGAGACAGGGGCTGGAGGCGTCGAGCCGGTAGTCCTCGGACAGCGGATCGACGAAGCGCGGGTCGCCGGCGACCGACCCCCGCTCGAGCGTCGCGGCGTCCAGGGTCTTCGGGGATTGGTAGCAATTGCGGCCGATACCCTGCAGGCTGGCGGGCCGGAGAACCTGGACCGGGATCTCGTACCCTGCCACGATGTTCTTCCGGAAGACCGTGTCGGGGTGCCATTCCGTGGCGATGAAGCCGGTTTTCATCCCGTATCCAACCAGGGTGTTCCGCTCCGCAACATACGGTGAGGGGGCAGCCTTGATCAGCATTCCGGCTCCGAACCCGACGGCCAGGTTGCCGCGGGCCGTGCCTTCCATGGCGGGATAGTAGAACTGGATCGCGGTATCGTCCTGGGGGTAGGTCGGGACCATGTAGTCGTCCCGTTCCTTGAAGAAGCGGCACCGCTCGACGCGGCCGTCCCGAGCGGCCACGTAGACGCCGCCTCCGACGTCGCGCGTGGTGCACTCGACGAGGCTGCCGTTGTCCGCGAGCGCCGTGAACCCGAACGACGCGTTGGTCACGGAACAGCGCTCGACAGTCGCGTGGGGGGCGCGCATCTGGACCGCGGCGCTCCACTTCCCGCGGGCCGTGAAATTGCGGAACTCGAGGTCCCGCACCGTGACGTTGGGCCGCCGGATCGAGATACCGTAGTCCAGCCGCCCCATCAGGATCGCCCCGTCGGCGGGGGGGAGTCCGCCGGGCGTGTGGAGGTAGATGCCGTCCTCGTCCGGAAGGTAGGTCCCGGGGAAGCGCTCCACCGCATCGAGGTCGGCGGCGAGGAGGTACCGGACGCGGTCGTCCGGCTGAAAAAGCCGCGGAGGCTCCCCGCCCTGGAGACGACTCTCGATCCGGAAGACCCCGGGGCGTCCGTTGACGGGGCGGGCGCGCCCGACCGCTGCCGCGCCGTCGAAAACGACCCGCGCCCCCTCCGCGGGGCGGATCAGGAGGGGATGCGCGGCCGGATCGGCGGCCGGCTTCCCGCCGGGAGGCGGGACAATCAGTCCGTCGCGGTAGGTCCCTGCCGCGAGGACCACCTCGCGGATCGCCGGGTCGGCCGCCAGGCGCTCGCTCACTTTCGCCAGCGAGTCGGCCGGCGAGACCTGGAGAACCTCGCTCGCCCCGGCGGTCGCGACGGACGCCGCGATCACGAACATCGCTCCTGCAACGCGGGTCATCCGGACCCTCCTGGTGCCCATGCCATGGTGATCCTATCCCAGCGGTGTTCGCGCGGCCGCCTCCGCGGGCGCGCTCCACGGGTGGCGCGAACGGGGCGCCTCGGGGAGCCCGGAACGCGGTGATATAGTTCCGCGCCCGGGGAGGGGGGCGGGATGGGTCGGAACACCGGCGCGATGGGCGAGGTTCGCGTCCGCCGCTCCACGCCATCCGACCGGCGGGACCTTGTGGCACTCGGGCATCCTCACGACATCGCGAGGACCTGCGCTCCCGCGATCCTGACCCGTATCGCGTGGCTTCTTACCGCCACCTGGGCGCAGGCGTTTGTGGCGGAGGAGATCGCGACCCGCGGAATCCTTGCCAGCGTGCAGTTCGTCCTCGTGGCGCCACGGGACGGTGTCTGGATCTTCGGGTACTGGCGGGTCTCTCCGGCACACCGGAGGCGGGGGCTGGGGGGCCTCGTGCTGCGCGAGGGCGCGAGGCTGCTCGGGGACGTCCGGCGGCTCTACTCCTACGTCGAGCGCGGCAACGGCGCCTCGATCCGTGCCCACGAGCGGCTGGGGTTCGAGGCGAGCCCCGTGCTGCGCGGCAGCGCGCTGCTCGGCGAGCTATCCACCATCGGCCCGGCCGCCCCGCCGGTGCGGCTGCGGCCTGTTCCCGCGGAGGGCCGGCCCTCGCTTTTTCCCCTCTATGCGCGCGCCATGGGAGCCACCTGGATGCGGCTGTTCCCGGGCATCTCCCCGAGAAACTTCCTGGAACGAGAGGACCGGACCGGGGGAGGGGGCCTCGTGCGCGCGCCGCGCCGGGGAAGGATGCGGGTCTGGTCGGTGCACCGGGGGGAGGCGCCGGCAGGTTTCGTCCGCTGGAGGCGTTCGGAGATCGTCCTGTACCTGGATCCGGCGGCCTGCAGCGCGGGAATCCTGTCGCAGGTCGCCATGCAGGTGATGGCGCTGGGCGCGTCGCGCGAGCACCGCATCGAGCTGCGCGGCCTGCAGGTAGAGGTCGCGCCCCCCACCGGCCCGATCACGGCCCAGGTCCTGATGGGCTTGCCGGACGCCAAAAGGCTCGGCGCGGCTACGCCGGATGGGCCGGCGCCCCCTCCTTCTCCGCCTTGTGGGCCGCGATAATCTTCGATTGCAAGTGTGAAGGGACTTCCTCGTAGTGCGACATGGCCATGTGATAGGAGCCCCTTCCGCCCGTGATCGACTTGAGTGTCGACGAGTAGGTGAGCATCTCCGCAAGGGGCACCTGGGCCTTGATGACCTGCTGGGATCCCTGAGCCGTCATCCCCTGCACCCGGCCGCGCCGTGAATTGAGATCCCCCATGAGATCCCCCATGTAGTGCTCGGGGGCGGAGATCTCGACATCCATGATCGGCTCGAGGATTGTCGCGCCTGCCTCCTCCATCGCCTTCTTGAACGCCAGGGAGCCCGCGATCTTGAACGCCATGTCGGAGGAATCAACGGTGTGGTACGACCCGTCGAACAGCACGACGCAGAAATCCACGACGGGATAGCCGGCCAGAAAGCCGTGCATCCGGGCGTCCTGGATCCCCTTCTCGACGGAGGGAATGAAGTTCTTCGGGATGGATCCGCCGAAGATCTCGTCCCTGAACTCGAACCCGGCGCCGCGCTGCAGAGGCTCGAGACGGATCCAGCAGTCGCCGAACTGGCCGTGGCCGCCCGTCTGCTTCTTGTGCTTGCCCTGGGCCTCGGCCTTTCTCTTGATCGTCTCGAAGTAGGGGACCTTCGGCTGGTGGAGCACGGCTTCGAGCCCGAATTTCTTCTTCATCTTCGCCAGGGCGGCCTCGACGTGAAGGTCGCTCGTGCCGGAGATGATCAGCTCGTGGGTCTGCGGGTCCCGCCGGAACTGGATCGTGGGGTCCTCCTCGATCAGGCGGTGCAGGACGGAGGAGATCTTCTCCTCGTCGCCGCGCGACTTGGGCTGCAGCGAGAAGGAGATCGACGGCTCGGGGAATTCCACCCTGGGGAAAAGGATCAGAGCGGCCTTGTCCGCGAAGGTGTCACCGGTCCCCGTCTCCTTGAGCTTGGGGACCGCGGCGATGTCTCCGGCACGGACCTCCTGGACGGGGTGCGATTCCTTGCCCTGGAGGAGGAGGATCGAACCAAAGCGCTCCTGGATGTCGCGGCTGGCGTTGTGCAGCGTCGCGTCGCTCTTGATCGAACCGGAATAGACGCGAAACAGCGAGATCTTGCCGGAATAGGGGTCGGCGATGGTCTTGAAGACGAAAGCGGAGTAGGGCTCATCGACCGTGCCGCGGCGCTCGACCGGCTGGTGGTCCTTGGGGCTCTCGCCCCGGTACGGCCCGCGTTCCCCGGGGTTCGGGAGATAGGCGGACAGGGCGTCGAGCAGAGGGTGCGCTGCGATGTTCCCCAGCGCGGAGGCGCAGAAAACCGGGAAGATCTTGCGTTCCTTGACGCCGCGCGTGATCCCGGACAGAAGGTCGTCCTGGGAGAGCGTCCCCGACTCGAAGAATTTCTCCATCAGCGCGTCGTCGACTTCGGCCACCTGCTCCATGAGCTTGTCGCGCGCGTCCTTGGCCTCGGCCTTCATCTCGGCCGGGATGTCCGTCTCGACGTGCTTGCCGGTTTCGTCCTTTTCGTAGGTCAGCGCTTTCTGCGTCACCAGGTCGACGACGCCGGCGAAGTTCTTCTCGGTCCCGATCGGGATCTGCACCGGCACCGCCTGCCGGCCGAACGAGTTCACGATGGTCTCCATGACCCGCGACAGGCTGGCATTCTCGCGATCGAGCTTGTTGACCACGATGATCCGGGGGAGGTCGAAACCCGCGGCATAGCCCCACGCCTCCTCCGTCTGGACCTCGACACCGTGGACCCCGTCCAGGACCAGGAGCGCCCCGTCCACCACCCGGAGCGCAGACTTGGCGTCGGCGATGAAAGCGCCATACCCGGGCGTGTCGATGATGTTCAGTTTTGTCTTTTTCCATTCGAGGTGGCACAGGGCGGAGGAGATGGAAACTTTCCGGGCGAACTCCTCCTCGTCGAAATCGGTGACGGTCGTTCCCTGGTCGACTTTCCCGAGACGGTTGACCGTGCCGGAACAGAACAGCAGCGACGACGTGAGGGAGGTTTTTCCGCAGGAGCCGTGCCCGATGACCGCGAGGTTGCGGATTTCGGAGATCTCGTAGACCTTCATGAGGGCGCCTCCACACGAACGGATGAGCGCCCCCGGAAAACTTGCGGGACAGGCGACCCCGCCGATCGCGAACGTTCGATGTGTGATGCGTTCAACATCACGTTACTTGCCGGCCTTGACCTCGTCGAGAACCGCCTGGACCATCCCTTTGACGACCGGGCAGCTGGGGTCGTTCACGTAGCACCGGGCCAGCGTGTCGTTCTTGCAGCCGCAGGTGCACAGCTCGCTGTTCACCCTCTGTAGAAAGGCTTCACGCTGCCGGGGCTTGAGACCGCCAAGGTTGACCCCCGGCAGTTCCGCGAAATAGTTGGCGACGGCGACGAGCGGCGCCGTGTTGCCCGGCGCCGGCACTCCCTTGACCGCGCCCGCCGCCCTGGCAGGGTCGTAGTTGGCATCCTTCTGATCGTCGCCGGCGGCCTGTTCGGAAGGCGGCGCGGTGGTCGAAGGCTCGGGGGTATCGGGGCTCGGGGAAGACTGCCCGGCCGCGGCCGGCTGGGACGGTTTTTCGGGGGCGCCGCCGCAGGACGGAAGAGCGAGGACACCGGTCAACGCCGTGACGAGAAGGAAAACCTCAGCGCGTGACGTGATCACCATGGACTCCTGTTCGAGAACGCTTCTGATCGATTCGGCGAGTTCGAAGTCTAAACCCGCGCCGGAATCAAGTCAAGATCGGGCCGTGACGCCTTATCGTCGCAAAGGGCTGTCCCAAGCGGTCTCGCTGGCAGCCGGCGGAGCGTATATATAATGGGCGGCACGAGGGAGACTCCGTTGGCATCAAACGCTCATGACCGCTCCGCGACCACTTCTCCGGCGACGGGCGCGCCGGAGCCCGCGCTCCAGCGGGCCGTCGTGGCGCTGCTGCGCGGCGAGCCGCCGGCGGGTGAGTTCGACGTGGCCGCCGTCCGGTCCTGCCTGCGGCGGTATGAGTGCGGCGGATACCTCCAGGGCCTGTGGTCCTCCAACGGACGATCCGAAACTCTTCCCCGGACCTGGGCCGCGGCGCTGGCGTGGGCCCATCGGGCGACCGGTCTCGATTCGCTTGCGGCGCTGGCGGAATTCCGCGTGGTCGCGTCTCTCCTGGCCGGGCAGAGGGTTCCCTTCGTGCTTCTCAAGGGCGCCGCCTACATGGTCGACCTGTATCGCGACCCGGCGGAGCGGGCTCTCACCGACGTCGACCTGCTGATCCGTCCCGGCGACGTGAGCCGGACCGCCCGGCTCCTCCAGGACGCCGGGTATGAGGGCACCGTGGGTCCGCACTACCCCGAGGATCGGCGTTTCGAGATGCGGCGGACCGAAGCGGCCCGTTGCGGCTTCGAGTTCCACTGGTGGCTCGGCCTGCCGCTCCGCCTCAGATTCGATCAGGAGGCCCTGTGGCGGCGTTCGGAGCTCTGCGCCCTCGAGGGGATGGACGCTCTCCGCCTGGAGGCGCACGACGCGCTGCTTTACCACGTGGGGCACCTCGCCGACCACTACTTCGGTCCGTCACTGAAATGGATCATTGATCTCAGAGAGATGCTGCGCCGGTGGAGTATCGACCCCGCGAGGCTCCTCGATCGCGCGGCGTCCTGGCGGGTCCGGATCGCCCTTCACCTCGCCCTGGCCCACCTGGAGAAGATCTTTCCCGGAGCGGCGCCGCCGGGGCTGCTCGAGGGAAGCGCGCCGGGGCCGCTTCGCCGCGGGCTCCTGCGCCGTCACCTGTCGGACGGGCCCGCTGAGATGCTCGACATTGGTGAGGACGGCGGGCCGCGTTACCCGATCCGCCCCCTGATCCTCGACCGGCCGACCGACGCCGTCCTGCTGGCGGGACGCGTGCTGGCCCGCCCGCTGGCCAGGACGTTCCGCCGGGTGGCCGGGCGGGGACGCCTCCCGTGGGCGGTGTCGTCCGCGGGTCGCGGCGCCGGGACGCCCGGCGACGGCGAGAATTGACCCTCGGAATCACCGGGTGGTACCCTGCACCGCGCGGCGGAAACGCAAGGGAGACACGGATCGTGACCGATCGCCTGGCCAGCGCACCCGTCAAGTGGACGATACCCAGACGGCCGCTGGGCGCTCACATGTCGATCGCCGGGGGTGTCGACCGGGCCGTCGCGCGCGCGGCGGCCGTCGGCTGCACCGCCCTGCAGATCTTCACAAAGAACAGCAACCAGTGGGCCGCCAGGCCGCTTCCGGACGACGAGGTGAGTCGATTCAAGGACGCGGTCCGGGACGCCCGCATCGACGCGGTCGTCGCGCACGACTCCTACCTCATCAACCTCTGCTCGCCCGACGATTCGCTCTGGCGCCGTTCGATCGAGGCCTGCGCCGAGGAGCTCGAACGTTGCGCCCTGCTGGGGGTGCCGTGGCTCGTCGTCCACCCGGGCGGGCACATGGGGCAGGGGGTCGAATTCGGGGTGCGGCGCATGGCCGAGGCGATCGATCTCGTCCACGAGCGGGTCGCCGCGGACACGGCCGGGATCGCGATCGAGACGACCGCGGGGCAGGGGACCGTGATCGGGCACACCTTTGAGCAGATCGCCGCAATCATCGCGCGCGCCGGGGATCCCGGGCGGATCGGAGTCTGCCTCGACACCTGCCACGTTTTCGCGGCCGGCTACGACCTCCGCACGCAGACCGGCTACGACGAGACGTTTCGCCGTTTTGACGGCGAGATCGGTTTTGGCAGGTTGCGCGCCCTCCACGTCAACGATTCGAAGAAGGACCTCGGGTGCCGGGTCGACCGCCACGAGCAGATCGGCAGGGGATTCCTGGGGACCGGGGCCTTCCGCCTCCTGATGAACGATGCCCGTCTCGCGGACCGCCCGTTCCTTCTCGAGACGCCGAAAGGCGAGGACTGCCATGAGGACGTCCTCAACCTGGGCGTGCTCATGGGGCTCGTGGCGGCCGCCCCCGCGGCGCCCCCGCCGGGGCCGGAGGCGTCCCGGGGGAGGGCGCGGGCATGAGCGCCATCACCGCGGTCCGCGATCGCGCGGCGACCCGGCTCGTGATCAACGAGATCTTCCACAGCATCCAGGGGGAATCGCGCCACGCGGGGCGGCCCTGTGTCCTCGTGAGGCTCACGGGGTGCAACCTGCGCTGCTCCTGGTGCGACACGGCCTACGCTTTCGACGAGGGACGGCCCATGAACGTGGGAGAGGTGGCGGAGCAGGTGGACCGCTACGGCACGCGCTATGTCCTGGTCACCGGGGGGGAGCCCCTGGCGCAGGAAGGTGTGCACGACCTCATCGGTGTCCTGCTCGACCGCGGGCACGAGGTGGCAATCGAGACGGGGGGGAGCCTCGACATCGGGAGAATCGATCGAAGGGCGATGGTCGTGATGGACCTTAAGTGTCCGGGCAGCGGTATGGACGGGACGAACCTCATGGAGAACGTCGCCTCGCTGAAACCCGGGGACGAGGTCAAGTTCGTGATCGCGGACCGCGCCGACTACGAGTGGGCCAAAGATGCGATCACGCGTCACGGCATCGACCGGATCTGCGGTCTGCTGTTCTCGCCGGTCCACGGATCGCTTTCTCCGAGGACCCTGGCGGAGTGGATTCTGGCCGACCGGCTCACGGTGCGGCTGCAGTTGCAGATCCACAAGTACATCTGGCCCGCCGACATGCGGGGCGTCTGAAGAGGGCCATGGCCTCCTCGAGCGCCGCGCGGCCCCTGGGCGTCGTCCTGCTGAGCGGCGGCATGGACTCCTGCGTGACCGCCGCCATCGCCCGCCAGACCGACGACCTGGCGCTCCTCCACGTGCGTTACGGCCAGCGCACGGAAGCCCGGGAGCTCCGCGCGTTCCATGCCGTCGCGCGTCACTACTGTATCGCGCGCACCCTGGTCGCCGGGTTCGATCATCTCCGGGTGATCGGGGGGTCCGCCCTGACCGACCCGTCGCGCGACGCCATCGACGCCCGGCGCGCCGGTTCGACCGTGCCCGACACCTACGTCCCGTTCCGGAACACGCACCTGCTGGCTCTTGCGGTCTCCTGGGCCGAGGTCCTCGGGGCGCGCCGCGTTTACATCGGCGCGGTCGAGGAGGACAGCAGCGGCTATCCCGACTGCCGCGAGCAGTTTTACGACGCGTTCAACAATCTGGTGCGGCTCGGCACCCGGCCCGAGACCGGACTGACCGTCGTGACGCCCCTGATCCACATGACCAAGGCGCAGATCGTGCAGGAGGGACTGCGGCTACAGGCGCCCTTCCACCTGACCTGGTCGTGCTACACCGCTTCCGAGGCGGCCTGCGGCCGCTGCGAGTCCTGCCGTCTTCGGCTGAAGGGTTTCCGCGAGGCCGGGGCGGCCGACCCGCTGCCCTACGCGTCATGAAGACCGAGGAATTCGACTACCCGCTCCCGCACGAGCTGGTGGCGCAGGAGCCCCCGGAGCGCCGCGACGGGTCGCGGCTACTGGTCCTCGACCGGGCGTCGGAAGGGCTCGTGGAAACGACGTTCGGCGCTCTGGGAGGGTTCCTGCGGCCGGGCGACCTGCTGGTGCTGAACGACACGCGGGTGTTCCCGGCGCGCCTTCTGGCGGCGAAGCCCACGGGAGGCCGGGTGGAGCTTCTCCTCGTGGAACGTGGCGCTCCAGCGTCGCCAGGCGAAGCCCTCGCCGCCGGCGACTGGCGCTGTATGGCGTCGCCCATGAAGGGCCTGCGGCCCGGCGCGCGGCTGGCGATAGCCCCCGGGTTCGAGGCGGAAATCGTCGGCGAGGCGCCGGACGCCACGCTCTGGGTGCGGCTCACCTCTTCCGAGGGGCGCCCCGATGACGCGATTCGCCGCCATGGAGCCATGCCCCTGCCCCCCTACATAAGGCGCGAGCCCGCCGATCACCGCGAGGCGCTCGACCGGGAGCGTTACCAGACCGTTTACGCGCGGGAGGAGGGGGCGATCGCCGCGCCGACGGCGGGGCTTCACTTCACCGAGGGGCTTCTCGGGGACCTGCGCCGCCGGGGCATAGAAACGGCCATGCTCACGCTGCATGTCGGGCCGGGAACCTTCCGGCCGATCCGGACCGAGCGTATCGCGGACCACCGGATCGAGCCGGAGCGATTCCGCCTTTCCGAGCAGGTCGTGCGGGCCTGGGAGGCATGCCGGGCCCGCGGAGGGCGCGTCGTGGCGGTGGGCACGACCGTGACGCGGGTTCTCGAGGATCGCGCGGCCCTCACCGGCCGCCCGCAGGCGGGAGAGGGCCCCTGTTCCCTCTACATCACGCCGGGACACACCTTTCGCGCTGTGGACGCCCTGATCACAAACCTTCACCTCCCGCGCACGTCGCTTCTGGTCCTGGTCGCCGCGTTCGCGGGGCGCGAGCGGATCCTGGCTGCCTACCGCGAGGCCGTGGCCCGCCGGTTCCGCTTCTACTCCTACGGCGACGCGATGCTCATCCTGTGAGCCCGCGACTCTCCTTCACGATCCTGGCGCGTGACGGTTCGACCGCCGCGCGGCGCGGCCGGCTGATCACCCGGCACGGCACGGTCGAGACCCCCGCCTTCATGCCGGTCGGCACGCAGGGCACGGTCAAGGGCATCACCCCCGAGGAACTAGTGGACGCCGGATACGAGATGGTCCTGGGAAACACCTACCACCTGGCGATCCGCCCTGGGGAGGAGGTGATCCGCCGCCTCGGCGGTCTGCACCGCTTCATGCACTGGGAGCGGGGGATCCTGACCGACAGCGGCGGCTTCCAGGTGCTCAGCCTGGCGGATCTGCGCTCGATCTCCGACGACGGGGTCCGTTTCCGCTCCCACCTTGACGGGTCGCTCCTGGAGATGACTCCCGAGAGGAGCATGGCCATCCAGGCGGCGCTCGGGAGCGACATCGCCATGGCCTTCGACGACTGCCCGCCGCTCCCCTCGGAGCGTTCCCGGCTCGAAGCCGCCGTGGCCCGGACCTCGCTCTGGGGCCGGCGCTCGCGGGACGCGTTCCCGGAGGGCGCCGGGGCACTCTTCGGCATCGTCCAGGGGGGCGACGCGGCCGATCTCAGGGGGCGGAGCGCCGAGGCGCTCACGGCCGTGGGATTCGACGGGTATGCGATCGGCGGGGTCTCGGTGGGCGAGTCGGCGGCCCTGAGCCGGGCGACGGTGGCCCTCACGGCGCCGCTTCTCCCCGGCGACAGGCCGCGCTACTTGATGGGCATGGGAACCCCTTCCGACCTGGTGGAGATGATGGCTCTCGGCATCGACCTGTTCGACTGCGTCCTCCCGACGCGCAACGCGCGAAACGGCTGCTTGTTCACGAACGGGGGCCGGATCCAGATCAAGCGCAGCGAGTTCCGCGAGGATCCGCGGCCCGTGGACGAGGAGTGCTCCTGCCCGGTCTGCCGCCATTACTCGCGCGCCTACCTGCGACACCTGTACCTGGCGGGGGAAATCCTGTCGATGCGGCTGAACACCCTGCATAACCTCCACCACTACGCGACCCTGATGAGGGGGGCGCGGCAGGCGATCGAGGCGGGCCGGTACGCCGGCTTCGCCGAAGCCTTCCGCCGGCGGCAGCGGAACGATCCTCCCGGCGACACGTCGTCCGTCGGGAAAGCCGATCACGTTGCGGGCCCGGGAACCGAGTGATATCATCCCGCGCCATGACGAAAGCGAATCTGCAGCGCGGACGCGGATCGCGGCAGTTTCTCGCGGGAGTCGTCGTCTCACTGGCGATCCTGACGGGGGGCTGCTCCTCGGATCAGGGCGCGCGCAAGGGGGTCTCGGCGGGGGAGGCCCTTTACAACCAGGGGAAGTACGCCGAGGCGCTTCCCCTCCTCCTCAAAACCAGCCAGAACACCCAGCCCACCGGCACTCTCCTCTACCAGGTCGGTTTTTGCCGCGCGCAGGTCGAAGGCAAGATGGAGGCGCGGAAGGAAGCCTGGGAGCAGGCGGCGCCGCTTCTGGAAAAGGAGATCGCGGCCGAAGGGGGCGCGACGCTGGAGCGGCTCTATTACCTGGTCGTCCTCAAGTACGAGGCCAAGGACCTGGAGGCGATGCGGAAGTACGGTGCGCAGGCCGTCAAGGAGATCGAGAAGGGGGTCAACGCGGGCAGGCTGTCGGGGGAGGATTGGTTCCGTCTCGCGCGGATTCACGATTTCCTGAGCGAGCCGGCCGACGCCGAAGCCGCCTACCGGCGCGCCGTGTCGGCCTTCTCCAAGAAACAGGGAGACAACCCCGCCTATCAGACCCTGGCTGTCGTCCGGGTCGCCGATCTCGACCGGCAGGGCCACCATTACGAGGAAGCCGTCGCGGGTTACGCCGAGGCCCTGAAGCTCAGCCCGGACACGGATCAGGTGAAGCCCTACCGTCATGGCCTGGCCCTCCTGGCGACGGGGCGCTGGGACGAGGCCGTGGCGAGCTTCGGCCTGGATCGCGACCCCGCCACCGCCACGGAGTCGCAGTACGCAGCCGATCTCGCGCGCAAGGCGAAGGAAGTGACGCCCCTCGATGCGAAGGATCAGGACAGCGTGCCAATCTCCCAGATAGCGCCCGGCGACCTCGTCGACCGGATCCGGAAGTCGGCCGCCGAGTGGATCGATGCCCGCCAGAAAAACTCCTTCAAGCCCGGCGACACGCTGACCGCCGAGCTGATCCATCACCAGAAGCGGTTCGTCTCCCTGTTGCGGGAGCAGGCGCTGCGCGAGGAGAAGCTGCAGGAGTTCTGCCTGCGCGAGAACATCGAGAAACTCGTCCGCCGCTGAATCACCCGGATGACTGGAATGGAAACGCCTCCCCGCCGGCCCGGAGCGACACCGCTTGGCACCGGCGGCGCCGTGGCGCTTCTCGGGGACGCCCACCTGCGTGACGACGATGCCGAGGTCGGGGAGTTCGTCCGATTCCTCGAGACTCTCCCGGCGGAGATCCTGACCCTGGCGATACTCGGGGACCTCTTCGCCGCGTGGGTCGGGCGCAGAGAGCTGCGCCGGCCGCACCAGGCGCGCGTGGTCGAGGCCCTCGGGAGCCTGCGGCGCAGGGGCTGCCGTTTACTCTACGTCGAGGGGAACCACGACTTTTTTCTTGCGCCCCTCTACAGGGACGCGCCATTCGACATTCTCGCCCCGGAGTCGATCGACCTGCCGCTTGCCGGCCGCATCGCGCACCTGGCCCACGGGGACCTGGTCAACAGCCGGGATCGCCAGTACCGGGCATGGCGCGCGCTGACGAAGAACCGGCTCTTCTTCGGATTGTTCAATCTCGCGCCGGCGGGCCCGCGCAACCGCCTGGTGGATCTCCTCGAGCGGAACCTCGCAAGGACGAACCTCGATTTCCGCGGGGGATTCCCGTTCGACGAGTGCGAGACGTACGCGCGGCGCCGGATCCGCGAGGGCGCCGAGATTCTGGTGTTCGGCCATTTTCACGAGGAGCGGCGGATCGAGTACATCGAGGAAGGGCGCCGGGGAACCGTGTTCGTGCTGCCCGCGTGGCGGCGGGACCACCGTTACCTCAGGCTGGACCCCGGGGCCGAGCCGGCTTTCGTCTCGGCCTGAACCAGCCCCTCGAACCGCGACATGATCCGCCGCGTCAGCGGTCCGGGACGGCCGTCATTGACCGGCCACCCGTCGCAGCGGCGGACGGGAAGAACGCCCTTGAGCGTGCTCGTGAGAAAGGCCTCCCCGGCATGGCGCAGATCGTCCGCCGTGTAGGGTCCCTCGACGACCTCGACTCCGTCGCCGCGCGCCAGCTCGATCACCGCCTGGCGCGTTATTCCGGCGAGGATGCCACACCCGGTCTCCGGCGTGAGCAAGCGGCCTTCGCGCGCGAGAAAGACATTGCTCGACGATCCCTCCGCCAGCATCCCGTCGCCGTTCAGGAATATCGCCTCGAAAGCGCCCATCCGCCGGGCCTCCCTCCAGGCGAGGAGGTTGTTCATCAGGTTGCTGCACTTGATGGCCGGATCGATCGCGTCGGCGGAGTTCCGGACGACACCGACGATGGCGACATCGACCCCCTCGGCCCGCCACGCGGCCGGGATTGGGGGGCAGTCGCGGACATGAATCACGACGGTGGGACGGCCCGAGGTCGCAGGATCGTAGGTGACGGGCCCCACGCCGCGCGTGAGTATGATGCGGATCGCCGCCTCCGCGATACCCGCCGCGTCGATGGTCTTCCGGCACTCGCGTTCGAGATCGACGGGGGCGGCGTCGTGGGGAATGTCGAGACGTCCTGCCGAAAGGCGCAGGCGCTCGAGGTGCTGCTCGAGGCGAAAAGGCCGCATGGCATAGGTCCGGATCGTCTCATAGACGCTGTCGCCGAAAAGGAATCCGCGATCCAGGGGAGAGACCGCCGCCTCGAGGGGCGGTGAGAGCCGGCCGTTCACATTGATGAGCTCGGGCACGGTGATATGATACGCGCCCCTGGCGGGTTCCCGCGATGATCATCGGAGTGGGTCTGGATCTGTGCGACGCCAAGCGTTTGCGGCGGGCGATGAAGCGTCCCGGCTTCGCGGAGCGTGTTTTCGACGCGATCGAAATCCGTGACTGCGGCGCGGGACCCCAGGGCCCCCTGCGCTTCGCCGCAAGGTTCGCCGCCAAGGAGGCCTTTTTCAAGGCGCTGGGCACCGGCTGGGGCCAGGGGGTCGGGTGGAAGGATGTGGCGGTGAGACGCGATGGTGAGGGCCCCCCGAGTCTCGAAGTGACCGGCGTGGCGCGCCGCAAGGCCGCGGCCCTCGGGGCGCGGCGGACCCACGTGTCGCTGAGCCACAGTGGCGACTACGCGGTGGCGGTCGTCGTGCTCGAAGGCGGTACGCCGAAACGGAAGACGGGGCCGCGGCGCGGGACTCTGCTGTGAACGGCGAAGCCGGGACACGCACGGCGCGCAATACACAGGCGAAGCAGCTCGTCCGGGTGATCGCCCTGTCCTCTACAATCGTCGTGGTGGAGATCGCGGGCGGGCTGATGTCGGGGAGCCTGGCGCTGATCTCGGACGCCGGCCACATGCTGACCGACGTCCTCGCGCTGGTCCTCAGCCTGATGGCCGTCCGCTTCGCCTCCCTTCCGGCCACCCCCGAAAAAAGCTACGGCTACCATCGCCTGGAGATCCTCACGGCCCTCGTGAACGGCACCCTGCTCGTCATCGTGTCGGCGTTTCTCATGTACAAGTCGGTGCGGCGTTATTTCGACCCGGTCGAAATCCACGGCCCCATGATGACCGGCGTGGCACTGGTCGGCCTTGTCGCGAACCTCTTTGCCCTCGCGATCCTGTCCCGCTCCCATCAGAGCCTCAACATCAGGGGGGCGCGGATGCACATCCTGGGGGACTCGCTCTCCTCCGGAGGGGTGCTCCTGGCGGCCGTGATCATCGGGCTGACCGGCTGGAACCGCGCCGACCCGATCGCGGCCGGCGGCATCGCCCTCGTGATCGCGGTGGGCGCCGTGGGGCTGGTTCGCGAGGCGGTCGATGTCCTGCTCGAGGCGACCCCCGCCGGCATCGTCCTGGAGGAGGTGAGCCGGGCGATCGCGAGGGTGCCGGGGGTAATCGAGGTCCACGACCTGCATGTCTGGAGCATCACGACCGGCCTGCCGGCGCTCAGCGGGCACGTGAAGGTGGACGACAGCCGCCGCGCCGACACCGACCAGATGCTGAACCGGATCAAGCAGACCGTGCGCGACCGCTTCGGGATCGTGCACACAACCCTGCAGATCGAGTCACCGGCCTACCAGGAGATGGGCGAGATCCACTGAGCATGGCGCGGGCGCGCCGGTTCAGGGATTCGAGGAGCCCGGTCCGAACATGCAGTCGAACCCCGCCCCGCAGGGCGTTCCGGTCTTCAGCCCGAAGCGGTTGCCGGAGTTCAGTCCAAGCCCGCCGAACATCGAGGGCGAGCCGGTCCCCGTGCCGTAACCGAGAAAGTGATGGTTTTCCGGATAGCGGAAGGGACCCACGAGGCCGCCGTAGGCCACGGGAAGGGAATAGACCGGGAGCGCGACGGGCTCCGGCGGCGCAGCGGGGATGTTGTTGATGTTGATGACGATCGTCGTTCCGGCGTTGGTGTTTTCCTGGGCCTCTGCGCCATCCGCGGCGGGGCCTCGAGGCTCCTGCGCAGCGTCGTCGCCTGCCGGCGGGCAGATCGGCTGGCGAGGAGAAACGCCGGGATCCCGCGTTGAGGCGCCCGGCAGCAGGTTGCCGGCGTCGTCCAGGTTCGTGATCACGACACTGGGGTTGCCGTGCCTGCCGAGGGCGCGGAATACGCGCACGCCTTCAGGCCAGCCCGTCGGATCCAGGGCCGGGTCCGCGACGGAGAGATTGGTGACGCCGCACGCGAGAAGGATGCCCGCGACCGCGCATACGGTCCGACCGGCTCTGCGGAATTCCCGGGAGAGGCTTTCCATGGGTCAATTCTAGCACCGTTCGCGCGGGGCCCCGGCTGTGTTATTCTCCGGCGCGAAACCCCTGCGTGGACGAACGAGGCGCCCGGAACGGCAGATGCGGGAACGACACGGCAAAAAGAGTGCGCGCCTTCCGAGGAAGGGACGCCTCGTACTGGAGGACGGCGCGATCTTCGAGGGCGTGTCGTTCGGCGGCAGCGAGCCGGTCGCCGGCGAAGTGGTCTTCACGACGGGGATGGTCGGGTACCCCGAGGCGCTCACCGACCCCTCCTACCGTGGCCAGATCCTGACATTCACCTACCCGTCGATTGGAAATTACGGGGTGCCACTGCGTCCGGCAGCCATGCCGGCGGAGGGGCGGCACCCGCAAGAGGGGGACCCCCTCGTGGACCGGCCCCTGGAGTCGGACCGCATCCAGGTGGCCGGTGTGGTGTGCGCCTCGTACTCTGACGATCATTCCCACTACACATCGGGGCAGAGCCTGGGGAGTTGGATGGGCGCCCAGTCGATCCCGGGGCTCACCGGTGTCGACACACGAGCCCTGACCAAGCGGATCCGGGCGCGCGGGGCGCTCCTGGGACGGATCGAATTCGACGGCCGGGCGGCGCCGGCCTTCGTGGATCCGAACGTCCGCAACCTGGTGGCCGAGGTCTCCTCCCCGCGCGTGAGGCGTCACGGGTCGGGGAAGCCATCGATCATCCTCATCGACTGCGGCAGGAAGAACAACCAGATCCGGATGCTCGTGGACCGGGGGGCGGAAGTGCGCGTGGTCCCCTGGAATCATGATCCCCTGTCTGGAAAGAGCGACTATGACGGGGTGGTGATCAGCAACGGCCCCGGCGACCCGTGCCAGGCGCGGGCAACGGTCGAAACGGCGCGGCGGTTGATGCAGCGGCGGGTGCCGATCCTGGGAATCTGCCTGGGGCACCAGATCCTCGCCCTGGCGGCCGGGGCGACCACGTTCAAGATGAAATTCGGCCACAGGGCGCACAACCAGCCCTGCGTCGACCTCCGTGGCGGCCGCTGCTACCAGACGAGCCAGAACCACGGCTATGCCGTGGATGGCCGCACGCTCCCCGGGGGCTGGCAGGCCTGGTTTGTCAACGCCAACGATGGCACCAACGAAGGGATAAGGCATACGAAGGGTCCGTGGCGATCGGTGCAGTTCCATCCCGAGGCCGCCCCCGGACCGACCGGCACGGAGTGGATCCTCGACGAGTTCGTTGCGGAGATTCGCCGATGAGGGTCTTGTTGCTCGGCTCGGGTGCCCTGAAAATCGGCGAGGCGGGGGAGTTCGACTATTCCGGCTCACAGGCCATCAAGGCGCTCAAGGAGGAGGGTGTCGAAGTCTGGCTGATCAACCCCAACATCGCCACCATCCAGACCTCGCCGGGGCTCGCCGACCGCATCTTCCTGCTCCCGGTCGAGCCGGGATTCGTCACGAAGGTGATCGCCCAGGGGCGTCCCGACGGCATCCTGCTGTCATTCGGGGGCCAGACGGCGCTCAACTGCGGGCTCGAGTTGCACCGCAGCGGTGTCTTGAAGCGGTTCGGGGTTCGCGTGCTCGGCACGCCGGTCTCCGCGATCGAGAAGACGGAGGATCGCGAGATCTTCGCACAGGAGATCCGTTCGATAGGACTCAAGGTTCCACGCAGCGCCGCCGCCCGCAGCCTGGGGGCCGCGCGGAGCATCGCGCGGCGGATCGGCTACCCGGTCATGATGCGCACGGGGTTCTCGCTGGGAGGGCGCGGATCGGGGATCGCGCGCGACGAAGCCGATCTCCGGCAGCGCGCGACGGAGGCCTTCGCCTCCTCGCCGCAGATCCTGATCGAGGAGGACCTGACGGGCTGGAAGGAAGTCGAATACGAGGTGGTCCGCGACGGGGCCGACAACTGCATCACCGTGTGCAACATGGAAAACCTCGACCCGCTGGGAATCCACACGGGCGAGTCGATCGTCGTGGCGCCATCCCAGACCCTCACCGACGAGGAGTACTTCGCTCTGCGCGCCATCGCGTTCCAGGTGGTGCGCCACTTCGGTATCGTGGGCGAGTGCAACATCCAGTTCGCGCTCGACCCGCGCTCGGCCGACTACCGCATCATCGAGGTGAATGCGCGGTTGTCCCGCTCGTCGGCGCTCGCCAGCAAGGCGACGGGATACCCTCTCGCCCGCATCGCCGCGAAGCTCGCGCTTGGCCACCGTCTTCCCGACCTCAAGAACTCGATGAACGACACGACGACGGCCTGCTTCGAGCCGGCCCTCGACTACCTGGTGGTGAAGATGCCGAAATGGGACCTGGAGAAGTTCCGGGGCGCCTCGCACTTCATCGGCAGCGAGATGAAATCGGTCGGCGAGGTCATGGCGATTGGCCGCAGCTTCGAGGAGGCACTGCAGAAGGGCTGCCGGATGCTGGGCGACGGGATCCGGGGGCTCGTGGGGAACGACCTGAATATCCGCCAGTCGCTGCACGACCTGAAGCAGCCGACGCCCCGGAGGATCTTCGCCCTCGCCGAGGCGCTGCGCCGGGGGCGCTCGATCGAGGCGCTTCACCGGCTGACATGGATCGACCGCTGGTTCCTGGCCAAGATCAAGCGCATCTGCGATCTCCGCGACGAGCTGCGCGGCGGGGGGCGCCGCGCTCGTCCGAGGCGGGGCAGGGTGCCGCCGGCGGAGCTCCTGCGCCGCGCCAAGGAGGCGGGGTTCTCGGACGGCCAGATCGCGAGGTTCACCGGCGCCGCGCCCGAGGCGGTTTCCCGCGCCCGGCTGGCGAAGGGGATCGTCCCGGCCGTGAAGCAGATTGACACGCTCGCAGCCGAATGGCCCGTGCGGACCAACTACCTCTACCTGACCTACCAGGGAACGGAGGACGACGTCGTACCCGCCGGCGACGGCCGGCGGGTGATGATCCTGGGGTCGGGCGCCTACCGGATCGGATCGAGTGTCGAGTTCGACTGGTGCTGCGTCAGCGCGGCGGCGGCGCTCCGCCGCATGGGCTACCAGCCGATCGTGGTCAATTGCAACCCGGAGACCGTCTCGACCGATTACGACATGGGGCACACGCTTTATTTCGAGGAGCTGACCTTCGAGCGGATCCAGGACATCTGGCGCAAGGAGAGCCCGCTCGGCATCCTGCTGGCGTTCGGGGGACAGGTCCCCAACAACCACGCCCTGGCCTGCCGCAAGGCCGGCATCCGCGTCTTCGGGACGCAGCCTCAGGACATCGACCGGGCGGAGGATCGCCACAAGTTTTCGACACTCCTCGACAGGCTCGGGGTGCCGCAGCCTCCCTGGGCCGAGGTGACCTCGCGCCGTGAGGCCCGCCGCTTCGCCACGTCGGTGGGGTACCCGGTTCTGGTGCGCCCGTCCTACGTCCTGTCGGGAGCCGCGATGCGTATCGCCGGCGACGGCGCGGCCCTCGAGAGTGCGCTGCACGGGGCGGCCCAGGTGAACCGTGAGCACCCGGTGGTGATCTCCAAGTTCGTGGAAGGGGCGAAGGAGCTCGAGGCCGATGCCGTGGCCCTGGAGGGTCGCATACTCGCGGTCGCGGTGACCGAGCACGTGGAGAACGCCGGCGTTCACTCGGGCGACGCCACGGTGGTCCTGCCGCCGCAGAAGATCTACCTCGAGACCGTGCGGCGCGTCCGGGCCATCACTTCCAGGCTGGCGGGGGCGCTGCGGATCACCGGCCCCTTCAACGTGCAGTTCCTGGCGGTCGACAACGAGGTCTCGGTCATCGAGTGCAACCTCCGGGCCTCGCGTTCGTTTCCGTTCATCTCCAAGGTGTGCGGGGTGGACTTCGTCGACCTGGCGACGCGCGCCATGATGGGCGCGGAGGTTCACCCGGTTCCCGCGTCCCTGTTCGACCTGGACTACGTCGGAGTCAAGGCGCCGCAGTTTTCGTTCTCGCGCATCAAGGGGGCCGATCCGGCGCTGCGCGTCGAGATGGCCTCCACCGGGGAGGTCGCCTGCCTCGGCGACGATCTCCCCGAGGCCTTTCTCAAGGCGATCATGTCGGCCGGGTTCCGGCGTCCCCTGCGCAAGCAGGTCCTGCTCTCGATCGGCACGCTCGCCGACAAGACGCGCTTCCTCCCCTCGGCACGCATCCTGAAGGAGAAGGGCTATACGCTGTACGCCACCCGGCACACATCGAAGTTTCTCGAGGAGAATGGCGTCCCGAACGTCCGCCTGTACAAGATCCACGAGCGCCGCAAGCCGTCGCTCCTCGACGCGATCGTCCCAGGGAAGCTCGACCTCATCATCAACATCCCCGTCGGGTACGATCGTCGCGAGCTGACAGACGGATACATCATCCGGCGGCGGGCCGCCGATTTCGGCATCCCGCTCATCACCAATCTTCAGCTCGCCGATTTATTCGTGAAGTCGATCGCGGTCAAGGAATGGGACGCTCTCGAGGCGCACCCCTACGATCATTATGTCCCGTCGGCGGGGAGCACGCGTCCCGTGGAAGCGCCCGTTTCGCGCGCGGCAGTCGCGCCGCCGCCGGGGAAGCCCGGACGATCGAGGCGGGCGCCAGGGCGCCCGGCCGGTCAGGCGATCTTGGCCTGAGACTCCACCAGGTCGATGATCCCGCGCTCGCGCAGTTTTTTCAGGGCGCGCAGCGCGTCCACCTCGCGCAGCGGGCTGATGCTGATGATGGAACGCAGGTCCCAGGAGCCGTTGACCCGGCTCACGAGAAATACCTCCTCGGGGCTGAGGTCGTAGCCGACCAGCGACTCGAGCGGCTTCAGGAGGATCGGGATCTTCTTCGGGGGCAGGTAGTGCCTGTAAGCGCGCTCGACGAAGTGCTCCTCGGCCACCTGGATGAGGGCGTTCAGTTCCGGGTTCTTCTCGATGCCATTCTTCGTCTTCTCGAGAATGACCAGCGCCCCCTCGGCGTCGCCGCTCTTGATGAGCTCCTTGGCGGCGTTCATCAGGACGGAGGGCTCGTTGTCCGGGGCGCGGTGGCCCCGTATGGGGTGGTGGGGCCGCGGTTCCCCTACGACGATGAACCCTTTCTGGACCATGGCGTAAAGCATCTGGCTGACGTTGAACTCGGAACCGCGCGCTTCGAGGACGATCTCCGCCACCGTGCGGTTGCCGTCCACCAGATCGTAGACGCGCTTGGGGAAGTGCTTGGAGACGATATCGGGCGGCAGCCTCTTGTCCGAATGACGCAGGATCAGGTCGTTCGTCGGGAGAAGGCGGCGGATCTGCTTCGAGGTGTCGAAGCGGCGCAGCCCTTCCATCAGCACCTGGTCGACTCTGACCGAGATCATCACCTGGTCGCCCGGCGGCATCTCCTGCTCATCGAACGCGAAGTCGGCCTCGGTCCAGAGGAAAAGCGAGTAGATGGTCTCCTCGGCCTTCAGTTGCAGGCACTCGGCGACCTTGGACTCCGAGACCAGCCCCTTCTTGACCAGGATCCGCCCCAGCATGACCTTGGTTTTGGCCTGCAGGTCGAACGCATCCTTGAGCTGCTGCTCGGTGATGATCCCCTCCCCGAGCATGAACTGCCCAAGGTATTCCCGGGGATCGTTGCTCGAGGACCCGACGATTGTCCCATCCTGGAAATGGACCTGCTTGGTCAGGGAGTCCCGCTGCAGGATCAGGATGCCGGTTTTCTGGCCCGTGCTGGCCCATTGAAGGAGGTCGGGCAGCGACATGGTCTTGAGGCTGCCCGTCAGGCCGTTTTGCGTCATGGTCCCTCGCCGGTTCGGCTCCCTCATCGGAGTGTCGGGGATTTGACAGCCGAAGGGTGTCAACTCACAGCAGACGGCTTCAATATAGAGGTCTGAATGGGACGGGGCAACCGGCCCCGGCGGAGGGGCAGAGGACTCTTGCAATCCTTCCCGCCCTGACGTACTTATGCACTCGCCGTCGCTCCAGGGGTGCCGGGAAAATGCCGCTCAACAAAAGATCGATTCTCGACTGGGGGCGCACGCGCGCCCGCGCGATGCTCGCCCGCCGTGGCGTGCGCAGGGGAGTCCGTATCCGCACGATTTCCTCGGGAAAGACGCGGCTCGAGCCCTGCGAATGGCTCGCGCCGGGGCCCGGGGAGGTCCTGGCGCGCACCCTCTTCTCGGCGGTGAGCCCCGGCACCGAGCGCGCGCAGTTCAACCGGCTGGCCAACACAACGGTGTCCTACCCGCGCACCCCGGGCTACTCGGGGGTGGGGCGGGTCGAGGAGGTCGGGCGGTCGGTGACGGGACTCTCGCCCGGTGACATCGTCGCCGGACCATTCGCCCACGCCAGCGCTGCGATCCTGGACTCGGAGCGCTGCTTCCTGGTCCCGCCCGGGGCGGCCCAGGAGGAAGCGGCCTTCATTGGCCTCGGGATCATCGCCCTGCAGGGCACCCGCAAAGCGGGGATAGGCTGGGGCGACCGGGTCGCGGTGCTCGGGCGGGGGATCCTGGGACTGCTCGCCGCGGCGATCGCGCGGCGCGCCGGCGCCTCGGAGGTCATCCACGCGAGCGGAAAGGGGTCGGCGGCTCCTGGAGCCGTCCGGGCCGAGGCGATCAACGACCTGGCCGCCGCCGGCCGGCGGTTCGAGGTGGTCCTCGATGTGACAGGCGGTCCCGAGTCGGTCGCCGATGCCGCCCGGATCGTCGCTCCGGGGGGCACAATCGCGGTCATCGGAAGCCCGCGCGGACTGTCCCCCGGTCTCCCCGCCGTGACGGCCGATGGGGGGCCTTTTGCGTTCCGGGGCGCGCACGCGCAGATGCTGCCCGGCCGCGAGACAACGCCCGGCCGCTGGACCCTGCGCGACGAGGGCATGCTGTTTCTGGATCTGCTCGCCGACGGCTCGCTGGCCACGGCCCTGACGCCCTTAGAGAGGCTTGACCCGGAGGAATGCTGGCGCTTCTACCGGCGGCTGGCGAGGGGGGAACCGCCGGTCGTCGCGGCGCTTTTCGAATGGCGCGATCTGGCGGGGGATGGCAGGCTCCGGTGGAGCACCTTCCTGCCGCCGGAGGTCCGCCTCCAGGGAGACCCGGATCGTGAGAGTATGCTCCTTCGAACCACCGGGCGCCTCAAGCGGCGTCCGGAGGCGAGCGCGAGGGCCGGGAAAATGCCGCCGGGCGCCAAGGCACCATCGAGAATGCTGGGAGTCGCCATGATCGGCTGCGGCGAGATCGCCCTCCGCAACCTCGAGGCGGTGCGCGCCTCGGCCGCGGGCCATGTGCGGTGGGCCGTCGACCCGAACCTCGATCTGGCCGAGGACCTCGCGCGGCGCGCCGGGGGCCGGCCGGAGACCGACGCGGCACGGGCGCTCGCCGACCCGGAGGTGGATGCCGTCTTCATCTGCGCCCCGCACCACCTGCACGCTCCGCTGGCCCTGGATGCCATACGGGCAGGGAAGCATGTCGTCGTCGAGAAACCGATGGCCCGCGACGCCCGTGAGGCCCGGCTCATGGCGGAGGCGGCGCGCTCCGCCCGCGTTGTCCTGACGACCTGCTATGCGATGCGTTTCTTTCCTCAAGTCCTGGCGGCCCGGGCGCTCGTGCGGGAGGGCGCGATCGGCGGGATTCAAGGTGCGCGGATCATGGAGCACCTCTACAAGGAGATGTCCTACTGGTACGGCGGCGCCACGGGACGATCCCGTTCGAGCTGGCGTGCCGATCGCGCGAAAAGCGGCGGCGGCGTGCTCCTCATGAACCTGTGCCACCACCTCGATACCCTGTCCTTCGTGACCGGGCTCGACGTTCGGCGCGTCTATGGCGAAACGGCGCGGTTCGACGCCCCCGGGGACGTGGAAGACGCCGTGGCGGCAACCCTGAGGCTGGAGGGGGACGCGATCGTCTCGATCGACGCCAGCACCAGCGCCCCCGGAGAGGGAATTTCGCTCTTCCAGATCTGGGGGTCGGAGGGGCAGATTGCGCTCGATCCGCCACCCCGGTTTCTCTCCCTGCGTGGGACGGCGCTGGGGCGGGCGAACGTCTGGAACGACCTTCCCCATGGCAGGGATCTCGACGGTCGCAGGGATTTTTTCGCGGCCTTCGCGGCCGCCGTGCTCGATGGCGCGCCGAACCCCGTGCCGATCGATGAGGCGCTCGCCGTCCAGGAGGTTGTCGACGCCGTCTATCTCTCCGCGCAGCGCCGCGAGCCCGTGATCATCCATCCGGGCACGGACCGCCAGGCCGTCGATGTGGCGTCGAAGACTTAGCCTCTCCGGCGACAGGGAGGGTGTCGTGGTCGAGGACCTGGCCATCGACGGTCCCACCTGCCGGCTGATGTCGGCGCTCGTCCGGTTCGGCCCGCGACCCGCCGGCACGCCGGACCGTTCATCGGTGAGCCTGGCCGGGGCGGCATGGCGCGGGGAACGCGGGAACACGCTCTGGGGCTGGCCGGACGAGGCGGGCGAGGTGGGGCTGCGCGAATCGGTGGAGCCGTTCGCGGCCTGCGCCTCTCTTCCTCCGGCCCTGTCGCTCGCCCTGTCCCTGCGGCGCGCCAAGGTCGGGATTGGCGCGAGGGGCGTCATCGTGGGCTCCGGCACCATGTCTCGGATCGCGCGCGCGGTGGCCGCAGGGTGCGGATGCCGGCTCGGTCCGGACGGCATCGGCGGCATGGCGGCGACGGCGGGGGGCGCGGAGCCGGACCTCGTGATCGTGGCGACCGACGACGCGGAGGCCCTGAAGCGGGCGCTAACAGCCTGCCGATCCTGGGGGGATGTCTTCTCGTTCGGCGACGCGCTGCGGAGCGGGCCGCTTGACTACTACTCCGAGATCCATCGCCGGGCGCTCGCCGTCCATTCGGTGCCGCTCCAGCCGCGCCTCCTTCCCGGGGAGAAGGAAATCGTCGAGCGGGGAGCGTCGAACCTGGCGCGCGCCCTGGCGGGGACGCCGCGGCCCGCCGGGCCGACCGTGCCGGCGACGGACAGGCGCGGTGTATCCCTGGGCGAAGTGGCCACGGACGAAGACACCGCCTGGGGCCTCCTGGAGACGAAGGAATCCTGAGATGGTCGAACGCACGTTCACTCTGGCCGACCAGGAGGACTTCGCAAGGCTGTCGGGCGACTTCAACCCGATTCATGTCGATCCCATCGCGGCCAGGCGTCTCATCTTCGGGCGTGTGGTCGTGCACGGCGTCCATCTCCTCCTTTGGGCGCTCGATGGCTGGCTGGGAAAGCGGGAAAGCGTCATCCGCCTGACCGCGCTGAGGGTCGAGTTTCGGACCCCGGTGGGAGTCGGAGAGAGGGTCCGCTGGTCCGTTGTGCGCGAGGACGAGCAAGACGCGGAGATCGAAATCGTCGGGCAGGCCGGGCGGAGCCTGTGGGCAAAAGTCGCGTGGCAGGCCGGGGAAGAGAGAGGCCGCGTGAGCGTCCCGGCCGCCCCAGGCCGGCCGGAGCCGTGCCGCGAGGTCGCGTTCGAATCCGCCGTGGCCGTCCGGGGTGCCGTCGACCTCTTCCTGGATCCTCGATCAGCCGGACGGCTGTTCCCGCATTTTTCCAGCTGCCTGCCCGAGATCAAAATGGCAGTCCTGCTCGCGACGACGCGGCTTGTCGGGATGGTCTTCCCCGGCCTGCATTCGATCTTTTCGGGGATGGACCTGGTATTCCCGCAAGGGGAAAGCCGCCCCGCGGCGCTGACCTACGAGGCAACCGTCGTTGACCCGAGATTTTCCTCGCTCCAGATGAAGATCACGGGCCCGGGTGTGAGTGGAACGCTTAAGACGTTTTTCCGCCCACCGCCTCGGACCCAGGGCTCCTACGAGACGCTGTGCCGGCTCGTCGTCCCGGAGGAGTTCGCAGGCCAGGAGGCGCTGGTGGTCGGAGGCTCCAGAGGATTGGGCGAGGTGACAGCCAAACTCCTCGCCGCGGGTGGCGCCAGTGTGACGATCACCTTCGCTCGCGGCGCCGCGGACGCGCAGCGTGTCGTCGAAGAAACGAAGCGCGGCGGCGGGATCATCCGGGACATGGCCTTCGACGTGCTGGGGCCGCCCGACCCTGCGGGAAACGTCGAACCACCTGGAGCACCGGATTCCCTCTACTACTACGCGACTCCCGTCATCTCCGGAGCGACCCGGGGCGCGTTCACGACGGCGTTGTTCCGAGGTTATTGCGACTTTTTCGTCGACGGCTTCGTGAAGACGGCCCTGTGGGCCCAGAGGATGGCCACGCGCCCGCTGCGGGTGCTTTATCCATCATCGGTTTTCGTCGAGGAGGTTCCCCTCAACATGGGCGAGTACGCCGCGGCGAAAATGGCCGGTGAAGTCGCATGCGTCTACCTCGAAAAGAGCATCCCCGGAATGAAGGTGCACCGGCCTCGATTCCCGAGAATGGCAACCGATCAGGCGGCGAGCCTCATGCCCACGAAAGTCCAGGACCCGGCGTCGGCAATCCTCGACAGCCTGCGCCAGTTGAGGGATGCCCGCTGAAGAGCCGACGGGCGAGGAGTCCTGGAGAACGGGACCTTGACGATTCTCCCGGCCTGCCGTAGGTTTCCCCGGACCTCCGATCGGGGGTCGAAGCGAGAAGACTGAGGGCTGCGATGTCAGCTGAGGAACGTGTTCGCCGGGCGATATTCGAAGCCCTCGACGAGGTGAACCTCACCCTCCCGGAGGGGGAGAGGATTTCAAAGAACGCCGGGGTCGTCCTGGTCGGGCAGGATGGCAGCCTGGACTCGCTCGGTCTCATCAACTTCGTTGTGGCCGCCGAGCAGAAGCTGCTCGACGAGTTCAAGACGGCCGTCTCGCTCACCGACCTGGTCATGACGCAGGATCAGAGTCGGTATCGGACGATCGGCGCCCTTTGCGAGATGGTCACCAAGATGATGGAAGCGCAACTCCGTGGCGCCTAGTACGCTCAAGGGCTGTCTCATCTCCGACTTCAACGCCCAGAACCTGGGTTCCTACCTGCAAAACGACCCCCGGGAACCCGCGGTGGAGATCGCGGTCGCCCCCTATGGCCAGGTGGCGCAGGTCATGCTCGATCGCAGCCTCCCGATCTGGCGCGCACCGTATGACTTCGCCGTCGTCTGGACGACCCCCGAGGGGATCCTGCCCGGGTTCGCTGGATTCCTCGAGCGCCGGGACGCGGGCCTGGAGACTCTCCTCGCCCAGGTGGACGAGTTCGGCGCGTGGCTCGCCTCGCTGCGCGACCGGGCGCGGGTCGTGCTTGTCCCGTTGTGGGTTCCGCCGTCCTACGACCGGGGGATGGGCCTTGCGGATCTGAAGACCGGCATCGGGGTCTCGAACACCCTGCTGCGGCTCAACCTGCGGCTCATCGAGCAGTGCGAGAAAGTCGCCAATCTTCATCCTCTCAACACCTCGCGCTGGGCCGCCCTCGCGGGGCGGAACGCGTTCCCGCCCAAGCTCTGGTACATGGCAAAGGTCGCGTTCGGCAACGAGGTCCTCCGGGAGGCCGCCGGCGACATCAAGTCGGCCCTCATGGCCCTTGGAGGCGGCTCGCGCAAGGTCATCGTCCTCGACTTGGACAACACGCTCTGGGGGGGAATCCTCGGTGATGTCGGCTGGGAGAACCTCAGGCTCGGAGGGCATGACCCCATCGGCGAAGCGTTTGTCGATTTCCAGAAATCGCTGAAGGCCCTTGCTCGCCGCGGCATCCTGCTCGCCATCGCCAGCAAGAACGAGGAGGACATCGCCCTCGAGGCCATCCGCAGGCACCCGGAAATGCTCCTCAAAGAGAACGACTTCGCCGCCTGGCGCATCAACTGGGGGGACAAGGCGAAAAGCCTCCAGGACCTGGCGGAGGAGCTCAACCTGGGACTGCAATCGATGATTTTCATCGACGACAGCCCGGTCGAGCGGGCGCGGGTCAGGGAGGCGCTCCCGGAAGTGCTGGTCCCGGAGTGGCCGGAGGAGAGCCTGCTCTTCAAGAGCGCGCTTCTCTCCATGCCCGGGCTGGAAGCGACGGCGCTCACCGGCGAGGACACGGCGCGCACCGGCATGTATGTCGCCGAACGACTTCGAAAGGAAGCGCGCGCCGGCGTTGCGTCCCTCGACGAATGGATTGAAACGCTCGATCTGCGCGTGATCGGCGCGCCCCTGGCCCCCGCCAACCTGCAGCGTTCCGCCCAGCTCCTGAACAAGACGAACCAGATGAACCTCTCCACCCGCCGGCTGACGGAGGCGGAGTTGTCCGCGTGGGCCGCCGGGAAGGGCCGCGCCTTCTGGACATTCGAGGTGGCGGACAGGTTCGCGGACTACGGGCTGACCGGCCTCCTGAGCCTCGAGATCGACAAGGACCAGGCCTGTATCGTCGATTACGTCCTCAGCTGCCGGGTCATGGGCCGCAAGATCGAGGAGACGCTGCTGCACGCCGCGATTGCCCAGGCCTCCGCC
>JANMQK010000376.1:0-2926 GCA_031370485.1 Acidobacteriota bacterium | reverse complement strand
TGCGGCGGCCGCGTTCCGGGTTTGGGCGCGCACCCAGGCCGGTCGCACCGCCCTGGACGGATCGCTGGTGCGTATCCCGCTCATCGGCGGCATCCTGCACCGCTTCGCGATAACCCGCTTCACCCGCACCCTCGGAACCCTGATCGCCGGGGGAATCCCCGCGGTGACCGCCCTCGGGATCGCCTCCCGGGCGGTCGGGAACGTCGTCTTCGAGCGCAGACTCCTGGACGTCGAAAGAAAGGTACGCGAGGGGAGCGGGCTCTGGCAGGGACTGGAGGAGACCGGTCTATTCAGCGACATCGCGATCGAGATGACCAAGGTCGGGGAGTCGACCGGGTCGCTCGCCGACATGCTGGGGAACATCTCCGAGTTCTACGACGAGGAGATCGACACGCGGCTTTCCACCGTCATGTCGCTGCTCGAGCCGGTCATGCTCGTCAGCATGGGCCTGATCGTGGCGCTGATGTTCCTGGCCATCTATCTGCCTCTCCTGCGCAGCTACGCGCAGACGACAGGCTGAGGAGCGCCCATGGCCGCCACACCGAAGGACGCCGCCCCCGGGGCCGTTCCCGATCTCGACACCGTGGGAGGTGCGCCCGGCATCGCCAGCGAGGAAGCCCAGGCCCAGCGGACGGCCGCGCGCCTAGGCATCCCGTACGTCGACCTCAGCGACTTCCCGATCAACCACGATCTCTTCCGCACGATCCCGGTCGAGCTGATGTTCCGCTACAACTTCGTGCCGTGGAAGGAAGAGAACGGCCGCCTGGTCGTCGTGATCTCCGACCCCTCGGACGTCCTGATGGTGGACGAGCTCGAGATGCTGCTCGGGCGTCCCTTGAGTGTCTGCGTCGGGACCAAGCCCGCGATCAACGAAGTCCTGAAGAAATCGGAGTCCGGCCAGCGCGTCCTCGAGGCGGCCACGGAAGAGTTCAAGATCCAGGTGATCCGGGACGAGGACGAGCAGGGGGACGAAGCGCTGTCGATCGACAAGCTGACCTCCGTCGACTCGCCCATCATCAAGCTGGTCGATTCCACGATCTTCAACGCGCTGCAGCGCCGGGCCTCCGACATCCACATCGAGACCCGCGACCGGGAGGTCGCGATCAAATACCGGGTCGACGGCGTGCTTTACAACGCCATGGACCCGATCGACAAGCGCTTCCACTCGTCGATCATCTCGCGCATCAAGGTGATGTCGGAGCTCGACATCGCCGAGAAGCGCATCCCCCAGGATGGGCGCTTCAAGCTGAAGATCAAGGGGCGGGCTATCGATTTCAGGGTATCCATCATGCCGTCGGTCCACGGCGAGGACGCCGTGATCCGGATCCTCGACAAGGAGTCGGTCAACGAGGAGTTCACGGAACTGCGTCTCGACGTTCTGGGCTTCACCCCCGAGGATCTAAAGCGGCTGCGGAAGTTCATCCGCGAGCCGTATGGCATGGTACTCGTCACCGGTCCCACCGGGTCGGGAAAGACGACGACACTCTACGCCGCGCTTTCGGAGATACGGTCGAACGAGGATAAGATCGTCACGATCGAGGACCCGGTGGAATACCAGCTACCCGGGATCACCCAGATTCCGGTCAACGAGAAAAAGGGCCTGACCTTCGCCCGGGGGCTGCGGTCGATCCTGCGGCACGACCCGGACAAGATCATGGTGGGGGAAATCCGGGACGAGGAGACGGCACAGATCGCGATCCAGTCGGCGCTGACGGGCCACCTGGTGTTCACCACGGTCCATGCCAACAACGTCGTGGATGTGCTGGGACGCTTCCTGAACATGAAAGTCGAGCCCTATAACTTCGTATCGGCGCTCAACTGTGTGGTGGCGCAGCGCCTCGTCCGGGTCATCTGCCCGCGCTGCAAGACCGAGGCGCACCCCACGCCGCAGCTGCTCGAGGAGTCGGGCCTCGATCCGGTGAAATACGCCCGGCAGACCTTCTACGAAGGCCGCGGGTGCATCGACTGCAACGGCACGGGGTACAAGGGCCGGCTGGCGATCGCCGAAATCCTGGATATGAGCGATCGCATCCGTCAACTGATCCTGGACCACAAGTCGGGCGCCGATATCAAGAAGGCGGCGCGCGAGGAGGGGATGACCTTCATGCGGTCGGCGGCGGTGCAGCGGGTGCTCGAGGGAAAGACGACGCTGCGCGAGATCAACAAGGTCACGTTTGTCGAGTGACCGCGGCGTGCGAGGGATGAGAGGATGACGATAGGCGACAGAATCAAGGATCTGGGCGCGCTCTTCGACGGCGGACTGAAGCCGTCCCGACCGCCGCGTTACCCTGCCGTCGCGGTCGAAATCGCGTCCGAGGGCATTGTGGCCGTGCGCGTGGCGCCCGACCGGAAAAGCGGTCGCATGGTCGTGCGACAGGTCGAGCGCCGGTCGCTTCCCGCGGGCGCCATCGAGCCGTCATTCAACCGTCGCAACATCGTGATGGAGGAGCCGGTGGCGCTCGCGGTCGCGGACGCCCTGTCAAAGGTATCGCCGCCGGACCACCGTATTTCCATCCTCATTCCCGACCAGGTCGCCCGCGTCGCCCACCTGTCGTTCGTCGCCCTGCCGCGGACGCGGCGCGAGCTCGCCGACCTGGTGCGCTTCCGGATGGCCAAGTCCCTCCCGTTCAAGCCGGAGGAGGCGGTGCTGGACCTGATGCTCCTGAACGGGGGCGGAGCGGTCGCTCCCGGTCCCGCCGGAGCGTCGGTGCTCGCGGTCTTCCTGCACAAGGCGGTGCTCGAGCAGTACGAAGGGATGTTCACGCGGATCGGCTACTGGCCGGGCCTCGTCGGGCTGTCCACCTTCGAGCTGTTCAATCTTTTCATGACTGGAGCTGTGGCAGATCTCACACCCCTTAGTCACCGCCTTGGGCTGATCCGAGACCAGCACATAGGTGTGGCTGCTGTCCGACCACTGCAGGGTGTG
>JANMQK010000211.1:0-7995 GCA_031370485.1 Acidobacteriota bacterium | reverse complement strand
TGGTGCACGGCCATGACCCGAGGCACCCTGGGGTTGAGATCCTCGCGCAGCGTGCTCTCGAGCATCTCCATGTCCACGGTGCTGTCCGCCCGGGCCACGCGGATCCGCTCGCAGAACTCCTGGATCGCCTCGGGGGTGTAGCCGCGGCGCCTCAGCCCGGCCAGGGTCGGCATCCGGGGATCGTCCCAGCCCGAGACGTGGCCGTCCTTGACCAGCTCGTTGAGCATCCGCTTGCTCATGACGGTGAAGCTGAGGTTGAGGCGGGCGAACTCGATCTGGCGCGGCCGGTGCGGGGGATCGACCTGTTCCAGGAACCAGTCATACAGCGGCCGGTGATCCTCGAACTCGAGCGTGCAGATGGAGTGGGTGATCCCCTCGATGGCATCGGATTGCCCGTGGGCCCAGTCGTAGGTCGGGTAGATGCACCAGCGGTCGCCGCTCCGGTGGTGCGTCTCGTGGCGGATGCGGTACATGACCGGATCGCGCAGGTTGAGATTGGGCGAGGCCATGTCGATCCGGGCCCGGAGCACTTTGGCGCCGTCGGGGAACTCGCCGTCCCGCATGCGCCGGAAGAGATCCAGGTTCTCGTCGACACTTCGCTCGCGGAAGGGGGACTCCTGGCCCGGCTGGGTCAGGGTGCCGCGGGTATCTCGGATCTGGTCGGCGGTCAGGTCGCAGACATAGGCCTTCTTGTCCCGGATGAGTTTGACCGCCCAGTCGTAGAGCCGATCGAAGTAGTCGGCCGCGTGGTAGAGGTGCTCGCCCCAGTCGAATCCGAGCCAGCGCACGTCCTCCTGGATGGAGTCGATGTACTCGACGTCCTCCTTGGACGGGTTGGTGTCGTCGAAGCGCAGGTGGCAGCGGCCGGAGTAGTCACGGGCAAGGCCGAAGTTGAGGCAGATCGACTTGGCGTGGCCGATGTGCAGGTAGCCGTTCGGCTCGGGCGGGAAGCGGGTCACGACCCGGCCTCCATTCACGCCAGCCGCGATGTCGGCCTCGACGATCTGGCGGATGAAGTTGCTGAAAGGGGTTGGTTCGGTCACGATCCTGCCCGCCGCCTGGCGGGCGCCCGGCCGGAGGAGAGTTGGCTGGGGCGCAAGGATTCGAACCTTGAGATGGCGGGTCCAGAGCCCGCTGCCTTACCGTTTGGCTACGCCCCAATCGTTGGGAATGCCCGCTGCCCGCAGAGTAAGGCGGCACTTTACAGCGGGCGTCCGGCGACGGTCAAGTGACAAGCCGGCCGTACACCGCCAGCGGGTCGGCGAGGGGGGGCCAGGAAGCGATCGCGAGCGCGTCCTCGACGTACGCGGGCCGGCGCATTCCCACCAGGACAGTGGTGACCCCGGGAGTGCCGGCAAGGACCCAGAGCGCCTTGCGCGACAGCGTCTCCGAGCGTCTCTCCGGCGGCAGGCCCGGGTCGATCGCGGCCGCGATCTCCGCCGAGGCGCTCTGGGTCCGCTCCGCGGCGCGCCGGCCGATCTCGAAGAGCAGCCCCTTGAGCGCCGGCAGGTAGCGCCCCCACCATCCCTTCCAGATCTCCTGGAGCCCGGCGCCCAGGGCGCGCACCATCACGCTGACCACGTGGTTGACCCGCGGGATGACGTACTGCTGTTCGACCTGCTGCCACTGGGAAAAGTCCTCGGCGCTGTCGCCCAGCCCGATCACCTGCTCGACCAGGTGAAACAGCTCTTCGGCGGCGGCGGGGGGCCCCGGCGGGGGAACGCGGGCGGCGATCTGCTCCCGGTACTCGGCCTCAAGCGTTGCCAGGAATCCCGTCAGCTCGTCGAAGCCGGCGCGCTGCGGCGGGATCGCCGCCGAAGCCAGCCGCACCAGCCTGCCGCCAACGAAGGCGTTGAGGGGACGGTTGATCAGGACGCCAAGCCCGGCGCCCGCGGCCGCTTCCAGGGCGGTCTGGCGTCCTTGCTCCCCGGTGTTCCGCACCAGGGCGCCCCCCGATTCGAAGAGGTTCATGGGGATCTGCAGCACCCGGAAATGGTGCCGGGGGCCGGCGCCCTCCGCGGCCGCGGCGATCATCCGGGTGACCGAGGTCGCCTCCGGATCGTCCGCGGGAATCACCGCGTTGTTCGAGGAGACGCCGTACCAGCCGATCTCCCCCGCCGCCACCCTCTCCTCGAGGAAGGCGAACGACTCGCCGAGCCGGCGGTAGAATTCGACGCGGGCCGCGTCGGGGCCGGGATGGTGGCGCCGTTTTGCGTCCGAGAGGTAGTACTCCGGGTTGTGCAGCAGGCAGACATCGAGCCGCTCGACACCGAGCCTATCCCGCGACCGGGTGAGCTGATCGCGGAGGAACTCCGGGTGCAGGCAATGCCAGCAACCGTCCATGTACTTGACCATCTCGGGGAAGGGGCGG
This sequence comes from Acidobacteriota bacterium, assembly GCA_031370485.1. Lineage (GTDB taxonomy): Bacteria > Acidobacteriota > Polarisedimenticolia > Gp22-AA2 > Gp22-AA2 > JANMQK01. The sequence continues at coordinate 5,624 of JANMQK010000211.1, read as the reverse complement.
CCTTCGCGCTCGCGCTCCATGGCCACTTCCAGGTTCCGTCCCTGGACGTAGCCGATCTTGGAGACCACGACAACCTGGTCACGCGCCGCGCGGTCGCGCGCGGCGAGATCGCGCAGCACGGCGCCGACCAGCCTCTCGCTGCCGCCGTCGGTGTAGTTGGTCGAGGTGTCGATGAGGGTGCAGCCGGAGGCGAGCGCCGCTTCCAGCGCCTGGCGGTGTTCGGGGGTCTCGTCGTCGACCCGGTACCCCCCGAAACCTATGCGGCTGACCTTCAGGCCCGTCGTGCCCAGCGGCACGCGCTCGGGCGCGGTTCCGGCGTGCGACGCGTGGCGCGACTCAGACATGGTTCCGCAGCATCAGCTCTTTGGGGTGGGGGCTCAGGTAGATCTGCTCCGAGATGTAGGGGCTCTTCACCCGGGCCAGGTGGTGCTTCAGGAGAGTCAGCGGCACCACGAGGGGAGCAAGCCCCCGCCGGTGGTCGTCGATCAGGGCGAGAAGCTCGGTCTTGTCGGCGCGGTCCATGTCGTTTTTCAGGAATCCCATGAGGTGCTGCAGCACGTTCGCGTGCTTCTTCGCGGTCGACTTGACCCGCAGCGTCGTCATGAACAGGGCGCCGTAGTCACGGATCACCTCGGCGATCGGCCCCGGCTTCATCCCCGCGACCAGGCGCCCCAGCTCGACATAGTGCTTCGGGCTGTGCGCCAGCAACAGGAACTTGTGCGCCGTGTGGAAAGCCACGAGCTTCCCCCGCGTGAAACCCGCGCGGACCCCCTCGCGCCAGCGGCGGTAGCAGAACACCCTCTCGATGAAGTTCTCGCGGATCGGCAGGTCGTTAAGACGTCCCTCTTCCTCGATCGGCAGCAGGGGAGAGTTGTCCATGAGCGCCCGCGCGAAGAGCCCCACCCCGTTACGGGCCGCCGGGCCCTTCCCCGCGTACACCCTGACCCGTTCCATGCCGCAACTGGGGGAGTCGCTCTTGAGGATGAAGCCGTCCAGGTCCTGGCTGGCCAGGTCCGCGGCCCTCTTTCGCGCCAGCGCCGCCATTCTTTCCGTAATGTCCTCGCGGCTCTTGCGGAAGACCAGCCGCGGCGCGTCGGCGGTGCCTTCGAGACGCAGGGTCTCACGGGGGACACCAAGCCCCAGCTCGAACTCCGGGCATACCTCGACCCAGGTGAAATACTGCCCCAGGGTGTCGGTGAGGTAGCGATCCCTTTTGTGCCCGCCGTCGAACCGTACCTCCTGGCCGAGCAGGCAGGCGCTGATTCCCACCCGCAGGGGAGAGGTCATCGCCCCTCTCTATTTCAGTCCGGACAGGTATTCGACCAAGTCGGCGAGATCCTTTTCGGAGAGCTGGTTGTAGGCCTTCATCTTGGTTTCGGGCTTCATCTCCTTGGGGGAGACGATCCATTTCTTGATCTGGTCGGGGTAGAGGTTGCTGCCGACTTTATCGAGCGGGGTTTTCTTATTCCCCTTCCCCTCGATCGAATGACATATCCAGCAGTGGTTCTGGTCGTACACGGCGCGGCCCGGGTGCTTTTCGGGGACCTCGCCCTCTTTCTTGGGGGCCTCTTTCTTGGGTGCGTCCTCGGTCTTCGGCGGCGCCCCCTGCGGAGGGGCCGCGATGGCCAGCCCCATCAGGGCGAGGATCGCGGCCAGAGCGATGGCGGTCTGTTTCATGTCCGTGACTCCTTCAAGAAGTTGGTGGCACAGAGACCGATACGATACCACCGAACCGGTCAACCCTCAAACCCCGGGAACGCCCGCCGGCCGGGCCTCGGCGAGGGTCGTCAGATCTCCGGGAATCGCCTCGGCGACGCGGCCTGCGAGCTCGTCCAGGTGCCCCGTGAAACCGTGGGCCGCCTCGCGCACGACCATCACGCGGGCCCCGCCCGGAACGGTCGCGGCGAGCGTCATGACCATGCCGATCGAGCCGAACAGGTCCTGCTCCCCCTGGATGAAGGACAACGGCTTCATGCACTGCCGCAGGAAGGAGAAGTCGACGAGCGTCAGCGGGACGCCGATGGCGATGAGCGCCGGCACCCTGGGATCGGCGCAGCCCACCTTGAGGGCGACATAGGCGCCGAACGAATAGCCGGCGACCAGGAGGGGGCCCCGCGGAAAACGCTCGGAAAGGTGATCGAGGACGGCTTTCAGGTCGTCCTGCTCGCCCTTCCCGGCGTCGTGCCGTCCCGCGCTGGCGCCGACGCCGCGGAAATTGAAACGCGCCACCGGCATTCCCGTCCGGCCGATCGCCTCGGCGACCACGTGGACTACTTTGTTGTGCATGGTGCCACCGAAAAGAGGGTGAGGGTGGCAGACCACGGCGACGGGGCATCCCGCGGGAGCGTCCGGGGGGGTCTTGAGGAAGCATTCGAGCCGGCCGGCCGGGCCGGGAAGGTGGAAGGACTCGATCTGCCCCACGCGGCTCCCTCTCCGTGATCTCGCGACCGGCGCATCTTAGCACCGCGCCCCCGGACCGTCTGGTGTAAGCTGCGCCGGAGGCGGCCGTCGGATTGCGAGGGGGCGATGCCCGTATCAGCCGACCAGTTCCGGGGTGCGCTCAGACGCTGGGCCAGCGGCGTTTCGGTCGTCACCACCCGGCGCGACGCGGGCATCCGGGGGATCACGGTGAGCTCCTTCTGCTCCCTGTCGCTCGATCCTCCGCTCATCCTGATCTGCGTTGCCAGGACGGCCGTGAGCCACGGGACGATCCAGGAGCAGCGCTGCTTCGGCGTGAACTTCCTGAGGTCCGATCAACTCCCGCTGGCCGAGCTCGCGGCCGGCCGTTCGGGGGAGCGCGGGTCCTGGCTGGCGGGAGCGGCGTGGCGCACGGCGGTCACCAGCGCGCCTCTTCTGGTCGACTGCCTGGGCTGGCTCGACTGCGCTCTGGTCGGCCAGCCGGACGGAGGCGACCACACGATCTTCCTGGGACGGGTGGAGGAGGCGGGAGGTTCGGACGGCTCGCCTTTGCTCTGGTTCGGCAGCGGCTACCGCGCCCTGGCGGAGGGCGGCGCGTCCGTGCCCTCCGGCGGGGGCGCGACGCCGCGCCGGGCGGGCCCTCCCGGCCGCCGCCCGACCCGCCGCCGGACCCGGACTTGACAGCGTGCTTCGCGTGGCGCTAGTGTCCGGGCGATCTGCTCTGGGACAGGAGCGCGGATGCTGAGCGTCAAGAAGACCAACCGCCAGTTCTTCGAGGCGATCGATGCCATGGCCAGCGGCGCCGTCGAGGCCTCCCTCATCCTTGAGGAGATGTTCCGCAACGGAATCCCGGAGGCGGCCGGCCACGCCAGCCGGATCAAGGACATCGAGCACCGCTGCGATAACGTGGTGCACGACCTGGTCCGGGCCCTGCACCGCACCTTCATCACCCCGATCGATCGCGAGGACATCCACGATCTCGGTACCTCGTTGGACGACATGGTGGATGTCATCGACGCCACCGCGAGCCGCGCGGTCCTGTTCAAGGTCGGGAAGGAAGTTCCCGACGCGCCCGATCTGGCGCGCGCGATCCACGAACAGGCCAAGGAGATCCACGAGGCCGTGCGGCACTTGAAGGAACCCGAGATCGTGCTGGCGAAATGCAAGCGCATCAACGAGCTCGAGGAGCAGGCCGACCGGCTGTACCGCGAGGCCATGGTGCGGCTTTTCGACTCTGGCCGTGACCCGATCTTCATCATCAAGGCCAAGGAGATCATCGAGGGCCTCGAGGCGGCCACCGACGCCGGCGAGTACATCGCCATCGTTCTCGAGCGGGTCATTCTCAAGAACCAGTAGCGGAGCCGGCCATCGACCCCCTCCTGGTGTCCGTCATCGCGATCATCGTCGTCGCGCTCGTCTTCGACTTCCTCAACGGCTTCCACGATGCGGCCAATTCCGTCGCCACCGTGGTCTCGACCGGGACACTGTCTCCGAATGCCGCAGTGGCCTGGGCGGCGTTCTTCAACTTCATCGCGGCGTTCGGGTTCGGTGTCAAGGTGGCGACGACCCTCGGGAAGGGTGTCGTCGACCCCGCCGCCATCGACCGGTGGGTCGTGCTCGGGGGGCTCGCCGGAGCCATCGTCTGGAACCTCCTGACCTGGTGGCTGGGACTCCCGGTCTCCTCCTCGCACGCGCTGATCGGGGGCCTGGCCGGCGCCGCGGTGATGCACAGCGGTTTCTCGGTCCTGATCCTTCCCGGCCTCCTGAAGATCACCCTTTTCATCATCCTGGCGCCGCTTCTCGGAATGGTGCTCGGGTACCTTGCGATGAGCCTCATGAACTTCCTGTGCCGTGACTCGATTCCCTCGGCGGTCGATCGGCGCTTCCGCCGGCTGCAGCTGGTCTCGGCCGCGTTCTACAGCCTCGGCCACGGCACCAACGACGCCCAGAAGACGATGGGGATCATCGCCGTGCTGCTCTACACCTCGGGCTTCATGACGCAGTTCCACGTCCCCATGTGGGTCATTCTGATCTGCCATGCCGCGATTGCCCTGGGGACCCTGGCCGGCGGCTGGCGGATCGTCAAGACGATGGGGATGCGGATCACCAAGCTGCGGCCGATCGGAGGGTTCTGCGCCGAGACCTCCGGCGCGCTGATGTTGATCGGGACCGCGTTGTGGGGCATCCCGGTGAGCACCACCCACACGATCACCGGCGCCATCATGGGCGTGGGCGCGACCCACCGGCTGAGCGCGGTGCGCTGGGGGGTGGCGACCAGGATCGTCTGGGCCTGGGTCCTGACGATCCCGATCTCCGCGCTCGTCTCGGCCGCGGCCTACCTGGTGATCGGGATTTTCACCCGGACCTAGCCCGACGCTTCGAGCGCCAGGGTCTTCTTCAGGCGGCGCAGGTGCCGCTCTTCGCCCGTGAAGCGGGCGCCGAGAAAGGCGAGGCTCAACTCGCGCGCCGTGGCCTCGCCGATCACCCGCGCACCCAGGCAAAGCACGTTCATGTCGTCGTGCTCGACCCCCTGCCGCGCGCTGTAGGTGTCGTGGCACAGCGCTGCGCGGACCCCCCGGATCTTGTTGGCGGCGATCGAGGCGCCCACACCTGAGCCGCAGATGAGGAGCCCCCGTTCGGCCTGTTTCCCCACCACCGCCCGCCCCACCGCGGCCGCGGCGTCCGGGTAGTCGTCCTCGGGGTCGTACTCCTTGGCCCCGACCTCGACAAGGGTGTGCCCCGCGCCGCGCAGCAGCCCGGCGAGAGTGTTCTTCAGGGCGAATCCGGCGTGGTCGCTGCCGATCGCGATTTTCATCGTCCGTCGCCTCCTCCCGTGATGCCGGCCGTGATGGCGGGCGCCCTGCGTGGGTGCTTGCGCGTCATGTGACCCGGGCCTTCTCGATCTCCCTCGCCGCGGCCGGCTGGCCCGCGAGCGCGGCCACGCGCTCGGCGGCCAACTCGCCGCTATGCACGCAGTCCGGGATCCCGACTCCGTTGAGGCCGTTTCCCGCCAGCGCGAGCCCCGGCAGGCCGTCGAGCGTTCTCTCGATGTCGGCGACCCGCTCGAGGCGGCCCCCCTCGTGGCGCGCAGCCATGTCTGGGGGCGCGCCAAGGCGCAGGAAGAGGTGGGGCAACACGAGCGGGGGGGCGCCATAGAGAGAACGCACGACGGCCGGGCGGGGCTAGCCCGGGCGGGTGACGGCCAC
>JANMQK010000364.1:0-7410 GCA_031370485.1 Acidobacteriota bacterium | reverse complement strand
CGGGAACAAGCCGCCCGCGCAGATCGGCGCGCCAGCCCTGGCCGGTCCGTTCCACGACCACCGTCCCGCGCAGGTCCGGCCCGTAGAAGGCCGATGCCTCCCAGAGTCCGGCGAGATCGCCGAGAGCGGGGGCAGGGTCAGCGGCGGAAGCCGCGACGGGCGCAGCCAGCAGGAGGGACCACAAGAGCACGCGGGCCAGGATCGGCCTGCGAGGCACAACCCCCATAGGTTCAACCCTCCTTCATGCCCCGGCCGATCGCCGACTCGCCGCGTTGCGGGGCTGATGTTTGGCCGACCTGTACGCAGAACGCAGGAAGTATAGGCTGCGTTTCAAAGTCCGGTAGTCGATAGGTGAAGCAAGCTGCAGTTTGCGCCCGATAGTTAAGGCTGAAGACCCGCCGCATCAACTCGGCCCACGAGTAGTTGCGCGGCCGCGCGCGGGGTCACCGCGTGGCAAGATAAGTGCTTGAGGGAAAAGGACCAACGCGATGCGTCCTTGCTGCCAAAACTCGCTGGACCACCACACCGGACGCTGAACCGGAGCTTATACTTCCTATCGGTTGGTGGTTCCGGGTGGGCCGGAACTGCAGCTTGAACGGCCTATCCGCTGACCGGGGGTTGTCTGAAGATGTGTATCATCGTATTGCTAAAATCTTTTCCATGAAAAATTTGCTCCAGATCAACGCCCTGCTTTTGCTGCTTCTGATGGTCGCCTCGTGTGCCGGACAAACCAAAACAGACACACCTCAGAGCACCCCAAAAGACGCCACCAAGGTGCAACCTCAAAAGCAGGCAACTCAGTTGAGTGACCGCGACCCCTATTTCACAGAAAGCACCTACTCCACCTCCCCCAACGGTCCCAACAGCATTACGCGCAACATCCTGCAAGACCGCAACGGCATTTTCTGGTTTGCAACGTGGGAAGGCATCATTAGCTACGATGGGGAAACCTTTACCAATTACATGAACAAAGACGGCTTAAGGCGCTACCACACCTTTACTGTGCATGAGGACCGGAATGGAAACCTCTGGTTTGGCACCATTGGCGCTGGGGTCTACCGTTATGACGGAATCACCTTTCGCAATTTCACCACCAAAGACGGGCTTGCAAGCGACCGCGTTGGCTGCATCATGGAAGATTCCAATGGCATCATTTGGATTGGAACCGAAAATGGAATCAGCTGTTTCGATGGCATTTCCCTGCGCAATTTCACCGCTGAGGAAGGTCTGCTAAGCGGCGACGTCAACTCCATCATCGAAGACCAAAACGGCCGCATGTGGATTGGCACCCGTGGTGAATCCTATGTGTATGACGGCACCACCTTCACCCCCATCACCAACCAGGATGGTCTCACCTTTCAAAACATACGCTCCATCATTCAAGACCAACAAGGCAACTTCTGGTGGGGCGGCAAGGACGGACTCTGGCGCTATGACGGCACCACCTACACCAACCTCACCCCAAAATTTACAGGCTTCATCTACGAAACCAGGGACGGACACATCTGGGTGAGCGCCACAGGCGGACTTGAAGGCCATGGCATGTCGCTGTACCGATTTGATGCTGGCGTTCCTCCCTCAGGCAAGGACCAGCTCACCACAATCCACGATGAAAACGGACAGGTCTTTGGCATTCTGGAAGATGCGGATGGGAACATCTGGTTTGGCACCGAACGTGGGGTGACCCGGTACGATGGGAAGGGGTTCAAACTATTCAACGAGCCTTAATAGGAGGCTGTTTCTCACGACTCGCCGCTCTCGTTCCCCGACCCTGCGTGTGAGGGCTCCTCGAGGCTGGGCGGAGGGTGATGGCGGTCGAGAGGAGCGTTCGGTCGATAGGTGAAACAAGCTGCAGTTTGCGCCCGATAAGGCTTTATCCGTCAACCTGAGATAGGAGCGGCGACCGAGTGGCGGGCGCGCAGCCCCGAGTCACGCTGCCGATCGGGGTCAACGTCCTGTCGCTCACGGTCGATGACGGCAAGGGCGGCTCGTCCGTCGACACGGTGATTGCGACGGTCAACGTGCATGCCTCGGGAGCGGTGCCGAACGGCGGCGACGTGCCCGGGGCGCCCCTGACCGTGTAAGTCTCGACGCATGCAACCTCGCCCTGTCGTGGGGCGGCTGAGTGGCGTCCAGGGGCACCGGGTGTCAGGTGCGCCTTCCCCTCCCCCGACGAAGCGGAGGCACGTAGAGCGTCGAACTGGTCGATACAGGCGCCTTGGGCAGCCGACACAGGGCCACACGCCGAATCTTGGGCCGCAGGGTGGGGTAGGTCGGGGCCTCGTAAACGATCACGCGGTGGTCTTCGTGATATCGGCGCGCGAGGGCGCGTATCAGGTGGGCCAGGCCCTCGGGCCCGACGGCGGTCGGAACACTTTCCTGGTAGATGGCTCCTATCTGCCAGAGGACGAGACCGCTGGTCGTGTCGATGCGCGGGTTTCGGTTCAGGAAATCCGTCGCCTCGTAACTTTGGGATCCGTGGTCGCCAGGGTCGATCTGCAGGTCGGCGAAGAGGCATGCCTCCGCGGAAATCCCGGGAAGGAGCAGCGTCCTGTAACCCGCCCGGCGCGCGGAACGCAGGGACCAGTGGGCGGGGTCGCACATGACCCCGGGATGACCATAGATGGCCACGACGACGTCAAGCCCCCGGCGGACGTGGGCGAGGATCCTGTCCGACATCTCTCGATAACTCCGCCTGCGCGGCTTTCCGGGAGCATAGCAGTCGACGAGCGACTCGGCGGTCCCATTGAGAGACCGGATCCAGTCCACTGTGAGAGGATCGCTGACAAGACAGAGGACCTTCTGCGCCTGCTCGATGCAGGTCCGGGCCTCGATCGTCACATGGCCAACGAAGGATATCCCGGTGCCCACGATGGTGAGTGACCCCGCCTTCGCTGCGCCCGCGTGCATGAGGGGTTGTTCTAGCGCTTGGAGGCCTTCTTCCTCGCCGGGCGCTTCTTGGGCCGTTTGCGGGCCGGCCGCCTGCGGCGTTTGAAGCCCATGACCTTCGTGAGCGTAGCGTCCGTGGCCAGGCCCGTGGGAGTGGCTGCCAGCCGGGCGATCTCAACGGGGTCGCCGCTGAGCAGAGCCCGCTTGGCCTCGGAAGAGAGGCCGGAATACGCAAGGATCCTATTTGGATTTGCGTAGTATGCGGCCCGTTTTTGAGCGTTGGTCGCGAGTCCTACGAGGAAGACAGCGAGTTCCTTGTCCATGGTCACCCCCGGGAAGAAGGACCTTGTGCGAACACCCTACGCCACGCCCTGAATTTTTGTCAACACACGTCACCGCGCGTTCACCCGCCGAGACCGGCCTTCTTCAGAAGATCCCTGAATCTCGGGTCCGGCCGCAGCGCGTCGAACACGGGGTCGGCCCCCAGCAGAGTGATCCAGCTGTCGCGCTCACGACACGCCGTTCCCAGCCAGCGCATCGCGTTGTCGCGGTCGTCAAGGCCTGCATAAACGACCGCGATCCCCCCGGACGATCCCTGGCGCCGCTTCCAAAGGTCAAGCAAGCGCGGAAGCATCCCGCGCGCGACATCTCGGTTTCCGGCGACGGCGTTGGTGTATCCGAGCACCACGGAGACCGCCCCGTCACCCCTGAGAATTGACGCCGCGTGCGCAGCGGCGACAGCGTCCTCGCGCTTTCCCTTCTGAACATTCACGTAGGCAAGCAGCTCGTGGGCGACGTGATCCTCCGGGTCGAGCTCACGGGTGAACGCGATCTGGTCGAGCGCGTCGTCATACCTTCGCGCCAGGTACAAGACCAGCGCGTGAACATTGTGAACGTAGGTCGATAGCGGATCGATCTCCGCCGCGCGACGGATCTGGTCCAGAGCCTCGTCGTACCGGCCAACCTCCGCGAGGAGCTGCGCGTACCAGCATAGGATTCGCGCATCGCCCGGCCTCGTCTTGAGGGCCGTGAGGTACTCCCTTTCGGCCTCGCCCCACTTCCATTCCCGTTCCATGAGGTTTGCACGCGAGGCGTGGGCTTCGGGAAGGGTACCGTCGAGTGCAAGCGCCTTGGCGACGGCTTCCCTGACGCGAATCACCGCTTCGCCCGAGGCAATCTGCTGCTGCGCCTCGAGGACGGCATAGGCATCGGCAACTCCGACGTAGGCGAGAGCGAACTGCGGGTCGTGCTCGAGCGCATCGGTGAAGAACTTGAGGGATGTCCTCAGGGACGCTTCGGTTCTCTTGTTCCAATAGTACCGTCCCTTCAAATAGAGAAGGTACGCTTCCGAGTCCGTCGTGCCGCGCGCGATGGCTGTGCCGGGGACCGTGACGTCGGGACCGCCCGCGGTGGCGCGCGCGACGTCCTGCGCGATGGCCTCCTGGATGTCCGTGACGTCGCTGAGGGATCGATCGTAGGACTTGGACCAGAGATCGAACCCATCCGAGGTGCTTACCAGCTGGATGGTAATCCTGACTCCATCAGTCACCCGGCGTACGCTGCCTTCGAGCAGTCTCGAGACCCCCAGCTTCCGCCCGATGTCCCGGACGTCGCCCTGCATGCCCTTGATGGCAAACACCGACGTGCGCGCCGTTACGCGCAGCACCGGGATGCCGCTCAGAGCACTGATGATCTGATCTGTCATGCCGTCGCAGAAGAACTCGAGATCGCGCGCGGGGCTCAAGTCGGCGAACGGAAGCACGGCGAGCGTGACTGTCCCGCCCGTGGGCCCGGGCGGCCGGGGACGGCTCATGAGCCGGTAACCGAGAAGGGCTGCAAGGGCAACGACGACGGGAGTGATAAGGAGCAGGAGCGACCGCCAGGGCCGGCGCCGGAGGATCCCTGGCGCTGCGGGGACCGAGCCCGCGGCGAGCCTCCGCAAGTCCACGGCGAGATCCTTGGCGGACTGGTAGCGGCTTCCGGGATCCTTCTCGAGGCACTTGAGGATGATGCGCTCGAGATGGGGTGACACGTGAGGATTGTGCGCGCGCGGGGTCAAGGTGGGCTGGTGCAGGATCTGGTCGCTCAGATGGGGGGCCGTCGCCCCGCGAAATGGCCGTTGGCCGCAGGACATTTCATAGAGCACGACTCCCATGGACCAGATGTCGGTGCGCGCATCGACCGACTCGCCCCGCAGTTGCTCTGGCGACATGTACGGCCATGTCCCCACAGGCCTGCCCATCGCCGTGTCAGTCTCGGCCTCGGAAGCCTCGGCGCCGGCAGGGAGCAGCTTCGCCAGGCCGAAATCGAGGATCTTCACCCGCCCCTCGGGAGTGACCTGCAGGTTGGCCGGCTTCAGATCGCGATGGAGCACGCCATGGTCATGGGCCACGGCAAGCGCTTCTGCCACTTGCGTGCCGAGGCGCACCAACTCCTTCTCGGGCAACGGCCCGTTGGTGAGTCTGTGGGCGAGGGTGGTGCCGGGGACGTACTCCATCACCAGGAAGTCGAGTCCATCCTGGGAATCAAAGTCGTGGACGGTTTCAATATTGGGGTGGTTCAACTTCGAGAGCAGCAAGGCCTCTTTGCGGAAACGACGGCGGTCGGCCGGCGTGGCGAGCGTACCGGCGGGCAGCACCTTGATGGCGACATCGCGGTCGAGGTGTTCGTCGCGTGCGCGGTAGACGACGCCCATCCCTCCCTCACCGATCGGTTCAGCGAATCGATAATGGGAGAGTCTCAGCCCTGTGTGGAGGGCCATTGCGTGGCAATCCTCCGCGTTTGCAGCAGGCGAGCGGCGATGTTGTCAATGGGGTAGCGCGGTACGCCCCCCTGATTGGCTGGATCATACCATTGGTGGCGCCCGGACCGGCTGAGTTTGCGCCTGCCTCCTTGATCCTGAGCCAGAGGATCAGGGCGCCCACGCAGTCGCTGCCCACCCTGTCGTCGCCCCGATCTCAGGTTGACAGACAAAACACTAGCGCGGCCTCTGGCCGCAACCAAATAGATGGGGCGAGTTGAGCACCCGAACATTCTCGCGGACATGTCAAATGTTGTGGGACAAGAGACTATCGGACGCTGGCACGCAGCTTAGTCTTCCTATCGGCCGAGATCCTATTCAACACCTACCCCAACAGCTGCCCGACGGCGGTGGACATGGGGTCCTTCGCCGGTCGATAGGTGAAACAAGCTGCAGTTTGCGCCCGATAGGGCTTTATCTGTCAGCCTGAGATAGGAGCGGCGACCGAGTGGCGGCCGTGCGCCGCGCCGCACCTCGCGAATGGCGCGCTTGTGCGCGTCCTCGAAGACTGGTGCCCACCCCTCGGGGAGCCGCTGCCGCCCGGAACAATCCGTAGATGATCTGCCTCCAAGGCTATAGACTATCTATCAACACGGTCAGGACTCCAGACAACCGGAATAAACGCCGGAGGCGAGGTTAGATCCATGAAGCTGAAGCGCATCGTGTGGTGGAGTGCAGGCGCGATTGCCGTCGCGTTGCTGGTCACATTCGTTGTCGCCTACTGGATGTCGGACAACAGCTGCGACGATCCGGGCACCTTCGCTCCGGGCCACCCGATGAAGGCAATCGTCTATTGCGACTACGGGTCAGCCGACGTCCTCAAGCTCGAGGACGTCGAAAAGCCGGCCCCAGGCGACGACCAGATCCTGATACGTGTGCACGCCGCTGCCGTCAATCCGCTTGACTGGCACTTCATGAGAGGCACGCCGCGCGTCATGCGCCTGGGGACCGGGCTGCGCAAACCCGCAGTCATACGACTGGGCGTTGACTTTGCGGGGACGGTCGAAGCGGCCGGCAGAAAGGTCAAGCGGTTCAAACCCGGTGACGAGGTGTTCGGCGGAGAGACCGGGGCCTTCGCCGAGTATGTGACAATGGACGAGTATGACGCAGTGACGCTGAAACCGGCCAACTTGACGTTCGAGCAGGCGGCTTCGGTCACCATTGCGGCCCTCACGGCCTTGCAGGGTCTTCGCGACGGGGGCGAGGTCCAGCCGGGGCAGAAGGTCCTGATCAACGGTGCGTCGGGAGGCGTGGGCACGTTCGCCGTGCAGATCGCCAAGTCATTCGGCGCGGAAGTGACCGGCGTGTGCAGCACCAGAAACGTGGACTTGGTCCGCTCACTCGGCGCGGACCATGTCATCGACTACACCAAGGAAGATTTCACCAAGGGTGAGCAGCGTTACGACGTGCTGCTCGACAACGTTGGCAACCGCTCGCTGTCGGAATGCAGGCGAACCCTGAATCCCAAGGGCAGATACGTCTTGATTGGGGGGGGAGGACCGAACGACGGCCTGTGGATCGGACCTCTGGCCCGTATGGCAAACACGTTCATGCTGTCACGGTTCGTGAGCCAGGACATGGGCCTGTTCATGGCGAAACTGAAAACAGAGGACCTGGCCATCCTGGCCGATCTCATGCGGGACGGCAAGGTGACGCCGGTCATCGACCGGAGCTACAGCTTGAGTGAGCTTCCCGCGGCGATCCGGTATCTGGAAGAAGGC
>JANMQK010000309.1:0-6951 GCA_031370485.1 Acidobacteriota bacterium | reverse complement strand
GCAGACCAGTTCACCCTGACCGTCGACGGGCGCAGGACACCGATCGACTCGTTCGAGTTCCGCGACCTGACCGCTCCTTCCGACGGCATTCCGGGGGTCGTCACCGCGGAGGGGCCCGGGCCGGCGTCCGAGGGCCCGCCGCGCCGTTTCATGCTCTTCTTCGAGGACGGCACCTCCGCGCCGATGGGCCTGACCCGGGCGCGCCGCGCGGCCGACGAGTTTCTGTCGACCGGTCTGGCTCCATCCGACCTCGTCGGCCTTTCCGCGTACGACACCGGGCTGCGGATCCTGCACGACTTCACGCCCGACCGCGACGCCCTGCGCGCTGCGATCGACCTCAGCCTTCACGATGGACGGCGGATCAGCGACCTGGCCGTGGAGATCAACCGGCGGATCGAGAGCCTCAACCTCGAGGTCGCCGACGTGAAGGAGGCGGACCGCACGGCGCAGTCGCGCGCGCGGGCAAACACCGGCAATGTCCCGTTGATCCAGGGCGCCAGCTCCAGGCAAGGACCCGGCGGGGGAGGTGACGCCGGCGGCGTCAACTTGACCGGGAGCGACATCATCCAGAAGTCGCAAAAAGGGTTCGAGGTCGCGTCCGCCCTGAACAAGATGAAGTTCGAGGCGTTCTCCTATGCCGCTGACGATGCGCCCCGGATGCGTTCCGTGCTCCAGGCGCTGCGCACCCTGGTCGATTCGATGGCACAGATCCGGGGCTATAAGTCGATCGTCTTCATGGGGGACGGCATCCCCGAGAACTCGGCGCTCTACTACATCGAGCCGATCGCGCAGTTGCAGCCCGACCAGCAGCTCACGCTCATGAGCGACACTTACTCGATGTCGTCCGACCTGCAGGCGCTGGTGCAGGACGCGGCCGCGGCCGGGGTCACGATCCACACCCTGCAGACCCGGGGCCTCGAGGCGGGCACCGCCGCCGAGCTGCGCTCCGCCCGCAGCCGCTCCAACTCCCTGCAATCCGTGGCGTTGAGCACCGGCGGGCTTTATTCCGCATCGAACGATGCGCTCAAGGGGCTCTACGAGTTCGAGACCAGCAGCCGGTCGTATTACATCCTCGGCTTCAAGCCGGAGGGGAGCCCCGACGGCCGGTTCCATCCCGTCCAGGTACGCTGCAAGAAGGGCGCCTCCGTGCGCTGGCGCAAGGGTTTCACCCGCCTGCCGCCCGCCGAGGCCCGGGCGCGGATTGTCCAGGCGGCGCACCTGCTGCCCGAGCTTTACACGCAGATCCCGATCGAGCTGAGCGCTGTGGCGGGCCCCGCGGTCTCGAAGTCGCGCATCACCGACCTGGTCGTCCACGTGCCCGCCGGCAGCCTGCTTTTCCTCCCGGAAGGCGGGCGGCCGACGGCCCATCTCGAAGTCAGCCTGGTCGCCGTGGACGAGGCCTCACGGGAGGTCGTGAAGACCTCCCGCACCCTGCGCGTCGCCTTGCCGCAAGCCTCCGGGCCGTCCGCGGCATCGGGATCGTCCGAGCCGCCCGGGCTGGACATCGTCTACCGGGTGCTCATCCCTGCCGCGGCGCAGTCGATCGTCGCGGTCGTGCAGGACTCGACCGGCGGCCTGCTGGGAGGCGCCCGGATCGCCCTGCCGCCGGAAACCGAGGTCGCCGGGCGCGTTCTGGGACTTTCGATCTACTCCCTCCGCGAAAAGAGCCTGTGGATCGAACTGCCTGACGAAAGGTTCGGAGACGCCGTAGCCGGTGGTGCCGCGGCTGGCGGCGCTCCGGCCGGCGGGGTCACCGACTACGTCTCCGGTCCGACGCTCAGGACGACGTTCCCCCCGGATGAGCCGCTGCTGTGCGCATTCCGGATGCCGGTCGACGCCGCCCCCATAGGTTCAACCCTGCAGGTCGTGATCCGCCGAGGCGACGAGACGCTCAGGATTCTGCCGCTCCAGGATGGCATCGCCGCCGCGGGGGGAACCGTGCACGTGCCCCTGTCGATCGAAGGCCTGCCCGCGGGGGACTACGTCCTGGCGGTGCAGGAAGTCCCGCCCCCCGGATCCGGCAACCCGACTGCGACGCCCGGCGACCGCGGCACGGCCCCTTTCCGGATCCGTCCGGCCTGAAACCGCCACCCGGGTGAGCGAAGGTTCGAAGAGAGGTGAACCCATCTCGCGGGGTCTGTCTCGTGTCCTCGCGGACACGTACATGCTCTACCTCAAATCGCACAACTTCCACTGAAACGTCACGGGCCCGGGCGACCAGCCGACGTGCGATCTGCTTGGGGCCGGGCCGCAGGCCGGGACAACGATCCCGCGGCTGATCGAGGAACCGGAATTCAGGGTTGACACACCCCGGAGCAGTTCTGCACTGTCTCGGCGCAGAGCGATTCCCAGCCGGTCAGGACACGCTCTCTCCCGGATGAGTCGGATCCGCAGCTCCCCAGCTCGCTTCCGTTGGAGCCAACCACCACCCACCACATGTTCGCCCCGGAGAGGTTGATGGTCGCCTGGCCGGTCGGTGGGAGACCACAGATCGCCTGGGTCACCCTCGTGAAGTCGTTCATGCTCCCGGCATAGACGTTGTAGTGGTGCGCGGCCCCGCAGGTCGAGACATCCCAGGCTATGGGCAGGCTCGTGCCGCTCCCCGTGACCCTCATCGCCGTCCCCTGAACCGCCCTGCCGTCGGGGACGGGAGGCGGGGGGGGCGCACCCGCGCCGGCTGTCGCGACCAGGCGGATGCGGTTGTTGGCGTAGTCGGCAATAAAGATGTTGCCGGAGCCATCTACCACGACGCCGGTGGGGCGGTAGAGGCTGGCGGAGGTGGCTGGTCCCCCGTCGCCGCGGTAGGCGTAGGCCCCGTCGCCGGCCACCGTCGTGATGATCCCGGTGGCCGCCGTCACCTTCCGGATGCGGCTGTTGTCAAAGTCGGCGATGTACAGGTTTCCGGCGCCGTCAACACCCACGCCCGCGGGGGATTTCAGGCTGGCGGAGGCGGCCGGACCTCCGTCGCCGACGCTGACGCCGGCACAACAGTCGTTGTCGAGCGTGCAGGCCTGACCGGCGTTCTGCGCCGGGGCGGTGCACTTGTGGGTCGTGACCAAGTCGCAAACACCTGCGCAGAAGGTCCCGTTCCCGGCCACCGTCGTGATGATCTCGTCCGACTCTCCCGTAACCCCGGCGTTGGCGCCCGGCACCACCTTGCGGATGCGATGGTTGTCGGTGTCGGCGATGAACAGGTTGCCCGAGCCATCCACCGCCACGCCTGTGGGGTGGCTCAGACTGGCGGCGGTCGCCCTCCCCCCGTCGCCGCTGAAACCAGCCGTTCCGTTTCCCGCGACCGTCGTGATGAACCCGTCTGTCCCCACCCTGCGGATGCGATTGTTCCCAAAGTCGGCGATAAACAGGTTGCCGGAGCCATCCACCGCCACGCCGGTGGGAAGGTTCACGTGGGCGAAGTTGGCCGTTCCCCCATCGCCCGCGAAGTCTCCCGTTCCGTTCCCCACGATCGTCGTGAGGTTGGTTCCGGTCACCTTGCGGATGCGATGGCTGTAGGTGTCGGCGATGAAAAGGTTGCCCAGACTGTCCACCGCCACTCCCGCGGGAAAGTTCAGGCTGCGGGTGGTGGCCGTCCCGCCGCCGTTGAAGCCGTAGGTCCCATTCCCCGCAACCGTCGTGATGATCCCGGTGCCCGCCGTCACCTTGCGGATGCGGCTGTTGAAATAGTCAGCAATGAACAGATTGCCGGAGCCATCCAGGGCCACGCCCGCGGGGAGGTACAGGCTGGCGGAGGTGGCCGCCCCCGCATCGCCGCTGAAGCCGTAGGCCCCGTTCCCCGCCACCGTCGTGATCGTCCCGGTGGCCACCGTCACCTTGCGGACGCGGCTGTTGTCCGTATCGGCGATGATCAGGTTGCCGGAGGCATCGACCGCAACGTCGTAGGGATTGAACAGGCCGGCAGAGGTGGCCGCCGCCCCGTCGCCGCTGAAGTTGAACATCCCGTTTCCCGCCACCGTCGTGATCGTCTCGTCCGGCTCTCCCGTGAATCCCGCGTTCGCGCCCGGCACCACCTTGCGGATGCGACTGTTGTCGCTGTCGGCGACGAACAGGTTGCCGGAACCATCCAGCGCCAGGCCTCCGGGATATTTCAGGCTGGCGGAGGTGGCCGGCCCTCCGTCGCCGCCGAAGTTTCCCGCAGGGATATCTACCGTGCCGTTCCCCACAACCGTCGTGATGATCGCGCTTCCCGCCGCCACTTCGCGGATGCGATGGTTGTAGGTGTCGACAATGAACAGGTTGCCGGAGCCATCAATCGCCACGCCATAGGGGTTTTTCAGGCTGGCGGAGGTGGCCGTCCCCCCGTCTCCGCTGAAAGCTCCCGTGCCGTTTCCCGCCACGGTCGTGATGGTCCCGCCGCCTGCCGCCACCTCGCGGATGCGATGGTTGCGCGTGTCGGCGATGAACAGGTTGCCTAAGCCATCCACCGCCACGCCCGACGGGCGGTTCAGGCTGGCGGAAGTGGCCGGCCCATTGTCGCCGCTGAAGCCTTCGATTCCGTTCCCCGCCACGGTCGTGATGATCCCGTCCGCCGCCGCCACCTTGCGGATCCGATTGTTGCCCATGTCGCCGATGAACAGGTTGCCGAGGCCATCCACCGCCAGGCCCGTGGGGCCGGACAGGCTGGCGGAGGTCGCCGGCCCCCCGTCGCCGCTGAAGCCGTAGGTCCCGTTTCCGGCGACAACCGTCAGCACGCCGAGCGCATCGACCTTGAAGACACGAGCCCCCGCGGCAATGAACAGCGTGCTCCCGCCGCCGGCGACGACCGACACGGGCACATAGAGATTCGAAGAAACAGCCTGCACTCCATCGGGTCCCCCGCCCGCATAGGTCGTGATGGTCTGGGCTCTCGCGCCCGAGAATGCAGCGAGGCAGACGCAAATAGCAACAATGCTCCGGCGGATCATTTGTGCGGCTCCTGGATTGACAGACCTGACGGCTTGTTCGGCATGTTTCATCTTGAAGTTCAGGGCGGTCAGACCGCCTCCCCCCCCCGGCCAACACCCCGTGGGGTGCCGCCTTCGAATGACCTGGACCTCGGTACAATAGTTGGCTTGGAAGGTACCGCGGGCGGGGGAGGGCTGTCAAGGAGGATTTCCCGCCGGGAGGGGCACGGCTCAGGTCCTCGAACTCCAGGCCGCCGCTCCGGGCCACTCCGGCGAAGGCATCCTCCCTGCCGGGCGCCGGGTTGGGGTAGAGCGCCAGCGGCTTGATGAAGGCGGGATACCCGAAGCGCCTGAGACGTTCCTCGAGCAGCGGTTGGATGTCGTCGTGGAGGCCGAAAAGCCTGACCTCGTGCCCCATCCCCTTGAGGGCCTTCGTGACCCGGCGCTCGGTCTGAGCGTAGGAAGTACTAGCTGCGTTGCGAAGTCCGGTGACAGTTGTTCTGTCAACTTGAGATTGGTGGGGCGACCTGGTCGGTCGAAGTCCCCTGGAATGTGTGAGCGGTCGCCGGTCTTTGCAAGGGGAAAGCGCGCCGCCAGCGGGTGCTGAAGGGGGCGCTCCGACGGCGGCCTGATGGTACCCTCCCCCCCGTGAGGGCGAGAGCGGGAAGCGGAGGACGACGGGCGCGCCCTGCCAGGCGCACGGGAGGCCCGACCGGCGTGAACTGCACCTTGTTGCGCCTGTGCGTTCTCCTGACCTCTCTGTCAGGTTTCTCCTAATTGACGATGCTCCCGCCACCCCCTACAGTTTGGGGGACCGATAAGAGCGTCAGACACCACAGAGCGGTTGTTCCGGGAGGAGCGAGTCATGAGAGAGAAAAGAGCCATCGCATGTGTCGTTCTCGCGCTGGCCGTGTCCCTGGCCGTTGGGTGCGCGCAGGCCACCGATGCGACAATCACGGGCACGATCAAGACCAAGCTCGCCGTCGACAGTCGGGTCCGTGCGTCCGACATCAACGTGGATACGACCAACGGAGTCGTGACGCTGACCGGAAACCTGGATAGCCAGGAGGCCAAGGACGCTGTCCTGCGGCTGGCGCGGGGCACGACCGGGGTCAGCGACGTGAAGGACATGATCTCGGTGCGATCCGGAACCGCGAGTGGCGAAGCTCCCGATCCGAAGCGTACGCTCGGTACGCGCGTCGATGACGCCGGGATCACCATGCGCGTGAAGGTGAGGCTACTGGATGATCCTCTTGTGAAAGGCCTGCAGATCGATGTCGATACCCGTGACGGCGTGGTGTACCTGACCGGAACGGTGAAAAGCGATGCCGAGAGGAAGCAGGCGATCGAGATCGCCAGGACGACCGAGGGCGTGAACAAAGTGGAAGCCAATCTGCGATAAACGTTTTCGGAGGGAGAACCATGAACAAGCTGATCTTCAAAGGCGACTGGAATCAAGTCAAGGGCAAGCTCAAACAGAAATATGGCCAGCTGACCGACGACGACCTCGTCTACGCGGAAGGCAAAGACGATGAGCTGATCGGCCGCCTGCAAAAGAAACTGGGTCTGGCGAGGGACAAAATTACCAAACTGCTCGCCGAGCTTTAGTCTCCCTCTGCGCACGCACCTGACGCATAGGACGTTCAAGCTGCGACTTCATGTCCGGTAAGGTCCATTCTGTAAGCCGAGTCTCGCTCCACGAGGAGGTTGTGATGAAAGGCTCAATTCACATGCGCAAAGTCGTTGCCCTCGGGATGCTGGCTGCTGCGCTCCTGCCGCTCGCTCTCGACGGATGCGCGACGACGGGTATCAACAAGGGACAGATGAACCTCGTCTCGTCGGACGAGGAGGTGAAGCTGGGGCAGGAGATGTCGGTGGAGGTCGCGAAGCAATACCCGCTCTACAACAACGTGGCCGTGACGGCGTACGTGCAGGCCGTCGGCGACGCTATCGTGCAACACAGCGATCGAAAGGACATCCCGTACCATTTCGCCGTCATCAACAAGGACGCGGTGAACGCGTTTTCGCTCCCGGGCGGTTATGTCTACGTTTA
>JANMQK010000108.1:0-8067 GCA_031370485.1 Acidobacteriota bacterium | reverse complement strand
CGACGAGCACGCGCACCTGAACATCAAGCGGGTGTCGGGGCTGCTGCGCGATCTGCAGCGCGAAACACAGTTCGACCGCCTGGTCGTCTGCGGAGCGGCGGAGGCGACGGCCGAGCTCCTGCAGCTGGTGCCGGAGGCCCTGGGGGACCGGGTCGTCGCGACCTGGAGGCTGCCCATGGAAACACGCGAATCGGATCTCCTGGAGGCGGTCATGCGGCTGCAGGATGAGCGCGAGGAGAAGCGCGAAACCGCGATCGTCGAGGAGCTCCTGGGGGCGGCCACGGAGGGACATCATGCCATCGCGGGGATCGGGCCGACGCTCGAGGCCGTCCGCGCCGGGCGGGTCGTCCACCTCGTCTATCTCGCGGACGAGCCGGTGCCCGGAGCGATCTGCACCTCCTGCCGCACCCTCTCGCTGGCGGGCCGGAATGCCTGTGGATTCTGCCAGGCCGCTCTCTCCCCGGTCCGCGATCTCGTGGGGAGAATGGCCCGCGCGGTCTCCGAATCGGGGGGCCGTCTCGAGCACGTCCGCGGCCCCGCGGTCGGCCGGCTTGCCGCAGCGGGCGGCATCGGCGGCCTGCTGCGCTTCTAGATCGGCGCCGGGCCCGAGTACCCGCAGCTGCGGCGCAGGAACCGGCGCCGGACCCTGTCGTAGACACCGGCGCAGTAGGCCACCCGCCGTACGTCCCCCGCGCCGCGCGTGACCTCGATCAGGAAAAGGTCCCCCGTTCCGCATCCCGGGCAGGAGGGCGCGACGGGATCCGGGACCCCGGGCGAACGGTACTCCGCGACGGGCGGCAACGCTCGGCCCATGATCTCCTCCACGGGACATTGTCAGGAAACGGTTCGCTGCAGATATACGTCGGCGCCATGGCCGCGTCAAGGGCGGTGTCCGCGGCGCGGGGCGCGGCCTTTCGGCGGCCTTCCCCTCCGGGCCGCCCGGGTAGCGCGTTCTCGAAGGGGGGAAATGGTGGACGGCAAGGGGCTCGAACCCTCGACCTCCGCGTTGCGAACGCGGCGCTCTCCCAGCTGAGCTAGCCGCCCATTTCTCGGGAACCACTGGCGGGATGGGGCATGGTGGGCCGTGCTGGATTTGAACCAGCGACTTCTACCGTGTGAGGATAGCACTCTCCCGCTGAGTTAACGGCCCACGAAGTCCGGATTATAGCATCGGCGCCGGCGGCCAGGCCCTCAGATCCGATGCTCCTCGAGAACCTGCTCGGCCACCGGCGGCACCAGGAGCTTCTCCTCCCCCTGTCCCCGGCGCGCCGTCACCTCGACGAGAGCCTCGCCGCGCCGGTCGGAGTAGCGCGCGGTTATCGAGGCGATGAGCCGCATGAGATCCCCATCCGGCTCCCCCTCGACCATGGTAATCGGACTCCCGCAGCCGAGGACCTCGAACCGCCAGCCGCCCGTATCGTAACGTGACAGGAAGTTGTTCTCGGACTCGTCCCGCGCCACGATGATCTTGACGGCGGGATTCAGCCGGAAATGGCGGCCGATCTTCAGAAGAATGATCTCCTCGCGGCGGATTGAGTCGGCCTCGGAGTGCTGCCGCTTGTCGTGGAAGCGCCGGGCGAAGTTCTCATCGGCCAGAAAGCAGCATCCGCCCGAGGGCTGGGGAAAGTCCTTGATTCCCCACACGTCGCTCAGGGCCGTCTGCTCCCTGCGCGAGCGGCCGGAGATGGCGAGCAGCTTCTCGCGATCCACCCACCCGAGCTGCTCGGGGATCGTGGGCGGGAGGTGGCGGGCCGACAACGGCCGCAGGAGGTAGCCCGGGATCCCGCACTCCTTCTCGATGAGGTTCAGCGACTGCATGTGCTGCGACATGGGCCGCTGCCCGAGCACCTCGCCGGTGAAGACAAACTGCGCCCCGTGCTCCCTCATGTAGTCGGCGGCCCCGTGGATCATGTAGATGCGGCAGTCGATGCAGGGGTTGGCCCTCTTGCCGTATCCGTGTTTCGGGTTGAGGACCATCTTGAGGTAGGCCTCGCCCGCATCGAGCACCTCGATGGGCACGCCCAGATCGGCACCCGCGCGCAGGCCTTCGTTGCGCATCCGCCTCGGGTCCTCGTCGGGACGGGCCAGGGCGCGGCGATGGTCGTTCATGCAGAAGCCGGTCGAGTAGTTGAGGCCGAGCACCTCGATGCCCTGTTCGAGCAGCACGCGGGCCGCGAGGGTGCTGTCCAGGCCGCCCGAGAGCAGGCCCACCGCTTTGATCGTCACGAAGTAAGCCTCCGTCCCTTTCTCAGATAAACCTGGTACTCGCCGTCCTTGCGGCGCGAACCGAGATACTCATTCCCCGTCGACTTGCACCATGCGGGCATGTCGATCAGGATCACCCGATCGTCGGACAGCACCTCGAGCACCTGGCCCGGAGCGAGTGTTTTCACACGCTCGGCGGTCTTGATGATGGGCACGGGGCAATACAAGCCTACGGTGTCGAGAGTGTCGTCAGGCCTGAGGCCGGCGGCCGCCTCCGAATCCTCCCGGTCGTGCTTTCCGCGGCCTCGGGACTGTCCCATGGATCCAGATCCCTCGCGGCAACCACCCGCCGGGGATTCTATCAGAGCGGTCGCGGAGGGATCAACGCGAGGCGCCGGCGGGCCCTCCGGGAGGGGCCGGCGCGGTGGCACCCAGGAGCCTCCGGGATCCGACGACGCGCCCCCGCGAGACGAAAACCCGCCCGGCGGCCTCCGGCTCGATTCCCATGATGTCACCGTCGAAATCGGCCCGGAGGGACACGGCGAGATCGCCGTCCCCGGGCACCAGGAGGTGGAACGTGCGCGGTCCGTCCTCCGCCGGCCGCACCTCGGTGAACGCGTAGGTGCGCCGCAATGTCCCGTCACGCCCGCGCACCCTGAATCCCGTTCGCGACGTGAACAGGTAGCTCACCGTTGCCGGGAGGGCGGGCGAATCCAGCCTCACCGTGCAGGCGACCCCCAGGGCGTCCCCCTCCGGGGCCGTGACCGCGCTCGCGTCGAACGCAATCGGACCGTCGCGGTACGGAACGTAGACCTGTTCAATCGTCTCGGCGGCGTCGAACAGGATCGGCACACGGCCTTTCAGCCGCACGCCGCGCAGCCATTCCGCCGATCGAAGCGTCGCGGTGGCCCGGCGCTCCTGCAGGTCGACACTCTGCTGCATCCTCACGATGGGACGATGATCCTGGTCGTAGGCCGGCAGAAAGCCGGCGACACCCAGCAGCACCACCGCGACCGCCAGGGCGCCCCCCCCCACCCACCGGCTCGAAAGGCGCCGCCACGCGGAGCTTTGCAGGCAATCATGGAAGCACGCGACGTGGGCGACGAAGAGAACGAACGGGAACACGATCGCGAACATCCCCGCGAACAGGATCCAGCCGGGGATGACCAGGCCCCCGAGATCGATCGCGGCGCGGTAATCCTCGCGGGACAGCAGCATGAAAAAGGGGACGGCGCCCGCCAGCCCCAGCGCGAGTTTGCGTGCGATCCTCGTCGTGAGCAGTGAGGCCAGAAACCCCAGGGCCGGCGCGGCCAGCAGGCCGGCGGCGTCCGGCCTCCCGTACGCCAGGCCGGCGGTCGCGTATGCGGCAGGCAGGATCAGCGCGAGAGCCAGGTAGGGTCCAGGCTCGATGGTCGGCTTGATCATCCGGAACAGCCGCAATCCGAGCCATCCGCAGGCGATCGTGAAGGCGAGGCCCTGCGCCAGGTGGAGCGTCTGATGCGCCATCCAGGGAAAGCGCGCGCCCTGGATGCGCTGCATGATCATCGTGGATACGAACATCCCCGAGATCCCTATGGCGGCCGACGCGCCGGCGACGACGAGCACCCTGAAGGTCTCGAACCAGGCGCGCGGGGATACGACCCGGGACAGGTTTAGGGCACCCAGGAGCCCTGTCAGGATTATCGCCGCCCACGCGGCCGCGCCCAGCACGGCGCCGGGGACGATGAGTCCCCTGCCGAAGAGGGACAGAGGGAGGTAACTCCGGTCGCGGGAAGGGGCGGGTGGAGACAGTTCGAGGTTCCGGAGCAGCCGGTCGAGGACGATCGCGGCGCGGCCGAGCGCGGCGGGGTCTATCCTTTCGATCGAGTCCTCGGAGGTGTGATAGGTCCATCCGGGGAAGGTCCCCAGGAGGAGAAAGGCCGGGATCCCCTTCTTGAGGAAGGGCTCGTGGTCCGAGGAGAACGGCAGGTTCATGAAGCGCGGCACCAGCGTCCAGATCGGGCGCGTCGAGACGGTGCTGACCCCCGTTTCACGTTTGGCGCGCAGCAGCGCCTCCTGGGCCCAGCGCGGAGGGGCCTCGGGCACCGGCCCGGCGAGGATTTCCCCCCGGCCGAGAAGCTCGAGGGCGATGACCGCCCGGACGCGGCTCAGATCGGCGTCCTGGACGAACCGCTTCGAGCCCAGAAGACCCTCCTCCTCGGCGCCAAACGAGATGAAGAGGTAGGTGCTGAGCCGCGGCCGTACCGCCACGGCACGGGCGATTTCCAGGAGGACCGCCAGTCCCGAGGCGTCGTCGTTGGCGCCCGGTACCGCGGTCCCCGCGGAGTCATGGTGGGCGGCCACGAGGATGGTGTCCGGCGTGGCGCCGGCCAGCCGCCCGATCACGTTCCAGGCGCGCAGCGTCCGCTCGCCGTTCGCCTCCTCGATGCGGGTCACCTCCTGGAGAGAGACCTCGAGACCGGCGGCCTCCATCTCGCGCTGCACGTAGGCCACGGCCCGCGCGTCCGCGAGGCTGCCCGTTGGGCGCGGGCCCATGGTTCCCGCGAGAGCGGTGACGTGGCCCATGATCCGCGCGGCGTCGGGCGCCGCGCGGGCGGTTGTTGCCGGGGTGAGCGCGGCCAGGACGACGAGGATCGGGACCAGCGGATTCAGGCGGAACATCGTTGGAGCTTTCCCCGATCAAAGCCGCGTCTAAACTATCGTTTTCTTGACTCGCAAGCGCGCGTAGATTAGCATAACGCCTCCGCGGCGGGGGCCGGTGTCATCCGATGAATGCCACGCAGCGATCACCCCGAAGTGTCCTTCTCGCCTTGTCGTTCCTGGTCGTCCTCATCGCGATCGCCGGGCCGGTCCATCCGGCCGGAGAGCAAGATCCCGACAAGGCGCCTCGCGCGGCGCCGGAAAACAAGGGGCTCGATCTGGCGCGAAGCGCGGTCCAGACAGCCTTCGCCCGCGCCGACGCAGACGGGCTGCGGCCGGTTCTTTCCCAGCGCGTGAAAATCTACCTGTCCTCGGCTCTCTTCGGCGTCCCGGAGGGTTATTACGGGGCCGGCCAGACGCTGCTTCTTTTCCGCCGCCTCTTCGAAAAACGCACGACGTTGCGATTCGTATTTCTCCAAAGGTCCTCGAAGGCCAGCGAAGAGGGCCAGGTGACGCTCGCCGCCCTCTGGGTCTACCGCGAGGAGCGGACGGAGGGGGTCGAGGCCAGGCTGTCCTTGACCTTTTCGCCGGAGGGACCCTCCTGGCGCATCCGCGAGATCCGGGACCTGAAGTGATCCCGTGACATCGTCCCTCCCGCTGTTTCTCGAGGGGCTGATACTTCTCGTCCTCTGTCTCGATCTGGGACAGGATTTCCAGGCCCTTTCCCCTGTCGAGCGGGCCAGTCTCGTCCTGCTCGCGTCGGCGGGAGCGCTCCTTGGGGTCTGGCCCCGGTTCGGGCGGCGCCTTGACCTCCGGGCGCGCCAGGCCCTGGGGTTTCTTGCGGCGGGGGCGCTGCTGATTGGAGCCGGCGGCCTGGTAGTCGCCGGCGCCACGGCCCGCGTGGCGGCGCGGTGGGACGACGGCGGTCACGCCCGTCTCGAAACGCGGGCGTCCGCCCTGGGCTCCGACTTCTCCTGGCTTCTCGACGAACTGGCGAATCCCCTGCGGACCGGCGGCGGCGCCGGTCCCGTGGACCAGGAAGCCGCGTTCCGGGAAGTCGCCAGCATCCGCGCCTCCAGCCGCCTGCCTGCGGACCGGCAGGGCGTCTCCGTGTACCGCCCGGACGGCACCGTGCTGGCATGGGACGGCAACTGCACCCCTCCGCCGGAGGATCTCCTCGTCGCCGCGCTCCCCGCCCCTGTTTTTCGCGTCGCCGGAGGAGAGACCTCCCCCCGGCTGTATGCCGTGATCTCCGACTCCCGCGATTACCGGTGGGTGTCCGAGCTGGTGCTCAAGCCTCCGGTGACGGATGACACGCGGCTCGACGACCGGGGCGTGCGCCTCGAATTCATGCCGCACTGGGAGGATGTGTCTCCGGCCACGCTGCAGGCCGACCAGCAGCCGCCGGGGCGTGACGAACTGTCGGCGTTCTTCATCGGGCAGGGGGACCGGTACTGGCGACGCCCCGGGGGACGTGGCGGACTAATGCTCTCACTGCCTCTCCGGGCGCCGGGAGGCCGGATCCTTTTCGTGGCCCACCTCACCGACAGGAGCCTCGGCGAGGAGATCGCAGGCTGGAGAGCCGCCGCGCGACTTGGCGGGGCGCTGCTGGCCGCCGCGGCGCTGCTGGCCGCATGCACGCTTCTTCTGGTGCGTCGGCCCGTCCTCCCTGCAGCGGGTCGGCTGTTCCTCGGGAGCCTTGGAATCTGGTCGGTCCGCGCCGCGCTCCTGCTGTGCGGGGGCGGGCCGCTGCCGCCGCCACGTCTGTTCGATGTCACGGTCTACGCCTCCTCCGCGTTCGGGGGGCTGGCGCGCTCCCCCGCGGACCTGCTGCTGACCGCCGTGGCATGCCTTGCGCAGGTCCTCCTCGTGCGCTGGTTCGTCGAACGTCATGCTCCGCCCCGTTCCGATCGGACCCGGCGCCGGATCCGCGCGGCCGCCCTCCTCGGGACCGCGCTCGTCATCGTGGGCGGATCGTTCGGCCTGCACGCCTTCATCGACAGGATGGTCCTCGACGCGCGGACCGACATCAGCCGCGTCGAGATTGGCGGCAGGGTGCTCGCGCGGCTCGCGCTGCAGACTTCCCTGTTCCTCCTGGTTGCGGCCCTGGCCGCCCTAATCCTCACGCTCATCGACATGGCGCTCAAGGACCCGGTGGAGGGCGGCGTCTGGAGCCTGCTCCGCCGGCTGAGGTCGGCGGCGACCGCGAAGCTTCCGTTGCCGCTGAAACTCATCCTGGGGGTGTTTCTCGTGACCCTCCTGTACGCCTTTCTCCTGCAGCACGCCTACGACAGACTGCGACGCGATTTTTTCGAAGCCGACCTCGTTCCGCGCGTCCTCTACCAGGAGGAGCGGCGATCGGAACTACTCCGCCAGTCCCTGGCGATGGCGGAGGAGGCGGACTTCGCCGCGGGGGCCCTGTTCGCATTCGAGGACGCCGGGACCGGGTCGGGGCGCGCCGCGTACCGCCTATGGTCCGCGACCCCGATGGCCCGGACCGGCCTCGCGTCATCGCTCGAAATCTTCACCCGTGACGGCACTCTCCTCAGCCGCTTCGCGGTCAACCTTGCGCCACGGCTTCAGATCCCCTTTCCCGACGCGCGCGATGCGGCGGGGCGCGGCATCGTGCACGTCCCCCCGAGGCCGCAGCAGACCGTGCGGAAGGCGGTCATCTACGGATCGCGCTGGGTCCGGCCGCCGCGCCGCCCGGCCATGCTGGTGGCGATAACCGTGGTCGACGATTACGACAACCTGCCGATCCTGGGCTCGGAGAGCACCTACCTTCCCTTGTTCCGTTCCATCGCGGTCGCGCGCACCAACCCGGAACTACTGAGGTTCGACCCGATGGTGGCGGTATTCGGTCCGAACCTCGAGCGCGTCTACGAGTCCGGCGGCGAGATTCCGCCGCCGCGTCCCGATTTGCTGCGTTCCCTCGCGGGACGGCATCATGTCTGGTCCAGCGAGGACGTCGGCGAGGGGATGGCCCGTATCATCTACTTCAGCGGCCCCAGGGAAATCTTCGCCCTGGGGCTGCCGCTCTCCGGTCCCATCGACCGGGTGGCCGGCTTCCTGCGTCTTTTCCTCCTGAACGTCGCCGTGGCCGCGGCAGGCCTCGGGATGGTCCGGTTCTGCGCCTCCCTGGCGCGGGGACAGAGACCGAGCGTCTCGCTGGGGACCACCTTCTCGCTGGGGACCACCTTCTACGGACGACTGACCGCGGCC
>JANMQK010000279.1:0-2170 GCA_031370485.1 Acidobacteriota bacterium | reverse complement strand
ACGGTTCCCGGAGGTGAAGACCGTCGTGACCCGGATCGGCAGCCCGGAGGTGGCCACCGACGTGATGGGCATCGATTTGGCGGACGTATTCGTCATGCTGAAGCCCCGCTCCGAGTGGACCGTCGGCTCCAAGAGCGAACTGATCGAGAAGATGAGCCGATCGCTACTCGACGACGTCCCCGGGACCGGATTCTCCTTCACGCAGCCGATCGAGATGCGGTTCAACGAGCTGATCGCGGGGGTGCGGTCGGACGTGGCCGTGAAGCTCTTCGGCGATGATCTGGAAACACTGCGCCAGAAGGGAGAGGAGATCGCCCGGGTGGTTGCCTCCGTCCGCGGGGCGGCTGACGTGAAGCTCGAGCAGACCACCGGGCTTCCGGTGCTTCGCGTCCGGGTGGACCGCGACCGCTGCGCCCGGTACGGAATCCCGGTGGGCGACGTGCTCGACACGGTGGAAGCGATCCGGGCGGGGAAGGTCGTCGGGACCGTGTTCGAAGGCCAGCGCCGGTTCTCGCTTGCCGTGCGCTTCGACGACCCGGCGGGCCAGTCGGTGGATTCGATCGGAAGCCTCCCGGTGGCCACGCCGGGCGGGCTGAGTGTCCCCCTCGCGCAGGTGTCCGACATCGGCATCGACACCGGCCCCTCTCAGATCAGCCGCGAGGCGGTCCGCCGGCGCATCGTCGTCCAGCTCAACGTCCGCGGCCGCGACGTGGCCTCCTTCGTGTCGGAAGCGGGCGACCGGATCCGGAGGGACGTTTCGCTTCCGCCCGGCTATTACGTGCGCTGGGGGGGACAGTTCGAAAACCTGCAGGCGGCGACCCGCCGGCTCGCGGTCGTTGTCCCGCTGGCCCTGAGTCTCATCTTCGCGATGCTTTACTTCACCTTCGGGTCGGCGGGGCCCGCCGCGCTGATCTACCTCAACGTACCCTTCGCAGCCGTGGGCGGCGTCTTCGCCCTGGCGTTGCGCGGCCTGCCCTTCTCCATCTCCGCCGGCGTGGGGTTCATCGCCCTGTTCGGGGTCGCCGTGCTGAACGGGGTCGTCCTCATGACGCAGATCCGCGATCTGGAGGCAAGGACCGACCAGCCTGTCATGGAGATTCTGCGGCAGGCCTGCGCGCTGCGGATGCGGCCGGTCCTCATGACGGCGCTCGTGGCCTCCCTGGGGTTCGTTCCGATGGCGCTCGCCACCGGCCTCGGGGCGGAGGTCCAGCGACCTCTGGCCACTGTCGTCATCGGCGGGCTCGTGACCTGCACCGCATTGACGCTCTTCGTGCTGCCGGTGCTCTACAGTCTTTTCCGCCGCCGTCCGGTGGCGGACGACAGGAGGACCTGACATGACGCAGGATAGACCGCTCCGCCAGATTGTGGCGTTCATCCAGCCGTTCCAGCTCGGCGGCGTCGTCGACGCACTGCGCCGGCTGCCGCAGTTCCCGGGCATGAGCGTCTCGGAGGTGCGGGGGTTCGGGACCCACGGGGCCCACCCCCCGCGGCCCGGCGAGGCGACGGAGGTCGACCCCTTCGAGAGAAAGACGCGTCTCGAGATCTTCTGCCGCCTTGCGGATCTGGCGACGATCGTCGAAGCCATCCGTGGGGCGGCCCACACGGGACACCCGGGCGACGGGAAAATCTTCGCTGGCCCCGTCGCGATCGCCTGTCGCATCCGCACGGCCGATTGGGGCGAGGATGCGCTCGTCAGTCCGGGTATCCTGCCCGGGAGCACCGGCCCACGTTCGTGACGAGATCGTTCGGCGGTCCTTACTCGACGCCGCCGAAGAGGGCGCCCTTGAAGCGTTTGGGAGGATAGGTGTCGGACGGACGCTCTCACCGGGTTGCCAACCGACGACGCCTCATCGTCGTCCTCACGCTGACGTCGTTCTTTCTGGTCGTCGAAATCGTCGGCGGCCTGCTCACCGGCAGCCTGGCCCTCCTGGCCGATGCCGGTCACATGCTCACCGACGTCGCAGGGCTTGCCATGGCGCTCCTGGCCATGAAGTTCTCGGAACGCCCCGCGACGCCTGAAAGAACCTACGGGTATTACAGGGCGGAGATCCTTGCTGCACTCGCCAATGCCCTCATCCTGGTCGGAGTCTCGCTGTATATCCTCCTTGAGGCCTATGAGCGTTTTCGCAGCCCGAAGCCCGTGGCCAGCGGGGCGATGCTGGCGGTCGCG
>JANMQK010000237.1:0-5716 GCA_031370485.1 Acidobacteriota bacterium | reverse complement strand
GGTGCTGACGACGGCGCTGCCTCTCGGGGCGCACCCGATATCCCTCAAGGTGACCGACTCCGTGGGAGGGTCCGACACCACGCAGGTCGACGTCACGGTCGAGGACACGATGCCGCCTTCGATCCAGTGCCCCGATTCATCCATTGCCGAGTGCGCCGGCCCAGGGGGAGCCATGGTCCCTGTGATGGTGTCCGCCGTGGACGTATGCAGCGCCGCGGTGCAAGTGACGAACACACGCACGGCGGGGGGAGCCGACGCTTCGGGACTCTACCCGCTGGCGACGACGTCGGTGACGTTCACCGCGGCGGACGAGGTCCCGAACGTCGCCACCTGCGCGCTGATCGTCACGGTCCGGGACAGCCTGCCACCGGCTCTGGTTCTTCCCCCCGGCCTCTCGGTCGACGCCACCATGCCCGCGGGAGCCATCGTGACGTACATGGCCTCGGCCGTGGATCTCTGCGGCGGCGGGGCAGCCGTGACCTGCCTGCCGCCCTCGGGAACTCTCTTCCCTCCGAACGCGGCGGATGAAAACCATATCGTCGCCTGCGATGCGACCGACGCGCAGGGCAACGGCGCCGCCGGGGCTTTCCCGGTGCACGTGTCGGGCGCCGGGGAGCAGATCGGGGCGCTGGGTGAGGTCGTCAGAGGACTTGGCCTGCCAAGACCTCTCGCGAAAGAGCTGGACGGCAAGCTCCGCGAAGCGGCCAGGGAGAACGACAAGGGTAAGCTCGATCACGCCTGCAAGAAGATCAACGAGTTCGCCAAGAAGGTCCGGGAGGAAGCGGGGAAGAAGCATCCGAAGATAGACGCCGCAACGGCCGCGGATCTTCTGGCCGCCGCCCGGCGAATCCAGGCGGCGCTCGGCTGCGGCCCCGCGCCCGGACCCGCTCGCGTGCCGGTTTCCCGATCGGGGCTCTAGCGGCCGGCGCGGGTTTCGATCAGCCGGTCGAGCTCCGTCTTCAGGCGGGGGAGGATCTCGTCGTAGCGGAAGTTGCCGAGTGTCTCGGAGCCCTTCTTCAAGTTGACGTGCGTCGGGGCGCACCAGAGGCCGAGGTCGGCGTCGTCGGTCTCGCCGGGGCCGTTGACCCGGCAGCCCATCACCGCGATGGTGACGGCGTGGTCTTTGGCGTAGGCCGTCATGGCGCGCACCTTTTCCGCGAGATCGACGAACGCCTCGTTCTCGACCCTCGAGCAGGACGGGCACGAGATGATGTTGAGACCCTTGCCGAAATTCTCCGGCACCGAGCGGAAGCGACCCCGTGCGATGTCCGCGAGAATCTGGCGGCCGGCCGCGATCTCCTCCCCCTTGCGGTCATTCGGGACGGTCAGCGAGACGCGGATCGTGTCGCCGATGCCGCGCGAGACCAGCTGCTCGAAGGCGACGCGCGTCTTGATGACGCCGTCGGGCGGCAGGCCCGCCTCGGTCACGCCGAGGTGCAGCGGCACGTCGGGCCTCTGTTCGGCGAAGCGGCGGTTGGAGTCGATGACCTTCCCCGGGTCCGAGTCCTTGAGCGACACGCAATAGCGCAGAAACCCGAGATCGTCCAGGATGGCGCAGTGCTCCAGGGCCGATTCGACCATCCCGGCCACCGAGTCCTCGCCGTACCTGCTGGCCTTCTCCGGATCGACCGAGCCGCAGTTCACCCCCACGCGCAGCGCGCAATCGTGCCGCGCGGCCGTCTCGGCGATGAACGCCACCTTGTCGCGCACGGGCCTCGTCTTCTCGTGGTGATGCAGGTGCCCCGGGTTGTAGCGGATCTTATCGACGAACGGAGCAACCTCGGTCGCCAGCCGGTAGTTCTCCTGCAGGTCCACCGACAGGTTCGCCGCGACGCGGTCCCGAATCAATGGCAGGGCGGCGGCGTCACGGCCGCTGTCCACGGCTATGCGGACGACGTCGGCCCCGGCCCGTTCGAGATCGAGCACCTGGCGCACCGTCGCCTCGACGTCCGAGGTCTTCGTCGCCGTCATGCTCTGCACCGCGATCGGATGGCCGTCGCCGATGGTGGTCCGGCCGATACGCACGGCGCGGGTCGGGTTGCGCTGATGGAGTGGAGAAAGGCTCATGGCGGGCCGATCCTAGCAGGGGAGCGCGTTGCGCGACAACAGGCGGCCCGCCCACTTGACAGGATGCGGGCAGGAGCAGAACATGCTCCCCGTCAACGAGGGCGGCTGGAATCCCCGTTTCCGGGCCGGACAAATTCATGAACAACCCATCGAGGAGGATCCCATGAGGACGATCACAGGTGTGGCCATGGCGGCCCTGCTGGCCGCAACGCTACCGGCCTTCGCGGCGGGCAAGCCGATCGCGGCGCACGGCTCCGACTGGAGCATGAACGCCACCATCATCGAAGCCTGCTCCTGCCCGATGTTCTGCCAATGCTATTTCGGCAGCGGCAAGCCGGCCGCCCATCATCACGATGGGGGCGCGGGGGAGGAGCATTTTTGCAAGTTCAACAACGCGCTCAAGATCAACAAGGGCCACCTCGGCGCCCTGAAGCTCGATGGCGCCAAGTTCTGGGTCTCGGGAGACCTGGGCGGCGACTTCTCGAAGGGGCAGATGGACTGGGCGGTCGTCACCTTCGACAAGGCCACGACGAAGGAACAGCGTGATGCGATCACCACGATCGTCGGCCACCTCTACCCGGTGAAGTGGAACTCGCTGACGACGGCCGAGGGACAGATCGCCTGGACGGCCGGGAAAGGCGAGGCCCACGCCACGATCGACGGCGGCAAGGTCGCGGAGGTCGGGCTCAAGGCGTTCCCCGGGATGACCCCGGACCCGGTCGTGATCAAGAACCTGACCTACTGGGGTGCGCCCCGGAACGACGGCTTTGTCCTGATGCCCAACACGGTCGAGGCCTACCGTGTCGGGGACAAGGCGTTCGAGTTCAAGGGGACCAACGGATTCATGATCACCCTGGAGATCGATTCCAAGTCGCTGGCCGCCGCGGTGACCGGCTCGGGGAGCACGAGCGGCAGGTAGGAGGAGTCAGCTCGAGGACGGGATGGCCATGATGGCCGACCGCTGGATGTCCTCGCGCGCCACATTCGCGACGTCGAACGACTCGAGCGATTTGATGAGCCTGGTGAAGGCCTGATCGAACCCCGGCACGGTCTTGCGGGCGCGGGTCAACGGCGTGCAGCGCGCCAGGACGAAGTTCTTGACGAACGGGTGGCGGATCCCGCGCCGCTTCAGTTTCTCGACGATGTCCTTGAGGATGGCGTCGGCCTCCCCCACGCGCGCGGCGCGCTCCTCGCGCGTGGGGTAGGCGGCGCGGAGCGGCTGTTTCAGGAAGCGATCGACCCGTCTCAGGATTGACGCGAAGGCGCCGCCGGCGAAGCGGGCGTTCTTCTCGTAGAGCAGCCCCAGGGTGATGAAATGGGGCTCCTCGAACTGGAACGCGAACGCCTCCTCGGTGTCCTTGCCCCTCTCCTCCATGAGCCCGCGGTACATCCTGATCACCTCGAGCGATTTCTCCTTGAGGTTGTGCGCCTTCTCGGTGTTCAGCGCCAGGATCTGGAAGGCGACCTCGGGCTCGGGGATCACGATGGCCGGGACGAACTTCGCCTTGAGTTTCTCGAGGACGTGGCGGCGGTGGTTGCCGTTCGGCGTCCAGTAGACCCCGTCGGCCCGGATCGCGACGACCGGGTCGACGAACCGATCGATCTTCTTCACCACTTTGAGGAGCCTCTCGGCGTGGGCCTTCGACAGGTCACGCTGGTAGGGGGTCGCCTGGACCTTCTCGCGCGGCAGCAGGGCGAAGATCTGCCAGTGGTTCCCGACCGGCTCGCGGTAGATCGCCAGCGCCGCCCCGCCGTCCTCGTCGATTTGCTCGGCCAGCCGGACGACTTCGGCGGGGGGCTCCTGTCCCTGCGGGTGCACCGTGCGGCCGGCGTGGGTCACGTTCAGACACCTCCCCGTCGCGAGACGGAAGTGTGAAGCCGCCGGCTAGGGAACTTCCTGCTCCGCCCCCTGCCCTGCGATCTCCGACCTGCGCTGGGCGCGCAAGCGCCGCGCGCGGCGGCCGACCAGCGACCTCGGGTCGCCGCAATCACGTGGAAACCAGAATCCGGAAGAGTCCCGCTTGCCGGGGGGGAGGATGGTTCCCTCCTCGTCGGCAGGGCCCTTCTTCCCGCGGATCGACACGCAGATCCCCCGATTGCGAATCGGACGCGGTTGATGAGCCGCGCCAATGCTTGCTGCTGTAGCGTTACAGAGCGGATTCTAGCCGAATTCGGGGGTCAGGGGGAAGGGGGTAGGGAGGCTACTGCTGCGTGCCTCCCGGCGCCTGGTAGAACGAGCTGTTCGTATAAATGATGTCGCAATTGATGTCGGTCGTCGTGCCGCCGGAGTTGGTGCCCGGGGCGCCGTCGCGGCCGTAGGAAGTGATCGTGTACTGGGTGCCGCTGGCGCTGGTGTCGATGTGCCACGTGTTGTCCCAGCCGTCCCCCGGCGGCAAGGTCCGCATGTAGAGCGGGGAAAGGTAGGAACTCAGCGTCGCGGAGTTCGCATCGGTGAGCCCCTTGGGATAGGTGTTGTTGTCGACCGAATACATCTCAAGGGCGTTTCCGATGGCCTTCATGTTGGTCATCGTCGCCTTCTGCTTGGCGCGGTCGATGGCGTTCCTGAGGTTCGGGATCGCGAGCGCCGCGATGATCCCGATGATCGTCACGACGATGAGCAGCTCGATCAGCGTAAAGCCGCTGCTTTGGCGTTCCCGCCTGTCCTGGTCGCGTCCCTGTGGCACGTTGCCCCTCCGAGAGGGCGGGTAGTCTACCATGCCGCCTGTTCCGACCGGCGGCGACGTATCAAGTACGGGATGCGGGCCCGTTCCGTCTAGGAGTTTCCGGGCTTGAAGCGCTCGAGCAGGGCCCCCGGGTCGGCGTTGCCCCCGCTCAGAACCACGACCATGGGGCGTCCCGCGGCGACGGCGCCCCACGGGCCGGCAAGGCCCGCCACCCCGGCAGCGCCCCCCGGGCCGCGCAGCAGCGCCGCGACCCCGACGGCTCCGCTCCACTCCACCAGAAGATGCTCCGACTTCAAGAGAAGGACCGCCGCCTCGGCGATGGCCCCGTCGCTGACGGTGACCACCTCGGCCACGTGCCTTTGGGCGACGCCAAAGGTGAGGTCGCCGGGCCGCGAGGGGAGGAGCCCGTCAGCGAGCGAGCCGACCGCGGCCAGTGTGACCGGAGATCCTGCCCGCAGCGAAGTGGACATCTTGGCGGCTCCCTCCGGCTCGACCCCGACGACCCGTACACCCGGCTTCCGCTGCGCGCAGGCGAGGGCGATCCCGGCCAGGAGCCCTCCGCCCCCCACCGGTACCAGGATGACCGTGGCGTCGGGCATCTGCTCGAGGATCTCCAGGCCGCAGGAGGCCTGCCCCGCCACGATCCACGGGTGGTCGAAGGGGGGGACCATCGTCAGCCCGCGCTCCTGGCAGAGCGCCTCCGCGCGCACCTTGCGCTCGGGTGAGGTGGTTCCCGCGAAATGGATCTCCGCGCCCAGCGACCGCACCTTGTCGACCTTCACTGCGGGGGCGTTCTCGGGCATCACCACGACCGCCGGCAGCCCGGCCCGCCGCGCGCCGAGCGCGCCGCCGATGGCGTGGTTGCCGGATGAAAAGGTAATGAGCCCGCGGACCCCCTGGGCCCCCGCCGCGCCGGATCCGGCGTGGCGCCGCGGCGGTGGCGGGCCGGACTCCCGGCCACAATT
>JANMQK010000228.1:0-6686 GCA_031370485.1 Acidobacteriota bacterium | reverse complement strand
GCTGCGTGAGCGGCAGCCCCTGGTAACGCCCCAGGAGCAGCCCCCGGCCGCGCGCGTGGCACCGCGCGTCGCGGGGCGAAGGGAGGTCCTCCACGACCACCGCCACGTTGTCCAGTTTCGCCTTGAAATCGTCGGGAAGCGACTCGATAGCCTCGGCGACGAGCCGTTCGAAACGCCCGCGGTCCATACCCCATTCTAGCAGCGACGCGCGCCGCCCCGGCGCGCGGCCCCTAGAAGTCGACCTGGAACCCGACCTCGAAACGGCGCCCGAAGCGGCGCTGGGAGTTCAGCTGGACGACGCCGCCCCGGTCGGCCGCGTCGGGGGTGGTGGTGCGGATCCTCAGGTCATCCGTGTTGAGGAGGTTGTCCACCGACAGGAAAAGCCTGGAGCCGAGCCGGCTGAGAAGGAGGTCCCTCTGCAATCTCAGGTTGATGTCGTAGACGGCGGCATTCCGCAGGGGGTTCCGGCGCAGCTGCACGAAGGTCGGGCCGCCGTCCGCGCCTCCCGTCGGCGACGGGAAACCGTAGAGCGTGCGGGACTGGAAGTAGCCGAAGTCGTCGGCCGCGACGAACCGGTCGATGATCGAATAGGGCAGGCCCGAGCTCCAGGAGAGCGTCCCGCTGAGGGTCACCCGTCCCGGCAGGTACGTCACGGCGTTCAGCTTGACCTGGTGCCTCTGGTCGTAGTCCAGGTAGCCGAATTCGTCCTGCAGCAGCGACGGATCGTTGCCGAGCTCCGACTGGTAGTTCTCGGCGTTGCCGATCGCGCGGGAGTACGTGTAGGAGGCATCCATCTGCCACTTGCGGCTGAGCCGCCGGACGACCTGGAGCTCGATCGCGTGGTACCGGGCCTCGTCGAAGTTGCCGATCTCGAGGATCTGGTTGAAGAAGAAGTTCCGGATGTAGAGGTCGGGCCGGCCGTCGGGGCTGGGCTGGGGAACCCCGGCGCGGCTGACGTTGATCTTCCCGATGTTGTCGATCGGGCGTCCGTTCTCGTCGTAGCGCACGTAGTGATTGATGTCCCTGTCCTGAAGCTGGCGCCTGTACTTGCGGTTGATGTAGGTGGCCCGGAAGGAGACCTCCGGGGCGATCTCCCGCTCGAATCCAAAAGTGAACTCGTCGGCGAACGGGGTCTGCAGCCCGC
Organism: Acidobacteriota bacterium; assembly: GCA_031370485.1. GTDB lineage: Bacteria > Acidobacteriota > Polarisedimenticolia > Gp22-AA2 > Gp22-AA2 > JANMQK01. The sequence goes on along the minus strand of JANMQK010000228.1, from coordinate 5,542 downwards.
GATCGACCTGCGTGTAGCCCGGGGGGGCCTTCGACAGCGCGTTGCCGATGTGGGAGTCCGGCGTGCCGTTCCCCGCCACCCCGTCGCGGTCGAGCTGGTAGTAGCGGAAGATGGTGTCGGGCCCCTCCTCGGGGACGACCGTGGCCAGGAAGAGCTTGTCGTAGAGCCGGCTCCAGTTGGCGAAGATCTTGGTCCGGGAATCGGCGAAAGGATCCCACGAGACGAACAGGCGCGGCGACAGGTTGTTGTTGGTCAGGCGCAGCGGCTCCCGATCCTGGAAGGTGGCGGCCCCGGCCCGCCGCAGCGCATCCCGGTCGATGGTCGCCTGCTGCGTGACGGGATCGATGGTCACGACGTCGGGGAACAGGCCCTTGAGCTGCTGGGCCAGCAGGCTGGTCCCGAAGTGGTGCTGCGTCAGCCGGGAGGGGGCGATGAGAGCGAGCCGAGCCAGGTCGGCGATCACCAGGTTCCCGGAGGGGCTGAACGGGCAACCGACGCCTGCGAAGATCGGATCCGTGCAGAATCCCCGGCTGATAAGGCCGTCTCCGCTGATGTCGGCCCCGGTCCCGCCGAACTCGCCTCCCGAGAGCTCGTACAGGCGGTTGTAGAGAATCCGCTCCCGGGCGGGGTCGACCGGCGTGTACCCGAACGAGTCGGTGGCCTCGCGGTCGAACCTGAATCCCGCCCCGATCGTCAGGTTGGGACGGGGCTTGTAGGTGTCCTGGATGTAAAGGCCGATCGTCGTGCCGGTCGCATCGTTCCTCACCTCGGTCTCCGTGGGCAGCAGCACCCCTGTCTGCGGAGTCGTGAAGGCCTTGATCGTGTAGCGGATCGGCCGGAGCGAGGTGCTCTGGGCGTAGCTCTCCCGCTCGACGACCCCTCCCAGCTTGAGGTCGTGCTGCCCCTGCCAGTCCGCCACGAACAGGGTCAGGTCCTGCCGCAGGGTGATGCGCCGCGTGTCGCGGTCAAAGCCCAGAGGGTTGGGTCCGGTCGTCAGGCCCCGGGCGAGATCGGTCGTGCTGTCGCGATCGGCGGGAAGCGGGACGAACCGTTCGTAGGGGTAATAGGCGGGGAGGGGAACCTCGGTGCCGTCCGGCAGGTGCTGGGTGATCAGATCCTGGGATGACGGGAAGGGCCTGTCGTCCAGGACCCCGTTGCCGTTCCGGTCCTCGCCGGGGTCGAGGATGCCGTTGCAATTCCTGTCCTCGCGCGTCCGGCCCTCGCATCCGAGAGGGGCGGTGCGGCGCAGGTCGTGGTCCTTGTCCCGTTCCTGGCCCGGGACCCCCACGGCGAAGGGCTCCTCGTAGACGTCCCAGGCGCCGTCCCCGTCGTAGTCGTCCCCGGGGTCCCGTTCCGCCGCCTCGTAGAAACCGTTGTGATTCCGGTCGTCGTAGAGTATCCCGTTGCCGTTCGAATCGGGGTCCAGGGTCGCGATCCGCCGCGGCGACGCGTGGAAGGACTGCACCGTCGTCTCCAGGAAGACATCCGGGCTGAAGATCGAGGTCTCCTTGAGAACCAGGTTCCGCCCGCCCTCCCGGCTTGTGTAGCCGGACTCGATCGCGGTGGACGAGTCGAGGCCCTGGTTCGTGTACTCCTGCGGGTCGAGCGTCGCGCTGAGCACCAGCTTGTGGTTCGCCGACACGTCCCAGCTCGCCTTTCCGAACACGCGCATCTCCCTCGTGCCGCGCACGAAGCTCTGGGTCAGCGCGTTGATCGGCTCCTGCTGCTGGATGTACTCCGCCGTGACGAAATACCACGCCTTGTCTTTCCTGATGGGCCCGCCCAGCGACAGAAACGGCAGGTAGTCGTTGAAGGTCAGGTCGCGCAGGCCGACTTCGCCCAGCCCCCCGTGCAGCCCCGGGTCGTCGATCCCCGCGCCGTCGCCGTCCAACCGGTCGCCGCGCCAGTAGAACTTGAAGGTCCCCTGGAACTCGTTGCCGCCCGACTTGGTGAGGATGTTGACGAAGCCCCCCTGGCCGCGGCTGAACTCGGCGCTCGCCCCCGAGGTCTTGATCTCGAGCTCCTGGATCGACTCGATGTTCAGCTGCTGCCCGGCGTGGCCCGTGAGCGGATCGACCGTCGAGACCCCGTCCACCAGCGTGATGACGTCGGTGTCGCGTGCCCCGTGGATGTTCGGGTTCCCCGTGCCGTCGACGTCGGTCACCCCCGGGGCGAGGGTCAGCAGGCCCTGGTAATTGCGCCCCAGGATCGGCAGCGCGTCGATGAACTCGGCGCTGAAGTCGGTGTGCAGCGTCGTCGAGGTGGTGTCGACGATATCGGTGCGGCCGACGACCCGGACCCGCTCCTTGACCTCGGACTCCGGCCTCAGCTGGACCGGAACGGCGGTCAGCCTCCCGGGCTCGACGGCGATCTCGGAGAGGGTCACCGTGGCGAGGCCCGGGAACGAGACACGCAGCGTGTACCCCGGCCCGGGGGGAAGCGGGACGATGCGGTACTGCCCGCGCGAGTCGGTCACCGTGCCGCGGGGCGCCATGCCCCGGGCTCCGTCCGAGACTGTCACGGTCACACCGGGAAGCGGCGTGCCATTCCGGTCGACGACGACACCATTGATGCCGGAGGGGGCCAGGGCGCGGGCGGATGCCGGGAGGAGGAGAAACAGGAGGCACGCCAGCCAGACCGACCAGGACCCCGCCTGTTTCATGCGCCAGCCGATGCCTCTCGTGTGGATTCCGCCGCCAGGCCTCTTGGCGCGGCCGTAATGATACGGTCAAACCCTTTGCTGTCAAGGGGAATGGGCGTCCGGCGGGGCTTCAGGGACGGGCGAGCTTCACGATCCGGGCCCACTCGGAAGTGGAGACCGGCATCACCGAGAGTCGCGAAATGCGGACGAGAGGGAAGGAGGCCATCGAGGCGAGCGCCTTGATCGCCGCGAGAGAGACGGGACGGCGGAGCCTGCGCACCGGCACGATGTCGACCGCGGCAAGCGCCCCGGAGAGGTCCTTCGGATCGGGATAGGCGTCGGTCGCCGCGCGCGCGATCCCGACGACCGCCCTCTCGGTGCCCGTGTGGTAGTAGAGGATCCGATCCCCTTTTCGGATCGCTCTGAGGTGCCTCTGGGCCAGGGGATTCCTGACGCCGGACCAGGTGGTCCTCCCGTCGCGCTCGAGGTGGTCGTAGCCGTAGGACCGGGGTTCTTCCTTGACGAGCCAGCGCGCGGCCATCACCGACCCCCTTTCCCCGGCCGACCCTCAGGGGGCCTCGTAGACGATCGAGCCGCCGACGATTGTGTAACGCACGGCCGTGTCCGGGATGTCGGCCGGGGGGGCGGACCGCAGGTCCCGGGAGAGGACCGTCAGATCGGCCCAGTATCCCGGAGCGATGCGTCCCTTGCGATCCTCCTCGAAGGCAGCGTAGGCGGCGCCCGACGTGTAGGCGCGAAGCGCCTCGTCGAGCGTCATCCTCTGCTCGGGGTGCCAGCCCCCTTCCGGCCAGTTCTTGAGATCCTGCCGGGTGACCGCCGAATGGATCCCGACGAGCGGCCGCTCGGGGTCCACGGGGAAGTCCGACCCCGCGGCGAGCGGGACCCCGGCGTCGAGGACCCAGCGCCACGCGTACAGGCCCTTGCCGCGCTCCGGTCCCACACGTAAGTCGACCCAGTACATGTCGCTCGTCGCGTGGCTCGGCTGCATCGAGGCGATCACTCCGAGACGCTTCAGCCGCGGGATGTCGCCTTGCGCCACGCACTGCAGGTGCTCGATCCGCAGCCGGGGGTCGGTTGCGGGAACGGCGGCGAGGGCCTTCTCGTAGGCGTCGAGGGTGAGGCGGATCCCGCGATCGCCGATGGCGTGGGTGCAGACCTGGTAGCCGTGACGCAGGGCCGTCTCGGTCGCCTTCTCGATCGATTCTTCCGGCGCGAGCAGGAGGCCCCGGTTCCCTTTGTCGTCGGCGTAGTCCGCTTCGAACGCGGCGCCGCGCGAGCCCATCGCGCCGTCTATCATGAGCTTCACCGCCCTCAGGGTGAGACGGTTCTTGTAGTTGAGAATCGGCGGCTTCGCAACCAGGGGCTCTATCGGACGCCCGTCCATGCCGCTCCACATGAGATAGACGCGCAACGGCAGCTCGCCGGCGTCGGCCATCTCGCGGAACGCCTCGACCTCCTCCTCGACGACACCGGCGTCGTGGACCTCCGTCAGCCCGGCCCGGGCGCAGCGATCGAGGGCCCGCCTCAGGGACGCCTTGATCGCCTCGCGGGACGGCTTCGGCTCGGCGCGGGAGATCAGGTCCATGGCGTTGTCGACGAAGACCCCGGTCGGCGCGCCGCGCGCGTCGCGCACGATCAGGCCTCCCTGCGGGTCGGGCGTGTCGCGGGTCACTCCGGCGAGCCGCATCGCCTCGAGGCTCGCCCAGCCGGCATGCCCGTCGACCCGGCGCAGCCAGACCGCGCGGCCGGGGGCGGCGGCGGTGAGAGGCTTGTGGTCCGGAAAGCTCTTTCCGCGCCAGAGGTTCTGGTCCCAGCCGAACCCGGTCACCCATTCGCCGGGGCCGAGACCGGGCGCGCTGGAGCGCACGCGGGCCGCGATCTCCCCGGCGCTGGCGGCTCCCCGGACGTCGAGGCTCGCGATCTCGTCGCCCAGCGATCGCAGGTGCCCGTGAGCGTCAATCAGCCCGGGGAAGGCCGCCCCGCCCCGCAGATCGATCCGCCGCGTCTCAGGCCCGGCGAGCGCCAGGATGGCGTCCTTGTCCCCCACCGCGGTGATCGTCCCGCCTCGAAGCGCGACCGCCTCCGCCTCGGGGCGCGCCGGGTCGAGTGTGACAATCGTGCCGTTAAACAGGATAACGTCGGCGGGAGGCTCGTCCTTGCGGGCCGAGCAGCCGGCCGTCGCCATGGCCAGCGTGACAATCGCGGCGGGCGCGGCGCAGGCGAGGATCCAGGTCGCAGTCACGATGGCGCGCATGATAGCCGACGCCCGTCCGCTCCGCAATCCTCGCGCGGCTTCGCGTGGCGCCGCGCCCTGCCCCCTCCGGGCACGGGTCCGGAACGCTGCGCGTTCCTCCCCTCGGTTCGCCTCGCGCCGCCCTCCGCGCGAAGAGCGCGCGGTGGGGCCCCGGCGCTCGGTCTCACACGGCCGGGCGGGGGCTGGGCGCGACCCCAAGCCGCCGCCCGCCGCGCTCGGTGATCAGGACACCGGCCAGGACGAGCATGCCGCCGGCGAGAAACGTGACGGTCAGCCGCTCGCCCGCGACTGCGAACGCGACGAGCGCGGCAATCACCGGCTGCAGGTACATGAAGACGGCGACCTGGGACGGATCGATCCGGGAGATGGCGAAATAGTACAGGCTGTAGGCGACGATCGTCGCCAGAAGGACCACCGCGGCGAGACAGGCAAGCGCCACGTTCGAGACCCCGCCCCAGTCCGTCCGCACGGCGGGCCCGATCCCGGCGATCACGAGGGCCGGGCTGCCGGTGACATAGTCAGCGTGGGAATGTGTGTCCAGCGTCCACGCGAGTCGGAGGTGGAGACGTTCCAGCAGAGCCGCCTGCTCGGTGGGGAACCGAGGCGGGTCGACGACAGCGGCGGTG
>JANMQK010000226.1:0-15543 GCA_031370485.1 Acidobacteriota bacterium | reverse complement strand
AACGATGGGTTGGCGCGACTGGAAGAGAAGCTCGATGTCTCGGACGGTGACCACTGACGGGCCCGCGGGGATCGCGGTGCGGGTTCCCCGGGGAATGTAGGGTCGTGGGGGGGCCGGGGCAAGGGCGGCCGTCAGGCGGCGGTGCCTTCATGAGCGCCGGCCATGGCGGGCGCGGCGGCGGGGGCGGCGACCACCTCGGGCTCGGGGGGCGCCGGCGGGACCACGAGGGGGCTGGGAGGCTCCCAGGGGTCGTCCTCGCGCAGGCCCTCGAGGGACACGTTGATCCCGTACCCGGCGAACGCCTGCCGGTAGGTCTCATAGGCGGCCCGGAAAAGACGCGCCGTCGATCGGTAGCCGTAGTTCAGCATGGCGACGCGGGAGCCGTAGTTGAGGATGTTCTCCATGAACAGAATCGAATCGATTCCGGGGGGCTCGATGAGAAAGATGCGGGCCTCGGGGTGGCGCGACCTCAGGTGCTCGATCCCCATTCCGAGCCTCTCGCGGGTGGAGATCCGCTGGGTCTGATCCACGACGAAGGTGATCCCCTTCTCGCGCAGCGTGGCGCAGTGGCCGGCGAACGTCGGGATGCAGACGACCCCCTTTTCGTTGCGGATCGGGATGATCGGGTTGATCACCAGGACGAAGTGGGAGCCGCGGTCGATCGGCATGTCCACGTGCGCGACGCTCCCCACGCCGCCGTCCACGAAATCCATTCCCTTCAGGTTGACGGGCTGGAAATAGAGCGGCAGCGCGGAGGAGGCGGCGATGGCGTCAGAGATCGGAACATCGCGCCAGCCCTGCGTCCCGAAGAGCACCCGCTCGCCGGTGTCGAGATGGATGGCCGGGATGAAAAGCTCCCGCTTCAGGCCGTCGAACGAGTTCACGCACCCCGGGCGCGTCAGCAGCTTCTGCAGATACGCGCGGTATTTCCCGAGCCCGTAGAGCCCCGGAGGCAGGTTTTCCTCCAGGGCGTAGAGCAGGCGCGCCAGGGAGAAGAGCTTCGGGTTGCGCCGGTAGAAGCGGACCAGCGCCGGGATGGTCTTGATCGCCCGGACGACCGAGGCCCGCAGCTCCTTCCAGTCGATCTCGAGGATGTCCTCCTGCTTGAAATTCAGGGTGCTCTCGGTGTTGTGGATGATGGCGCGGCCGACCTCCCCGGGGGGCACCCCGTTGGCCATCAGCGCCGCCACGACCGCCCCTCCGCTCGTGCCCACGAAGATGTCGAAGTCGTTCACACGGAACGACCCGGCCAGGAAATGGTCGAGGGCCTGCAGGGCGCCGAACTCGTACATGGCGCCGGTGATCCCGCCTCCAGACAGCACGAGGCTCAGGGCGCCCCGGCGGTTTTCCGCGGTCATGGCCCTCCCTCCGCGCGCGTGTCGCTCTCCGGCGGGTCGACCGACACTACCTTCCATTCCTGCTCGACCTTGTAGCCGGTCATCGTGCTGCCCCGCAGGTGGCTGCCAGTCTTCAGCGTGATGCGGACCGGCCGATCGGCCGATGCCTCGACGCGCACCGTGTCGGAGGCCAGGATGCGCCAGGATCCCGAGCCCGCCTGCCGGCCCGCGAGCGCCACGACGAGGGTGTGGCGCCCGGGGGCCAGCGGCGCCGAGTCGATTCCTTCCCTGTCGAGATAGAGCAGGTCGAACCCCTTGGTCCGGGTGGGCCGGCTGCCGGGGTGGAACAGGATGGCCTCGCTGCGCGGGCCGCCCGTGATTTGTGTGTGCGTGTCCCAGTGGTCGGGGACATGGTCGGGTGTCGTGCAGAGCACCGCCAGGGCGAGATCGGTGACCTCGGCGACCTCGAGGCCGCCCGGCCGCGTCACACCTTTCGGAAGCTTGCGGATGGCGACCGCCGACGACTCCACGGGATCCTTCGGGTCGAGGGCCGCGTCGAAGAGAATCTCGACCCGGCCGGCGGGCAGGGAGGGGGCCGGGACGACGGGCGGCGCCTTCTCGCGGGGCATCGCGGCCTGACGGCGCCGCATCGCCTCGAGGACGCGGTCGTTGACTCCCGCCACGCGCAGCTCCTCGACCACGTCGGGCTCGAGGTCGAAGCGGACCGGGTGCTCCGCGATGGCCGCGAGCACTGCCTTCTCGGAGGTCCCATGGGCGACGAGCCGGACGATGTCCTCGTTGGTGATAACCGGCGGCCCGGAGGCGCTCACCATACTGCCGAGCGCCAGGGCGAGGATGGCCGCGACGGACGGAATGACGTCGTGCCGGGGTGCGGCGGCCGGACGAATCATGCGCCGTCCATCTGCATCAGGATCGCCTCGGCGGCCTCGAGCGGGTCGCGCGAGGCGATGATCGGACGGCCGACCACGAGGTAGTCGGCGCCCGCCTCGATCGCCTCGCGGGGGGTCAGCGTGCGGACCTGGTCGTCCGGCTCGCTTCCGGCCGGGCGGATGCCGGGCGTGATGATCAAGAGATCGCGGCCGCAGGCCTCCCGCACCCGGCGCACCTCCCGCGGCGAGGCGACCACCCCGTCGAGCCCGGCGGTCTGCGCCAGGCGGGCGAGCGACACCACCTGCTCCTCCACGGGGCGCGAGATGCCGGTCTGCTCCAGGTCCTCGGATGACAGGCTGGTGAGGACGGTGACTCCGAAGATCTTCGGCTTGGCCAGTCGGTAAATCTGGCAATGGGCCTCGACTTCGTCAGCCGCCCGGCGCGCCATCATGGCTCCCCCGGAGAGGTGCAGCGTGAACATCGCGACGCCGAGGCGCGCGGCCTCCACCGACGCCCGCGCCACGGTGTGCGGGATGTCGTGGAACTTGAGATCGAGAAAGACCTGGGCCCCGGTGCCGATGATGTCGCGGACGAGGGGTGGTCCGCAGGCGGTGAATAACTCCGTCCCGATCTTGAAGCGGGTGGCGCGCGGCCGCAGCACATGAACGATGCGCAGCGCGGCCTCCCGGTTCGCCACATCGAGGGCGACGATGAGGCGGTCCGCGCTCGCCGGGTTGACCATGCGCGGGATTGTCACAGAACTGCGCTCCCATTGCAAGAATTGCGCGGCGGCCGGGCGTTTGACGTGACGGCGCGTCCGGCCGATAATCGTCGGGCTTCAAGGGTCTGCCGGCACGGAGGGCGCATGCAGCGCGGCATGAAGACGTTACTCTTGGTTCTCGGCGGCTTCGTCGCCGCCGGGGCGGTGTTCGCCACCGCCGTCCTTCACCGGCCGCGGGGTCCGGCGGCTGACATCCGCGTGATCACGCACGGCGAGGAAGTGGACCTCGCGAGCCATCTGGCCGCCGGGAAATACACGCTTTTCGATTTTTACGCCGTGTGGTGCCCCCCCTGCCGCGCCCTCAGCCCGGCGCTCGAGCGGCTGGCCGCGCGGCGGCCGGAAACGCTGGCGATCCGCAAGGTCGACATCGTCGATTGGACCATGCCGGTGGCCTCCCAGCATGGCGTCGAGTCCCTGCCGTACCTGGTGCTGTTTGATCAGAAAGGCGCCCGCGTGGCCGAGGGGGAGGCGGTTTTCGACGCGCTCAACCGCATCTTCGGCGACGAAGCACGCGACGTGGACGACGCATCGAGAGGACCGGCTACGGCGGGTCCCGTGACCGGTGCGCCGGGCGCCGGGAAACCCTCCCCACTCTAGCCGCTTCTTCTAGACGCCAACGGCGGGGGAAGGTGCCCGCGGGAGCCTCAGCGCGCCGGTCAACTCGCGCACCGCCGGGATCTTCCCCTCCCGACAGTAGCGGGCGATTCCCCGGACGATATTGACCGGAGACGCGGGACCGACGAAATTGGCCGTGCCGACCTGCACGGCGGAGCTGCCCGCCAGCATGAATTCCAGGGCGTCCTCCGCGCTCATGATTCCCCCCATCCCGATGATTGGCAGGTCCACCTCGCTGTGGACGCGGTGCACCATGTAGAGCGCCTGCGGCTTGATGGCCGGCCCGGAGACACCGCCGACCACGTTGTCGAGGACCGGTCGGCGGGAGCGGAGGTCTACCGCCAAGCCCAGGAAGGTGTTCACGAGGGAGAGGATGTCGGCCCCCCCCTCCCTGGCGGCCCGCGCCGCGACGGCGATGTCGGTGATGTTCGGGGTCAGCTTGACGACGAGAGGCAGGTCGGGGGCGGCGCGGCGCACCGCCCGGACCACCTCGCGGATGACCGGCTCCGAGACGCCGAACGCGATGCCCCCCTTCGCGGTGTTAGGGCAGGAGAGGTTCAGCTCGATCGCGTGCAGGCCCGGGGCCCCGTTGAGGCGGCGGGACACCGCGACATATTCCTCGAGCGTCTCGCCGAACACGTTGGCGATGACGACCGTGTCGTGCTGCCTCAGGACGGGGAGTTTCTCGGACAGGAATGCCTCGACACCGATGTTGGCCAGGCCGATGGCGTTGAGCATCCCGGAGGGGGTCTCGCAGGTGCGGGGCGGCGCGTTGCCGCGGCGCGGAAGAAGGGAAAGCCCCTTGGTGACGATGCCCCCGAGATCCGCGAGATCGAGGTACGGAAGGAACTCGGTGCCGTAACCGAACGTCCCGCTGGCAGTGATGACCGGGTTCTTGAGCCGCAACGGGCCGACCTGCACGGAGAGGTCGGGCCTGCCGCGCGCGCCAAGCCCCGGCCCGCGCGCGCTCATGGCTCGACTGTGCCGGCGGCGAAGACCGGCCCCTCGGTGCAAACGCGGCGATAGACCGGTCCGGCCGCGTCCCCGGGGCAGCGCACGACGCAGCCGAGGCAGACCCCGATGCCGCACGGCATCTGCGACTCGAGGGCGAGCTGGCATGGGACACCCGCCGCCGTCGCCAGCGCGCCCACCGACCGCAGCATCGGAGTGGGCCCGCACACATAGAGGGTCGTTCGTTCCGGCTTCCGCGCAGGGTCGAGCAGAGGCTCGAGGAGACGGGTGACGAACCCCTTGACCCCGGCGCTGCCATCCTCGGTGGCCAGCCGCACGGAGACCCCCCGCGAACGGAAGTATTTCAGGAACACGAGATCCGTGCGGGAGCGCGCCCCGAAAAGCAGGAGCGGCCGCTGCCCGCGGCGCCGCAGCGCCTCGACCAGGAAGGGGAAGATGGCAATGCCGATCCCTCCGGCGACCAGTATCGGCTGCCCGCCGGAGCCCCGTCCGCGAGGGATGGTGAAGCCGTTGCCGAGCGGGCCCAGCGTCATGAGCCGTCGTCCGACCGCTTGGCGCGAAAGATGCCGGGTCCCGCCGCCGACGACCTTGTAGAGGATCTCGATCCGCCCGCCGCGGCCGGGAACGACGCGGCAGACGCTCATCGGCCGGCGCAGCAGCGGGTCGGTGCCCTCGCGCGTCTGCAGCATCAGGAACTGGCCCGGCCGCGCGGCGCGCGCGATCGACGGGGCCTCGAGGGTCAAAAGAAAATGTCCGGGAGCGAGGAGGTCGTGGGCCACAACGGGCGCGGAGATGTCGAACGGCATGCCGCGGCGGATGATACCAGAATGATTCCACCGGTACAATGAAGCGATGATACGATTCGCCGGCGTGAACGCTCCGAAGCTCATCATGAACGCCTCTATCGCGGGGCTCTACGGGGCGACCCTGCTCGCGCGCTTCCTCTGGATCGCCAACGACGAAGCGAGGAGGGGCGGGAGCGCGTTGGCGCTCGTTCCGCTCGTCGTGGCTTACGCCGCCGCCGCGGGGCTGATCTGGACGGCGCTGTACGGCGCGGTGCGGTTCTTCGCCACCCGGAGGCTGAGCCTCTCCTGGTTCAACCCGCGCTATGCCATGGCGTTCCACGTCGTGAACACGGCGGTGATCCTCGGGGCGTGCTGGGCCGCCGTCTCCGATTTCCGGATGGCATTCGACGCGCCGACGGCCGACCGGCTGAGGCGTCTCTTGCTGGCCGCGAGTCTCGCGTGGCTTTATGCCGCGGCGATCACGGTGATCTCCCGGCTGCGGCGGGCCGCCTGGCCCCAAGCCTCGGCGGCGGGTCTTGCGCTGGCGGCTCTGCTGGCGCCGGCCTGGGGAGGCGGACCGGCGGGGCCGCAAGCCGCGCGCGTGGAGAGCGCTCCGCACCTTCCTTCGCCGACCCGCCGGCTGATCCTGCTCAATTTCGATGGCGCCGACCTCGAGGATCTCCTCACCTATCTGGCGCAAGGCAAGCTGCCCGCCTTCGCCCGTATCAAGGAGGAGGGCTCCTTCGGCAGGGTGAGCTCCCTGACCCCGTGCGAGGCGGCGGTGACCCGCACCGTCCTGGCCACCGGCAAGTTCCCCAAGAGGAACGGTGTCCGCGGCCCGCGGACCAGGATGCTTGTCGGCGGGCGAACCGCCCTGGAGGTCGTGCCCGCGAGAATCGGATTCGATCTCATCGGGGCGCCTTTCTTCACGAGCCGGCCACTGGACGTCTCGAATCGCGCCGTCCTCGCCCTCTGGGACATGGCTTCCCGCGCCGGGGGGGCGGGGGAGTCGGCGGGATGGGACCTCGATCTGGACCGGGGGACGTCCCGGGACGAGGCCCCCTCCGGGACGGATATCTCCGGATCGGGCCTGGGGGACCTCCTCGACGCCGAGGCGCTGCGCGACGAGGGTCCGGCGGCCGCCATCCTGATGGGTGAGATCCGGCGGGCCGAATCGGCGGACGCCCCGATCGTCAAGGTCTTCAACCAGGCGATCGTGGATCGCAATGCCGGGGTGCTCGCGTTCTCGTTCCCGGGGCTCGACCTCGTAGCCCACGCCTTCCTGCGCTACGCCCGGCCGGGGGAGTTCGGGAACGTGTCGGCCCGCGAGATCCGCCTCTACGGCGGGGTGCTCGAAGGGTACTACCGGAGGGTGGACGCCATCGTCGCCCGCGCCATCGCGGCCAGCGATCGCGACACCGTCCTGTTCGTCACGGCCTCCCATGGCATCGACCCGGCCCCGCTGTGGCGGCGTCTCGTCGCGATGGCGACCGGCAGGGAGTGGCGATCGGGGACGCACCGGCGGGCGCCCGGCGGCTTCCTGTTCGCCCGCGGCCCCGAGGTGCCGCGGGGGACCCAGTTCCGCAGGGGACAGATCGCCGACATCGTCCCCACGGCGCTGTACGCCCTGGGGCTCCCGATCGCGAGCGACCTGGACGGTTCGATCCGCGCCGGGGTGTTCACCGAGCGCTACACCTTCGAGCATCCGGTGACCGTAATCGTTACCTACGAAACGGAGGACGCCCTCGGGACCCCGTCGCGCCTGGTTGACAGCGACGCGCGGCTCGGCTATGTTTGGACCTCACACCACGGTCGAGACACTTTTAATCCGGCACGGTGAGGCCGGAAAGGTGGCGTAGATGACCGCACGAACATCTGGATGCGATTCCCGCGGAGACGCGGGGTTTTTTTTGCCCCGGGCGCTCGGGAGGCGGGACGGTGACTGAAGGCCTCCCTGTCGTGGTCATGGACGCCGAAAAGATCGACCGCGCCCTGACGCGCATCGCGCACGAGATCCTGGAGCGCGACCGCGACCTCGACACCCTGGCGCTGGTGGGCGTGCGGACGCGCGGCGTACCCCTGGCGCTCCGCCTTCAGAAGAAGATCGCCGACATCGAGAAGCGCGAAATCCCGGTCGGCATCCTCGACATCACGCTCTACCGCGACGATCTCACGACCGTTGGGCCGCACGCGGTCCTCAAGGATACCCGCATCCACTTCCCGATCGACGGGCGGAAGATCGTCCTGGTGGATGATGTCCTGTTCACCGGGAGGACGGTCCGCGCGGCGCTCGACGGGCTGATGGACTTCGGCCGGCCCCGCGAAATCCAGCTGGCGGTGCTCGTCGACCGCGGCCACCGGGAGCTGCCGATCCGGGCCGACTACGCCGGCAAGAACGTGCCGACCAGCCTCGAGGAGATGGTGGAGGTGCGGCTGCGGGAGGAGGACGGGCGGGACGAGGTGCTGCTAGTCGGAAAGCCGCCGGCCAAGGGGACGCCGGCCGGAGCGGCGCGGACGTCGAGGGGATGATGCTGGAGCGCGAGAGCGGCAGCCGGGAGACGACGGGGCGGACGCGCCGCCGGCAGCAGGGGACGTCAGCGCGCCGCGGTGCGCAGCCGGGGCGTCCCGATGGCGCGGGCCCGGTTGTGGGAGGAGCGGCGGGGGCCGAGGACATGGCATCGGCGCCGCCCCTGACGGCGCTGTCGCAGCGGCACCTCCTCGGCATCCGGGGGCTGGCCGCCGAAGAGATCACCCTCATCTTGGACACCGCGCGCGCCTTCGCCGAGGTGTCGCTGCGCGCCATCAAGAAGGTGCCCACGCTGCGCGGCAAGATCGTGGTCAACTTCTTCATGGAGCCCTCGACCCGCACCAGGTCCTCATTCGAGGTGGCCGAGAAGCGTCTTTCCGCCGACACCCTCAACTTCGCCCCGGGGTCGTCGAGCGTCAGCAAGGGGGAGTCGCTGCTCGACACGGCCCGCAACCTCGAGGCGATGGCGCCGGACATGATCGTGCTGCGGCACCGGGCCTCCGGAGCGCCGCATTTCCTGGCGCGCCACTGCCGCTCGAGCATCATCAACGCCGGCGACGGGGCCCACGAGCACCCGACGCAGGCCCTGCTCGACGCCTACACGATCAGGGAGCGCAAGGGGCGGCTGCGGGGACTGCGCGTCGCCATCATCGGCGACCTCGCGAACAGCCGGGTCTTGCGGAGCAATCTCTTCCTGCTCAAGACCATGGGCGCCGACCTCGTGGCGTGCGCGCCCCCCACTCTGATCCCGGCGGAGTTGAGCCGGCTCGGCACCCAGGTGACCTGCCGGATCGACGAGGCGGTTGACGGTGCGGACGTCATCATGATGCTCAGGATCCAGCGCGAGCGTCAGGCGGGCGGGGCGTTCCCATCGGCGCGCGAGTATTACGCGCTCTTCGGGCTCACGCCGGAACGGGTCCGGCGGGCCCACAAGGACGTTATCATCATGCATCCGGGGCCCATGAACCGGGGGGTCGAGATCGACAGCGCCGTGGCGGACGGCCCGGCCTCGGTCATCCTGGAGCAGGTGACCAACGGGGTCGCCGTCCGCATGGCCGTGTTGTACCTTCTCGCGGGAGGAAAGCTTGGAGAGCTGGCTCCTTAAGGGAGGCCGGGTCGTCGATCCGGCCTCGCGAACCGACGCCGTCATGGATCTCCTGGTGGTGGACGGCCGCATCGCCGAAAGGCGCCCGGCGCAGAAAGCCGGCGGCGCTCCCGCGGGCGCGCGGGTCCTGGACATGCGCGGGCGGGTCGTCTGCCCCGGATTCGTGGACATGCACGTGCACCTGCGCGACCCGGGCCAGGAGCACAAGGAGGATATCCAAAGCGGCACCCGGGCGGCGGCCGCGGGGGGGTTCACCTCGGTCGCCTGCATGCCGAACTCCGAGCCCTGGAACGACGGGCTCTCGGTCACGGAGTACATCGTCGCCGAGGCGCGCCGGCGCGGGGTCGTGAACGTCCACCCGATCGGCTGCGTGTCCAAGGGGGGCCGGGGCGAGGAGCTGGCGGAGATCGGCGACATGGTCCGGGCGGGGGCTGTCGCCGTCTCCGACGACGGGCGCTGCGTCGCGACCAGCGCCCTGATGCGCGTGGCGCTGGAGTACTCAAAGATCTTCGGAATCCCGGTGATCGACCACTGCGAGGATCGGTCGCTTCACGCGCAGGGCGTGATGAACGAGGGATACGCTTCGACCCTCCTGGGCCTGCGGGGGATCCCGGCGGCGGCGGAGGAGATCGCGGTGGAGCGCGACCTCGCCCTCGCGGCCATGACGGGCGGCCGACTCCACCTGGCGCACCTGAGCACGCGCGGCAGCCTGCAGAAGGTGCGGCGGGCCAAGGCGGAGGGGCTGGCGGTGACCTGCGAGGTGACCCCCCACCACCTGCTGCTCACGGAGCAGGCGGTCGTCGACTCGGACTACGATCCCAACACCAAGGTCAACCCGCCGCTGCGCACGGAGGAGGACCGGCTGGCCCTCCTCGAGGGGCTCAAGGACGGGACGGTGGACGCGATCGCCACCGACCATGCGCCGCACCACGAAGACGAGAAGCTGCGGGAGTTCGACGACGCCCCCTTCGGCCTGATCGGGCTCGAGACCGCGGTCCCGCTACTGATGGATCGACTCGTGGCGACGGGGGAGATCGATCTCACGCGGCTCGTGACGCTCCTGTCGGTCAATCCCTCGCGAATTCTGGGGCTCGGGAAGGGGACGCTCGAAGTGGGCGCCGTGGCCGACATCACGGTCATCGACCCCGGGCATGAATCCACCGTGGATCCTTCGACCTTCCAGTCGAAGTCGCGGAACACCCCGTTCCGCGGCTGGAAGCTGCGCGGGTGGCCCGTGGCGACGATGGTCGGCGGGCGCCTGGCGCATGAGCTTCAGGTCACCGCGCGACGCTGACCCGCGATGAGCCGGCGCCTTTCTGGACGTGTCGCGAGCGCCGGGCCGGCGGCCCTGCTGATCATCGCGATCGGCCCCGTTCTCCTCCTGGGCTGCGGAGGCCCGCGACTCAGCCCGGAAAAGCCCGATGTCCTGCTCGTGGTGGTCGACACGCTGCGGGCGGATCACCTCGGCGCCTACGGCTACGGGCGCCCGACATCGCCGCACCTCGACGCGCTGGCCCGCCGGGGCACGCTTTTCGAGAAGGCGTGGTCGGCCGCGCCCTGGACCCTCCCGTCGGTCATGTCGATCATCACCTCGCGCTATCCCTCGAGCCACAGGGTCGAGAACGACGGCCTGAAACTGGCCGCCTCGATCCCCACGCTGGCGGAGACGATGCGCGGGGCGGGGTACGCCACGGGTGCTTTCGTCTCGCACGTCTACGTCGGCCGGCAGTTCGGCTTCGACCGGGGGTTCGACACGTTCGAGGACTTCGGGGTCTCGGCGCCCGGGTACAGGCCCGAGACCCGGATGGAGCCGACCGCCGATCGGGTCACCACGGCGGCCTCGGAGTGGGTCCGCGCCCAGGGGAACCGCCCCTTTTTCCTGATGGTCCACTACTTCGATCCCCACTGGCCCTACGACCCTCCGGAAGCGTACCGCTCGATGTTCCCGAGCGCCTACGCCGGCCCCCTCGACGCGGGGTACGACGCCATTTCGCGCTTCAAGGATCCGCTGGTCGAGATGCCGGCGGACTACCGGCGTTTCCTGATCGACCGGTATGACGGCGAGATCCGATTCACGGACGATCAGATTGGTGCGCTGATCGAAGCGGTGGAGGCGGCGGGCCGGGGCTCCCGGACCTGGGTGATCGTCACCGGGGACCACGGCGAGGAGTTCAAGGACCACGGGTCGATCGGGCATGGGAGGCAGCTGTACGAGGAGGTGATCCGTGTGCCGCTGATCATCGCCGGCCCTCCCGGCGGGGAGAGACCGGGCGCTCCCGCCCGGCCGGTGGCCACCCCGGTGAGCGGGATCGACCTGTTCCCGACGGTCCTCGACCTGGCGGGCATCGCGAAGGCGCCGGCGGGACTCTCGGGGACAAGCCTCGCCTCGCTGGCGCGTACGGCCGCCGCAGCCCGGGAGGGCGCGCCCTCCCCCGATCGCCCCCTCGTGAACGAAACGGCCAGGCTCGGAGCCTGCCGCAAGGCGGTCCGCATCGGCGATCTGAAGCTGATCGATTTCATGGACGAGGACAGGAGCGCGTTCTTCGACCTGGCGGCCGATCCGGAGGAACGGCAGGACCTCTCGGCGCAACGCGCCGGGGACAGGCGGCGGCTGGGCCGGGCGCTTTTCTCGACCGTCGACCTGCTTTCCGGAGGCTGGAATGTCCTCTGGAGCGGCGACGGGAAGAAGCATCGGTTCCAGGGACAGATCACGACGGACGGCATCTTCAGAAGTGTCGTGCCGATGTTCGCGGAGGGCGGACGGTACCGTATCGAGAGAGGAAACACCCTCAGCTTCACCGACCCCGGCCAGGATTCCGAGTCCGGCCTGTCGTTCCTGACGGCGCCCTACGAGGCCAAGGTGACTTTCTACGTCCTGATTGACGGCGTGGCGAGGCCGGACAAGGTGTTTCTCGGTGGGCGGCGGGTGGTGCCCGCCGAAATGCCGTTCACCCTCTCGGGGGACGCCCGCGGAGAATTCCCCTTCACCCGCCCCCCGCACGAGGCGGGAAAGGACCTCGGTGTCTTTCTCTGGCGCAACCGCCCGGCCGGTCGGGACGATCAGGTCGTCCTGGACGACGAAATCCGACAGCGACTAAGATCCCTCGGCTATGTCGACTGAACGGGACGTGGGGACGGCGCGCAATGCTGACTGACAGGGATCACACGGGGAACGGATCGCGCCTTGGCCGCATGGTGCGGGCGGCCCGCGTCCCGATCGCGGTGGCGCTCGGTCTTGCCGGGCAGACCGTCCTGTCGCAGCGGATCGCCGGCGCCGGGTGGATGATCGGAGCCGGGATCGCGCTTTACGCCGCGGCCGTGGTCATGCTCGTGGCCGCCCTGAGACGGAGCGCGGACGCGGAGGAGAGCGCCGCCGGCGGGGATCCCGAGGTACCGGGAATGGGATGGCTGCGGGCCCCGGGGCCACGGCTGGAATGGGGGCTCGTGGCCGCGGTGCTCCTGTCGGGCTTCTACCTCAGGCTCTACCGCATCGACCTCGTCCCCTGGGGCCTCAACAACGACGAGGCGATCAACGCCATCGAGGCGAACGAAATCGCGGCGGGAAAGCCGTTCTCCACCGTCACCGCTCAGGGCCTCAACCGCGAGACGATGTTCCATTACCTGGGCGCGTTCTCCTACCGGCACCCGGGGCTGGCCCTGAATCTCCTGCGGGCGATGCCGGCCCTGTTCGGACTGCAGCCGGGGCTGATCTACGACCCGATGGCCGACCAGGTGATGCCGCTGCGGTTCGTGTCGATTTTCGCCGGCACGTTGACCCTCCTGGCCCTCTACCTGTTCGCGCGCCGCCTCTTCGGATTCCGGGTGGCGATCGCGGCGATGGTGCTCCTCGCCGTGTCGCCATGGCACCTCCTTTACAGCCGGGCGGGGCTGCGGGCCATCCTGGCGCCGCTGTTCCTCCTGGCGGTCGCGGGGGCCGCGCTCCTGGCCCGCGAGACGGGACGTCTGGCCCATCACCTGGCGTGGGGGCTTTTGCTCGGGCTCGGACTCTGGACGTACACCTCCTTCCGCACGGTACCGCTGGCGCTCTTGGCCTTCGTCGTGGTCGATCGGCTCCGCAGTGGGACAGTCGCCCGGTCCCTGCTCCGGGCGTCGCGGCCGGCCCTGGCGGGGATCGCCCTGGCGGGATCGATCTTCGCGATGATCGTGGCGCTGTCCCACCTCTCACCGATCGACTTTCTATTCCGGGGCACGTACGCCATCATGCCGCGGGGCGCCAGCTGGGGTCTCAATCTGCTGGGCTCCGCCACCCTGATCAACCTCTTTCCGGACCGCTACGCCATCATCCAGAGCGACGCGTTCATCAGCGACGGCGTCAGCGCGGTTTATGGGCTTATCGGGATGGGGCCGGAGAGCGCGGTCGTGGCGGCGCTGGCGACGCTCGGGCTCCTGTACGCCGCATGGAGGGCTTTCGGACCGCGGCGGGAGGCGGCCTGCGCGCTACCGCTGCTCTCCGTTGCGGCGCTGGTGCTGACGGTCGGGGTCGCCGGGCCCAGCCTGACGCGGATGCTGCTGGAACTCCCGTGGCTCTGTCTCTTCGCCGCGCTCCTCCTGTGGCGGCTGTTTGACGACCTCGTCGGGCTCCTGCGCCCGGTCGTGGCCTGGCTGCAGGGCGCGGTGGCGGCCGGGATAGCGGGCGCGGTGATCCTCGGTCTCACCGGAACCGCCTGTGTCGAGGGCTACAGCCAGTACTTCCTCAAGGCGGGGCGCTCGGAGCGCGCCATGGAGCACTTCGGGTTGGCGCAGACGATCATGGGAATGTTCGTGCGCCTGCTGCCCGCGGAGAGGGACGTCTACGTGCTGCACACGAGGCGGGTCGACAGCCTGAAGTATCTCAGCGGTGACCGGCCCGACGTGCACCTCGTCAGCGACCCGTCGACCCTGAATCTCGATGCGATCACGCGTGGGGCGCGCACCGTCACCTTCGTGGTGGAGTACGCCCGCCCGTTCGCCGAACCTCTCGCCTACCTGATCATGCGCAATCCTCTGGGGGATGCGTCGCAGGTCGCGGACGCGAACCTCCACCAGCGCACCGGCCGCGCCAAAGCACCCGACGAACCCGAGCGGCCGCTCTTCTTCACGTTCACGCTCTGGAAGGACGCCGACGGCCAGACGATCCCGGCGCCCGGGGAGGGGCCCCCTCCCGCGTCCGGCGGTCCGCCCCCGGCCGCGCCCCGCCCGTCCTCTTGACTTTCACCTAATTTACACCTAGCCTGTTACCGCGTGCGGGAAGGGCCCGGGCGGGCCCGTTCCCGTTTCTCGCGGACAGAGGGCGCCGATGGCCGAGCTGACCCAGAAACAGCGGGCGGTCTACGAGTTCGTCAAGGGGTACATCGAGACGCGGGGCATCGCCCCCTCCTACGAGGAGATTCGCAAGGCGTTCCGCTTCCGCTCCTACAACTCCGTGCAGAAGCATCTCAAGCGTCTGGAAGAAAAGGGCTACATCACGAGCCCGTGGAAGAACAGGAAGCGGGCCCTGGAGCTGGTCGACCCCGGCCCGGTCGCCCGGATCCTGCCGCTTCTCGGGCGGGTGGCGGCCGGACGGCCGATCGAGGCGATCCCCAACCCGGAGAACGTCGAGGTCCCCGAGATCCTTCTGCGCGGCGAGGATAACTTCGCCCTGCGGGTGGTCGGGGACAGCATGGTGGACGAGGGGATACGGGACGGCGACATCGTCATCGTGAAGCGGCAGCGCGACGCCCAGAACGGCCAGACGGTCGTGGCCCTAATCGGCGACGACGCCACGATCAAACAGTTCCACCGGCGCGGCACGCGCGTGGAGCTGCGTCCGGCCAACCCGCGCATGCGGCCGATCGTGGTGGACGAGGGGGATCTGCAGATCCAGGGAATCGTCATCGGGCTCATCCGCAAGCTCGGCTGAGCCATGGACCGCAGCGTCCTGTACGTCGATATCCCGGCATTTCCGATCGCGGTCGAGAGGGTGGTCGACCCTGGCCTGCGCGGCAGGCCGGTGGTGGTGGCCGCCCCACTGTCGGCGCGCTCGCCGGTCCTGTCGGTGTCGCTCGAGGCCCTCGGCGAGGGGGTCCACGCCGGGATGTCGGTCGACGCCGCGGCGCGGCGCTGCCCGGGGGTCGTCGTGCTGCCCCCCAACACGCCGCTCTACCGGCGGGCCGCGGCGGCCGTGCTCGCGCTCCTGGGCGGGTACTCGCCTTTGGTCGAGCCTGCGGCGCCCGGCAAGGCCTTTCTCGACCTGACCGGGACCGGGCGGCTGTTCGGCAGCGCTCCCGACGCGGCGGCCCGCATCAGGAAAGAGATCGCCGGGCGGCTGCGCCTCGGGTCGGCGGCCGGTGTCGCCACCAACAAGCTGGTGAGCCGCGTGGCGGCGCGCGTCATCCGGCCCGAAGGCCTGTGTGACATCTTCCCGGGGTCGGAGGCGCCGTTCCTGGCGCCGCTGCCGGCCGTCCTTCTCCCCGGCGCCGACCTCTTCGTGCGGCAGCAGTTCGAGGATCTGGGCATCCGCCGGGTGGGGGATCTGCGGGTCCTCACGCAGG
>JANMQK010000224.1:0-4092 GCA_031370485.1 Acidobacteriota bacterium | reverse complement strand
GCCTGCACGACCGGTGACACCTGCGGCGGCGGGACCTGTGTCGGTGGGCCGCCGGTCAGCTGCGACGATGGCAACGCGTGCACCGTGGACAGTTGTGTTCCGACCTGCCCGGGGATGGCCGACCCCTGCATGCATGTGGCGGCACCGGACGGGTCTTCGTGCGGCGATGCAGGTACAGGGTGCGTGAACCAGGACACCTGTCTGGCGGGAGCGTGCGCCGACAACGGGTTCAAGCCCGGCGGGACGGCGTGCGGCAGCGCGTCGTCGTCGGCGTGCGACAACCCCGACACCTGCGACGGGGCCGGGACCTGCGCCCTCAACCACGTGCCGAATGGATCGTCCTGCGACGATGCCAACGTCTGCACGACAGGCACGCTCTGCGCGACAGGTGTCTGTGGCGGCGGCACGGTGATCCTGCCGCCGGCGGTGAACGACAGCGTCCAGTTCGACGGGGCGGGCACGACGATCAGCTGGAGCGATCCGCCCGGCGACTACAGCGTCTACCGTGGCACGCTCACCGGCGGCGCGCCGTGGGCCTACAACCAGGCCTGCTTCGATCCGCGCACCTCGGCTTCGAGCACCACGGACGCCACGAACCCGGCGATGGGCTCGTTGTTCTTCTACCTGATCACGCGCCACGACGCCTGCGGGGAGTCGACCCCCGGCAACGACTCGAGCGGCGCCCCCAGGCCCAGCCTGGCGCCCTGTCCGTAGCGGGCTGAAGTACAGAAGTCTCTAGCAGGTCCGGAAAGGCTGGGGAGGCATCCTCCCCAGCCTTTCTTGCGTCTGGCGACAGCTGAGGAGAGCCGCAACCTCGGGACGGCCGCATCATTATTAGTAGCCGCCCTTGACTCCGGGCCGCGGATCACCATATTGAAATCGGCATGAGCGAAGCCACGCCTGTGAGCGCCATCAAGACCATGAGCCTGCGGAAGAAGCTCGTCTGGATCTCCATCCTCTATTTCGCGGAGGGGCTGCCGTACGGCCTGATGTACGACGTGCTCTCGGTCTACTTCCGGCAGCATGGCGTCTCGCTGAAAGAGATCGGCTTCATGTTCTTCCTGACGCTGCCGTGGGCAATCAAGGTCCTCTGGTCGCCGCTGGTGGACCGGTTCGGCGAGCGCCGGACCTGGGTGACGCTCTGCTGCGCCGTCATGGCGAGCGTCATGATCGCCGTGCCGCTTTTCGATCCCTCGCACCCGACGCTGGGGCTCTGGGCGCTGCTGCTTCTCTTCACCGTCGCCTCGGCGACCCAGGACATCGCTATCGACGCCTACACCATCGGCCTTCTCGCGAAAGGGGAGGAGGGGGTCGCGAACGGCATACGCGTGGCGCTTTACCGCGCGGCGCTTCTCCTGGGCGGAGGCGGCACGATGTTCCTGATCCGGCCGCTCGGCTGGACCTGGGTCTTCCTGCTTCTCGGGTTCGCCTTCATCGCCCTGGCGTTCACGGCGTGGCTGATGCCCCCCGTGCCGGTCGTCCACCGGCCGCCGCGCGAGTATGCCCGGCACTTTTGGGCCTTCCTCAGCCGCCCCGGCTCGGTCGCGGTCTTTCTCTTCGTGCTGGCCTACAAGATCCCCGATCTCCTGATGGGGCCGATGGTCAAACCGTTCTGGGTCGATCGCGGCATGAGCCCGGAAGAGATTGGCGCGATCTCGACCAGCGCAGGAGTGTTCGTCACCGTCTTCGGCGCGATGCTGGGGGGCATCTTCACGACCCGGTTCGGCCTGTTTCGGGGCCTCTGGATGCTCGGCCTGACGCAGGCGCTGTCGAACCTCGGTTACGCGGCGGTGGCGCATTTCGATCTCGGCCGGCCGTGGCTCTACTCGGCGTCGATCTTCGAATCGTTCACCGCCGGTCTAGGGACCGCGTCGTTCCTGGCGTTCCTGATGCGCATCTGCGACAAGGACCAGGCCGCGACCCAGTACGCTCTTCTTTCGACCCTCTTCGGCCTGACCCGCTTTTTCGGGGGCTGGAGCGGCCTCGGCGTGCAGCACCTCGGGTACACCGGCTTCTTCGTCCTGACCTTCGTCCTCGCCCTCCCGGCCTACCTCCTCCTCCCCTGGGTCCGCCGCTGGATAGGCCCGAACGGCGGCCGCGGCGGCGGCGAGATGAAGGAAGGCGCGTCCGGCGCGCCGGCCGCCTCCGGGACGCGGGCCGCGGGGACGCACGCCTCGGCGGCCGCGCCGGTCCTGGCAAAGTAGGCCGTTTCCCGGGCCAGGCTGCCACTGTCAGCCGGCTCTCTAACCCCCTGTCGCCAAGATTTTCCTCCCAGGCTGCATAGCGTGGTCGTATACTTACAAGAATTTCGCCATTTCAAGTCGAGTCAGGCGACGACCTTAACTCGCAGGGCAGGGGGGCTGAGTGCGCGGAATCCGGGGCTATTGGGACCGTCACCCAATGACTGGATTGCGCCGGACATCGCGGCGGCTTCTGGTCATCCTCCTGCTGGTCGTCGCCAGCGCAAGCCGGCCGGGAAGTGCCCCGGGTCCGGCCTACCCTGATGTCCTCACCCGCGGACCGGTTCTGCCGCGACCCTACGTCCAAGTGCCACCCGGTGGCAGTCGTGTTCTTCCCGCTGACCTCGATGGCGACCCCTACCCCGACCTACTCGTGGTATCCCGGGGCAGGTTCACCCCCTCCGCGGGATATTCCGGCGGCAAACTCTCGCTGCTCTATGGGCTGGGGGACGGGACCTTCGCGGCCCCGGCGACCCTCACGACCGGGGGGAGCTCCTACGAAGCGGCGATCGGCGACCTGAATGGCGACGGACATAACGACGTGATCGTCGCCAATTACCTGGCGACAAACGTGCGGGTCTACCTCTCCAACGGCCAGCGCGGGTTCACGGGGCCGGTCACCAGCTCGACGGGCGGCGCGGTTTACGGGCTGGCGGTCGGCGATTTCAACGAGGACGGCCGAATGGATGTGGCCGCCAGCCTGTATTACAGCGACGAGGTGGCCATTCTCATCGGTCGTGGCGACGGTGGCCTCACGCTCGCGACCCGCATGCCCGCGGGAAACGGGCCCTCGGATCTGGCCGTGGGGGATCTGGATGAAGACGGCCATGCCGACCTGGTTGTCGCCGCCCAGGGCGTTAACTGCGCGCCCGAACCCGGCTGCGCGCCCGAACCCGGCTGCTCGCCCGAGCCGGGCGATCTGTCGCGGCTGCGAGGTCTGGGCGACGGGCTCTTCGCGCCGCCGATTGACTTGATACATGGCCCGCGGTTCATCCGCCTGGCGCTCGGTGACTTCAATGGAGATGGCCATCTCGACATTGCGGCCTCCGGATTCGGTGATCCCCCCCTCCCGAGCGGGGTCATGCTCGTCCCGGGAGGCGGACCCGCGGGCCCCGGCGCGCCCGTGACATTGATCGGGGGTGACCGGTCGTTTTCCGATCTGATCGCTGTCGATGCCAACGGCGACCCTTTCAAGGACTTGATCTTTCGGGGGCAGAATCTCACAACCTATCGTAATGAGACGAGTCTCGTCACCCTGCTCATGAAAGGTGATGGAACCTTCGAGGAGGTCGACTCCCCGCCTCTGCCTTTCTATGCGAGCGCGCTGGGGGTCGCCGATTTCAACCTGGACGGGCTGCTGGATGCCGGCATCGTTTACTCGACGGGCGGCGGACAATTTCCCGACATCATGGAAGTTCTTACGGGGGCGGGACCAGGCCGCTTCACGACGGAGACCTGCCTGGCCTCGGGAGGGCTGTTCCAGCAAGTCGCTACACCGGATCTCAATGGCGACGGAGCGGCCGACATCCTTGCCTATGATATAGGACGGGCGTATTCACCCGGTACGCAGCCAAATTTGAGGATCCTCCTGGCCGAAGGTGGTGGGATGTTCCGCGAGATGCCTGCGGTCGTCCTGCCGGGTTCCGCGTTCGACTCGAATTCAACGGAGCTCTTCACCGTCGCGGACTTCGACCGGGACGGCATTCCCGATGTCGCTCTTCTCGCTCCCGGCCAGAAGCAGATAGTGCTGCTCCATGGCCGGGGCGACGGCACCTTCGCGACGACCGGCACTCTTGGCCTGGCGGGCTTCGCCACCGCGGTCGTCTCGGGACGATTCAATGGGGGGGATTAC
>JANMQK010000202.1:0-15744 GCA_031370485.1 Acidobacteriota bacterium | reverse complement strand
GGAGCGCGGCGCAAGCCGCTCGCAAGGTGGTGCCGTCGCCCCCGCGGGAGACCGCGGGGGTAGAGGAATGACCATCGGCCGCCCGCAAGGGCGGCAACAGGATTCGGCTTACGGATCACTCCGGCCCGTCCCACCCAGGAGACCGCCGCCGCCTCGCCGCCGAGCTCAGGCGGCTCGCCCCCGCCACCTGCGCGTTGAGCCGCGCCCTGCACGCGCATCCCGAGCTGAGCCTCGAGGAGGTACGCTCCTCGGACCTGCTCGCCCGGTTCCTCAGGCGGGAAGGGTTCTCGGTGAGGCGGGGGGTGGCGGGTCTCAAGACCGCCTTCGTGGCCCGCAAGCGTGGCAGAGCCGGGGGACCCCGGGTGGCCTTCCTGGCGGAGTATGACGCCCTGCCGGGGCTGGGCCATGCCTGCGGCCATAACCTGATCGGCGCCGCCGCGGCGGGCGCGGGAGCCGCCCTCGGGCGGGTCATCCGCGACCTCCGGGGAGAGGTCGTGGTCGTCGGCACGCCGGCGGAGGAGACCATCGGCGGGAAGGTCGTCATGGTCGACGGGGGGGTGTTCCGGCGGATCGACGCCGCGCTGATGTTCCACCCCGCGATCGAGGATCGCGTCTACACGACATCGCTCGCCTGCCATTCCCTCGAGGTTGTCTTCCACGGCAAGGCCGCCCACGCCGTCGCCGCTCCCGAAAAGGGAATCAATGCGCTCCGGGCGCTCATCGATCTGTTCGACGAGATCGAACGGCTGAAGCAAAGGCTGCCGAAAGAGGTCCGGATGCCCGGGGTCATCCTGGAGGGGGGGAAGCGCGCCAATATCGTCCCCGATCGGGCGGTCGGCCGGTTCACGCTGCGCGCCCGCAACCTGCCTGCCCTGAAGAATGTCGAGCGCGGGGTGCTGCGGGCCGTCTCGGCGGTGGCGCGCAGGAGCGGCGCCCGCGCGTCCGTCCGCTGGCTCGATCGCCGCTACGCCGACATGCTGACCAACGTAACGCTCGCGGACCTCTTCAAGAAGGAGCTCGCGGTCGCCGGGCGGCGCACCGTCGACACGCCCCGCAAGCAGATGGGATCGCTCGACATGGGCAACGTCAGTCAGGTCGTGCCCTCGATCCATCCGTTCGTCGCGGTCGCTCCGGCCGGCGCCCCGCTGCACTCCAGGCGCTTCGCCCTGCATGCCGGGGGTCCCCGGGGCCGGGCGGGGCTTCTCGTCGCGGCGCGAGCGCTGGCGTTCACCGCCTTCGAGGTGCTGTCCGATCGCGGGATCCTCGAGGCCGCCCGGCGTGAGTTCCGGGCGGCCCGCCGCGGGGTGTCCCGATGAAATGCCTTGTGCCGCCGCCGCTCGTGCCGGGCGATCGCATCGGGATCGCGGCCCCCGCGGGGCCGGTCCGCGCGGAGGACCTGGAGCGCGGGCTGGCGTACCTGAAAGCGCGGGGATTCGAGCCGGTGCCGGGGGAGCATGTCACCGACCGGCGCGCCTACCTGGCCGGGGAGGACCCCGCTCGATTGGGAGATCTCGATCGTCTTCTCTCCGACCCCTCCTTGAGCGCGGTCTGGTTCGCGCGCGGCGGCTACGGAAGCGCGCGGGTCGTCTCCCGGCTCGACATGGAGCCCCTGAGGCGCCATCCCAAGGCGCTCATCGGCTACAGCGATATGACCGTGCTGCAGGCCGCGGCCTACCGGGCGATGCGTCTCGTCACGTTCCACGGACCGATGATCGCGGGCCTCGGGGACGCCGCGTCATTCGACGAAGCGGCGCTCTGGAAGACCCTCCTCTCGGCGGGTGGCGACTTCGAGCAGTCCTTCGACGCCGGCGCGGTGTTGCGCCCCGGCGCGGGGGAGGGGCCGCTCGTGGGAGGGTGCCTGTCGCTCATCGTCAGCCTCGTGGGGACCCCTTTCGAGTTTCCGACCGCCGGGTCGATCCTGTTCTGGGAGGAAGTGAACGAGGAGCCCTGGCGCATCGACCGGATGCTCGGGCAACTCCGCCTGGCGGGCCGTCTCGAAGGTCTGCGGGGAATGGTGGTCGGGCGGCTGGTGAACTGCCGGGCGAAGGACCCGGCGAACGACGTGCCCCTGGAGGAGATACTGGCCGCGCACCTTGCCGGCACGACCTACCCGGTGGTTCTCGACCTGCCGGCCGGGCATTGCGCCGGGAAGATCACGCTGCCCCTCGGGAGACGGGTGAGGCTCGACACGAGCGGGGGCCTGCTCTGCTCCGTGCGCGACTGATCGATTCCCGCGTCAGCGGACGGTAAATGCGACCTCGCGCTCGAGCGTCTTGCCGCCGATCTTGTCGGCCACCTTTACCTGCATCTTGAATTCGGCGGGGAGAATCGGCTCGGGACGGAGCAGGTCCTTCAGGTCGATCGAGTAGAGCTCGACCTGGTTCAGCGGCTTCACCAGGGGCTTGCGGAACGGCTTCCAGGCCCCCCCCTCCTTGAGGAAGAAGGAGTAGGTCGCCTCGAGGCTGGGCCGGCCGGTGGCCGGATCCAGGACCGGGTTGTAGACCTGGTAGTAGTAGGAGAGCGCATCGCTCTTCGCCAGTGTATGAATGGCGCGCGGCACCAGCCGGAAACCACCCAGGACGTAAGGGCCGGCGACGTGCGGCTGCTCGTCGGGGCCGACGCTGGCTTCCAGGGGTGTGAACGCCGCGAGCAGCGCGATGGAACTCATCTCGAAGCGCTTGTCGCTGAAGTCGGGCACCGTCACGTCCTGGACGAGCGTGCCCATCTGGCCGGCAATCACCTTGTCCTCGACCGCGCTCGCGATCCTGTAGGCGCCCGGTTTCAGGTTGCGGCGCGCCTGGTACACGAAGGTGCCCGGGGGCGTGTCCGCCTGGGGCGCCGGCACGAACGGCAGGTCGCCGGTGAGATTGACCGGCTTCCACTCGGACGACTGCGGAGCGAGCCGCGCGAAGGGGCGCAGGGCGGAGTCCCCCGCGCCGTGGGCGGCGGCCCGGGGGGACTCGATGGTGATCACCGCGAGGGTTGTGCCGTCCGCGGCGGCGTAGAAGTCGTGGCACTGGCTGAACGGGACCTCTGTCGGCCCCGACCCTTTCGCGAGGACGGCCTCGAGGATCGGAATCTGCCGCTGGCTTTCCTGCGAGAGGTCCTCCTTGGCCTCCTCGGCCGGGGCGGACGGAACCTCGCCCGAGGGGGCCTGGGCGATCACCGGGAGCTTCCAGCCGATGCCGCGGGTCTCGGGGTGGGCCTCGACGTAGCGCTCGACCTCCTTGCGGTCGAGGAGCAGGGGCCCGGTCTGCTGGGGTGCGAACCGGAGCTCCATTTTCTGCGTGATGCCGGTGATCGTGCTGGGCTCGTAGGTCCAGGTGATGTAGTTCCGGGAGTCGCGGTCTGTGCCGTTGGGGGGGCCGAGCAGCAGGAAGACCTTTCCCGTGTCGGTCATGGAGCCCGGCTTGTTCAGCGTCTTGATCGTGTAGGACTTGTCGGCCGCTTCAACCCGCTTCCAGAAGATCTCCTTGAACTCGTTCTCGGGTGTTCCCGGTGTCGGGTCGCGCTTCTCCCAGAAGGACTTCGCGTAGGCCTGGCGCTCCTCGTCGGTGCGGAGCCGCTTGAATTCCTTCTCCTCCTCGTCCGACATGATCCAGCGCACCGGCCCCTTCGCCCACTCCTTGTCGGGTATCTTGTAGTCCTCCGCGCCCCGGACCATCGAAGGGGCTCCCAGAAGGGCCAGGAGGATCAGGACTGCAACAGGGCGCATCGTCATGCTCACCTCGATCGACCGAAGCGGACCGGCCAAAAAACGTCGGATTATACAGACGGTTCCGGGGGGCGTCAAACGCGTGCCTCGCCCGGCGGGAGCCGCCGCCGCCCCCGCCGGGGGCAGACTCATTATAATGACGCGCTCGGAGCACACCCGCTATGAGGAATCTGAAGATGACGCTCGCCTACGTGGGCACGGTCTACGCCGGATGGCAGGTGCAGCCGCGCCAGCCCACGATCCAGGGTGTGCTCGAGGCCCGGCTGACGCGCATGCTGAAGGAACGGGTGCGGATCGCGGGGGCCGGCCGGACCGATGCCGGCGTGCACGCCCGGGGGCAGGTGGCAAACTTCCAGACCGCTTCGCGCATCCCTTCCGCGGGGCTGCGGCGGGGGCTGAACGCGATCCTGCCCGAGGACATCAGGGTGATGCAGGTGGATGAGGCGCCGGAGAATTTCCATTCGCGCGCGGACGCGTGCTCGAAGGAGTATGTGTACCGCATCGCCTGCGCGGAGGTCGTCTCGCCGTTCGATGCGCCATTCGTCACGGCGGTGCGGGGGCGGCTCGACACGGACAGCATGAGCGACGCGGCCCGTCGCTTCCTGGGCCGGCACGATTTCCGTTCCTTCTGCCCGGCGCAGGTCCGGCTCGAGGACACGCGCCGGACGATCTTCGAGTCGCGGATCGAGCGCAGGGGGGATTTCGTCGAGTACCGCGTGCGCGGCGACGGCTTCCTGCAGCACATGGTCCGCACTCTCGCGGGCACGCTGATCCAGATCGGGCGGGGCCTGCGCCCCCCGGAGGCGGCGGAGGAAATCATCGAGGCCCGCGACCGCCGGGCCGCCGGTCCGTGCGCGGCAGCGCGGGGGCTCGTGCTCGAGCGCGTCTTCTACGAGGAGGTGCCGTGAGGCTTCTGGTGACGGGAGGGGCGGGTTACGTGGGGAGTGTCGTGGCGCGCCGGCTGCGTGAGGGCGGCCACGATGTCGTGATCCTGGACGATCTGAGCACCGGCCACCGCCAGGCCGCGGAAGGGTCGGGGCTGGTCACGGGGGACTTCGGTGACCGTGCGCTGCTCGCCGATATTCTCGTCCGCCACAAGGTGGAGGCCGTTGTCCATCTCGCCGCCTCCTGCCTGGTGGGGGAGTCGGTGCAGGATCCCGCGCGCTACTACCGCAACAACCTCGAGCGCTCCCTGGCGCTCCTCGACACCATGCGCGGGCACGGGGTTCTGCGTTTCGTGCTGTCGTCCACGGCGGCCGTCTACGGCGAGCCGGTGGCCGTCCCGATCCAGGAGGCTCACCCGACCTCGCCCACCAACCCTTACGGGGAGACCAAGCTGGCGCTCGAGAAGGCGCTCCACTGGTACCAGGCCGCGCACGGGATGGAATTCGTCGCGCTCCGTTACTTCAACGCCGCCGGCGCGACCAGCGACGGCCGGCTCGGCGAGGACCATCACCCGGAGTCCCACCTCGTGCCATCCGTTCTCAGGGCGGCCACCCAGGGGAAGCCGGTACCGGTCTACGGCACCGACTACGCCACTCCCGACGGCACCGCGGTGCGCGACTACGTGCACATCGAGGATCTCGCCGACGCCCACGCCAGCGCGCTCGAGAGGCTCGACGGGCCGAAGCGCCCGCGTTTGGGCATCTTCAATCTGGGCAATTCGACCGGCTACTCGGTCTTCCAGGTGATCGACACGGCCCGAAGGGTGACCGGGCGGCCGATCGCGATCCTGCCGTCGCCGCGGCGTCCCGGCGATCCCGAGGTCCTGGTCGCATCGAACGACCTGGCCAGGAGGGAGATGGGCTGGACGCCGCGCCGCGCGGAGCTCGGCGTGATCATCGAGTCGGCCTGGCGATTCCTGAAGGACCACCCGCGCGGATACGATTCCTGAGGGTCCTCCCGCCGCGCGGGACGCTTGTTTGCGCGTCTCGCGAACCGTGTGATACGATGCGACTTGGCCCTAACCGGAGTCATTCGCCCGGCATGTCTCACCCGGCAAAGAATCTGAGCAAGGACCTCGAAGGCTATATCCCCAAGGGATCTCCCGAGGCGCACCTCCTCGCGCAGATCGACTTCGGGCGGCTTCCCCGCCACATCGCCATCATCATGGACGGCAACGGCCGCTGGGCGCGCATGCGCAGCCTGCCGCGCGTCGCCGGGCATCGCGCCGGAATCTCCGCGGTGCGCGAGGTGGTCGAGACCTCGGCCCGGCTCGGGTGCCAGGTGCTGACCCTGTATGCCTTTTCCGTCGAGAACTGGAAGCGCCCCCGGCCCGAGGTCGAGACCCTCATGGCGCTGCTGCGCGAGTACCTCCGGAAGGAGCTGCACACGCTCCAGGTAAACAACATCGCCTTCAACGTCATTGGCCGCATCGACGAGCTGGCCCCCAGCGTGCGCAAGGAGCTGCTCGCGGGGATGGAGGCGACCCGCAAGAACACCGGCCTGCTGTTCAACATCGCGCTGTCCTACGGCGGCCGGGCCGAGATCGTCGATGCCTGCAACCGGATCCTGCGCGACCGGGCGCCGCTGGCGGGGGCCGGCCCGATCGACGAGGCCACGTTCGCCGGCTATCTCTACACCGCCGGACAGCCCGATCCCGATCTGCTGATCCGGACGTCGGGGGAGCTGCGCATCAGCAATTTCCTGCTCTGGCAGATCGCCTACGCTGAGATGTGGGTCACGGAGACCCTCTGGCCGGATTTCAGGAAGCTGGAGCTCCTCCGCGCCATCGTCGACTACCAGAAGCGCGAGCGCCGCTACGGCCGGGTGGGGGAAGCGCCGGAGCCGGTCGAGCTTGCCCCGGGCAAGGTCACCGCCTAGGTTTCACCGGAGCCGGCATGAAGAGGGTCCTCTCGGCGATCATCTTTCTCCCGGTCTTCTGGGTTATCGTAAAAAAGCTGGGCCCCTGGCCCTACGATCTGCTGATCGTCAGCGCGGCGATGGTCGCGCTGTACGAGGTATACCGGCTGGCGCGGGCGGCGGGGCACCGGTGTCACCTGCTGCTCGGCGCATTGCTCATGCTGTTCATCCTGAACCCCCTGTCGGGGCCGGGATCCTTCCCGCTTGAGGGAGTGCTGGCCGTGGGGCTGTTCGTCCTGCCGCTCGCTTCATTGCGCCGGGGCGGGGACTGGCGGCCGGCGCTGGGAGACGTCGCCGCCACCTTCTTCGGCGCGACACTCATCGGGGTGCTTTTCGGATACCTTTTGCGGCTGCGGGGCTTCGACGAGTTTCCCAAGGGGGAGGAAACCGGCAGCGACCTGGTGTTCCTGCTCTTCCTGGTCGTCTGGAGCGGGGATGTCGCGGCCTTCTACATCGGGACGTTCCTGGGCCGGCATCCGCTCGCGCCCCGGGTCAGCCCGAAAAAGACAATCGAGGGGGCGGTCGGAGGGCTGGCTGGCTCGATTGCCGCCGCGTTCGTGGCGCGGGCCTGGTTCATGAACCGTCTCACGCTCGCCGACTGCCTGATCCTCGGCGCGGCTCTCGCCCTGGCCGGGCTGCTCGGAGACCTGGTGGAGTCGATGCTGAAGCGCGGCGCCGGGGTGAAGGACAGCGCCGCGCTCGTCCCCGGGCACGGAGGAATCCTGGACCGCGTGGATTCCCTGCTGTACGCGGGGCCGGTCCTCTACTACTATTACGTGTTCGCCATGAGGAGCTTCTGAGTGGGACGACGGCGGGGGGTCGCCATCCTGGGCTCGACGGGCTCGGTTGGCGTGCAGGCCCTCGACCTGATCGAACGATTCCCGGACAGGTTCGAGGTGGTGGTCCTGGCCGCCGGGCGCAACTCCGGTCTTCTGGCGCGCCAGGTGCTGAAGCATCGGCCCCGCCTCGTGGCGATCGGCGATGAAAGGCTACGTGACGAGCTCAAGTCGGCGGCCCGGGAGGCGGGCGCCGAGCTCGTGGCGGGGGCCGAGGGGCTCCTGGACGCGGCCGGACACGAAGCCGCCGACCTGGTCCTGGCGGCGGTCGTGGGGGCGGCGGGGCTCAGGCCGACCTACCACGCCCTGAAGGCGGGGAAGACAGTTGCGCTGGCCAACAAGGAGAGCCTGGTGATGGCCGGTGCTCTGATGCGGCAGGCCGTCCGGGATGCAGGCGGGAGCCTGATCCCCGTGGACAGCGAGCATTCGGCGCTGCACCAGTGCCTGAGGGGAGAATCGGTCGACGAAGTGCGGCGGCTCGTCCTGACGGCCTCGGGCGGGCCATTCCGGACGACACCGCGGGAGAAGCTCCACGCGGTCGCGCCCGAGGAGGCGCTCAAGCATCCGGTGTGGGACATGGGAAAGAAGATCAGCATCGACAGCGCGACCCTGATGAACAAGGGGCTGGAGGTGATCGAGGCGCACTGGCTCTTCGGTCTTCCCGGCGACAGGATCGATGTCGTCATACATCCCCAGAGCTGCGTCCACTCGATGGTGGAGATGGTGGACGGCTCGCTCATGTGCCAGATG
Source organism: Acidobacteriota bacterium (assembly GCA_031370485.1). GTDB lineage: Bacteria > Acidobacteriota > Polarisedimenticolia > Gp22-AA2 > Gp22-AA2 > JANMQK01. Next base: position 7,581 of record JANMQK010000202.1, on the reverse strand, counting down.
GGAGTGCCCGACATGCGGGGGCCAATCCAGTACGCCCTCGGCTACCCCGAGCGCTTCCCGGGCCCGGTCCCGCCGGTCGACCTCGCCGAGCCGCAGACGCTCGAGTTCTTCCCGGTCGACCGGGAGAGGTTCCCCAGCCTCGGCCTCGCGTACGCCGCGCTGCGCGCGGGCGGAAGCGCCCCTACCGCCCTGAACGCCGGCAACGAGGTCGCGGTCCAGGCGTTCCTTGACGGCCGGGTCGGGTTCCTCGGGATCCCGCGAATCGTCGAGACGGTCCTCGAACGGCATCGCCCCGCGGCGGTGGGCTCCATCGAGGAGGTCCTGGAATGCGACAGCCACGCGCGCCGGGTGGCCGAGGATCTCGTGGCCCGGGGAGGGAACGCATGAGCTCCATCCTGGCCGGCGCGCTGCCGTGGGTGAGCTGGATCTGGGAGTTCGCGCTGCCGTTCGGGGTGGTGCTGGGGGTCGTGGTCCTGTTCCACGAGTACGGCCACTTCGTCATCGCCAAGTTCCTGGGCATCACGGTCGAGATCTTCTCCATCGGTTTCGGCCCGCGGATCGCCGGGTTCACCCGCGGCGGCACCGAGTACCGCATCGCCTGGGTGCCGCTCGGCGGGTACGTCAAGTTGAAAGGGGAGACACAGGAGGAGGGCGGCGCCCCCCTCGACCCCGGCGACCTCATGGCGCACCCGCGCTGGCAGCGGTTCCTCGTTTTCGTGATGGGCGCCGTGTTCAACCTGGTCACGGCGCTCGGCCTGACAGCGGCCATCTTCATGACCGGGGTCCAGGAGAGCGCCTACCTCTACGAGAAGCCGGTCGTGGGGGAGGTGGACGCCGATTCCCCGGCGCGCGAGGCCGGAATCCTCCCGGGGGATCTCGTCACCCGGTTCGACGGCCAGCCGGTCGCAACCTGGAAGGACCTCCAGATCCGCATCCTGATGAGCCCCAACCAGACCAGGGACGTCGTCCTCCAGAGGGACGGTAAGGAGATCACGACACGGCTGCTGATCCAGGCGAACCGGAGGGACATCGGGCTCCTCAGCATCACACCGGCGACCGGGGTGATCGTGGGCGGCCTGCAGCCGGACCATCCGGCCGAGAAGGCCGGGCTGAAGAAGGGTGATCAGGTGCTGGCCATTGACGGCGACCCGATGACCAGCCTCAACAAGGTCTTCCAGACAATCCAGGCCTCCCCGGACAAGCCGCTCAAGTTCACCATCGGCCGCGGCGGGGAATCCTTTGAGGTCACGATCGTCCCTTTGAACGAAGATGGCCGGGGCCGGATCGGATTCATCCCGACCCCTCCGACGATCACCCGCTCCTATCCGTTTTTCGAGGCCCTGAAGCAGAGTGTCAATTCCAATGTCGAATCGACGCTTCTGGTGTTCGCCACGTTCCGGAAGCTCCTGACGCGGGAGCTGTCGCTCCGCGCGTTCTCGGGGCCGGTCGACCTCTACCGGTTCTCGGGCGAGGCGGCCCAGGAGGGGCTGATCCCGTTCCTGCAATTGATCGCCTTCGTCAGCCTTCAGCTTGGCATCATCAACCTTTTCCCCATCCCGCCCCTCGACGGCGGCCATCTCTTCACGATAGTGATCGAAGGGATTATCCGGCGCGAGCTGTCGCTCCGGCTGAAGGAGCGGGTGATGCAGGCCGGGCTGATCATGCTCCTGCTCTTCATGGGGACGATCATCTACTTCGACATCAGCAAGAACTTCTTCCGCTGAGGTCGGCGAGGGATACACGAGTGTCCAGGCCGCCGGACCACAATGTGCTCTTCACGCCCGGGCCCACCGAGGTGTCGCCCGAGATCCTGCGCGAGATGAGCCGGCCCGTCATAGGTCACCGGGGCGAGGAGATGCAGGCGCTGATCGCCGACATCGTCCCCCGCGCCCGGCGGCTCTTCGGGACCGCCGCCCATGACATCTTCCTGACCGCCTGCTCGGCGACCGGGCTGTGGGAAGCGGCCCTGCGGAACTGTGTCGAACGCCGAGTCCTGGTGCCGGTCATGGGGGCCTTTTCCGAGCGCTTCGGCGAGGTCGCCCGGGCCTGCGGCCTCGAGGCCGACCTGCTTGCGGTCGAGTGGGGGCGCGCCGTGGCCGCCCAGGCCGTGGACGAGCGGCTCAAAAGCGGACGCTACGACGCGGTCGCACTGGTTCACAACGAGTCCTCCACCGGGGTCACGAACCCGCTCGCCGGGATCGGGGCGGCCGTCCGGCGTCACGATGGGGTGCTGCTCCTCGTGGACGCCGTTTCCTCGCTGGGCGGTATCCCGGTCGAGGTCGACAGCAGCGGCGCGGACGTGGCGCTCGCCTCGGTGCAGAAATGCCTCGCCCTGCCGCCTGGGTTCTCGCTCTGCGCCGTGTCCCCCCGGGCCATGGAGCGATCGCGGCGTCGCCCGGCCAAGGGGTACTACTTCGATTTCGTGCGCCTCAAGGACTGCTTCGATCGGGGTCTGCCCCTCGCGACACCCTCCGTCAGCCACATGTTCGCCCTGCGCGCGCAGCTTGTGCGGATGGAGACGGAAGGGCTCGGGGCGCGCTACGCCCGCCACCGGGCCATGGCCGAACGGGTCCGCTCCTGGGTCGGGAAGCGCTTCGGCCTGTACGCGGCCGAGGGCGCGCGCAGCGACACGATCACCTGCGTTGCCAACACCCGCGGGATGAATGTCGCCGCCTTCGTGAAGGCGATAGCAGGGCGCGGATTCGCGATCAGCAACGGTTACGGGAAACTGAAGGAAGAGACCTTTCGCATCGGGCACATGGGGGATCACACGGTCGAAGGCATCGAGGCGCTGCTCGGGGTCATCGACGAGACTCTCGGGGTGACACGGTCATGAGGGTCCTGATCGCCGACAAGATCTCCCCGACGTGCGCCGAAGTCCTGCGGGCGGCCGGTATCGAGGCGGACCATCGCCCGGGGATCGGCGCCGCCGAGCTGCTGACCGCCGTCGCCGAGGTCGAGGGGATCGTCGTGCGCTCGGACACCAAGGTCACCGACGCGGTGATGGCGGCGGCTCCCAGGCTTCGCGTCGTCGGGCGGGCCGGCGCCGGGGTCGACAACATCGATGTCCCGGCGGCGACCCGGAGGGGGATCGTGGTGATGAACGCCCCGGGCGAGAACACCATCTCCGCCGCCGAGCACACGATGTCGATGATCCTGGCCCTGGCGCGGCGCATACCCCAGGCCGACCGGTCGATGCGGGCCGGCAAGTGGGAGCGCGGATCGAAATTCCTGGGGGTCGAGCTGGTCGGCAAGACCCTGGGGATCCTCGGTGTGGGAAAAGTCGGCCGGGAGGTGGCCGCGCGGGCGCGGGCCTTCGGCATGGAGGTGATCGGGTACGACCCGGTCATCAGCGAGGAGGTCGCGGGGCGGATCGGGGTCCAACTCGTGCCCATCGAGGCGATCTACGAGCGCTCCGACGTAATCACCCTCCACCTGCCGCTGACGCCGGAGACGAGGCATCTTATCGGCCGCGACCAGCTGGGGCGCTGCCGCACGGGCGTGCGGATCGTGAACGTCGCGCGCGGCGGTATCATCGACGAGCAAGCCCTCTGCGAGGCGCTGGCGGCCGGGCGCGTGGCGGGCGCGGCCCTGGACGTCTTCGAGAACGAGCCGCCGGCCGGAAGCCCCCTCCTCGGGATGGACTCGGTCGTCCTCACCCCGCATCTCGGCGCCTCGACGCAGGAAGCCCAGGAGAAGGTGGCGGCCCGGATCGCCGAGCAGATCGCCGGCTATCTCAAGGACGGGCTGGTGGTCAACGCCGTGAACACCGAGGGGATCGACCCGCGCTCCCTGCCGGCCGCCCAGCCCTACCGGGATCTCTGCGAGAGGCTCGGCCGGCTGCTCTCGGCGCTCGCGCGCGGGCCCGCGGCGGAGGTTCTCCTCGAGTACTCGGGATCGGTCCTCGATTTTCCGACGCGGCCGCTCACGGCGTCGTTCCTCAAGGGCTTCCTGCAAGGGAAGCTCAGCGACCCCGTGAACAGCATCAACGCGCTGGTCCTCGCCAAGGAGTCCGGCATCCGGGTCCAGGAGAACCGGGCCGCCGAACCTCAGGATTTCGCGGCCCTCGTCTCGGTCAGCCTCCGCGGGAAAAGCGGCACACGATCGGCGGCCGGGACCCTTTTCGGCAAGCGCGACCCGAGGCTGGTGCGGATCGACGAGTTCCACATGGACGCCATCCCGCACGGGCCGATGCTCATCGTCAGCAACGACGACCGGCCCGGGATGGTGGGCCGGATAGGCACGGTCCTCGGCGACGCGGGGGTCAACATCGCCTACATGTCCCTCGGGCGCGACCGATCGGGGGGCCGCGCCATCGCCGTGCTGAACCTCGACTCCCTCCCCGGCGACCCCGTCGTGCGCGATCTGTCGGCGATCGGCGGGGTGCTCTGGGTCGAGCGCGTCCTGCTCTGAGACGTCCTCCTCCGGACGATCGGACACGTCCTCCGTACGCCCGCGCACGCGCGATCACTCCGCCGTGCGGCGGCGCAGCCGGCGCCCGCACTGCGCACACCGCGCCCTGACCCGCGCAGCACAAGGGTTGGCGCCTCTCCTCCAACCTTCGTCCCGCACCGCGCCCCCCCTGGCACGCACCCTGCAATGACCCGGGCGGCGCGCAGCAGACGGCGAGCATCGACGCGAGGAAAAAATGAGCTTGGGGGAGACAGGGAGTGGATCACAACAACCGATCGGCTCTCCATCCAATCGGTCCACTCCTTTCCACGACGCGGGCGGGGGATCCGATGATCCCCCCTCCCCCAAGATTTCCCGCCCGCACGCACCGCACCACATGTCGCGAAAGGAGGATGCATGAGACGACGGAGTTCCACAGCTCTCGGGGCGATCCTGGCCCTGGCTGTCATCGCGGCGGCCGCCGCGCCCCCCTGCGGCGCAGCCCCGCCGGAGACTGGCGCCAAGGTCAACATCAACACCGCGGGCATCGACGAGCTGGTGACGCTGCCCGGGGTCGGCAGGGCGTACGCCCAGAGGATCATCGAATACCGGGACAAGAACGGGCCGTTCAAGAGGGTGGAAGACCTGCTGAACGTGCGCGGCATCGGCGAGAAGACCTTCGCCAAGATCAAAGACCGGCTCACCGTCGGCAAGAGCTGAGACGTTCGGGCGCGGGCGGGGACGGCTTCTCTCTTCCGGAGGCCGTCCTCGCCCTCGCTATTCTCGGCCTGATGACCGCCGTCGCGCTGCCGGCCCTCGCGGGCGCCCTGTCGCGCGCCCGGGTGGCGGCCGCAGGGCTCGACCTCGCGGGCGAGTTGTACCGCGCGCGCAGCGAGGCGATCGCCTCGGGGGCGAACGTGGCCCTGCGCCTCACCTGGTCGGGAGGCGTCTACACATACGCGATCTATGTGGACGGCGACGGGGACGGCGTACGCGCCGATGACATCGCGGCCGGGCGGGACCCGCTCCTGCGCGGGCCGAGTGTCCTGGGCGCCCTGTACGAGGGGATCGATTTCGGCCTCCTGGATGTGGCGATCCCCGAGGTCCCGCCCGGGAACGGGGCCCTGGCGCCCCACGCCGACCCGGTCCGTTTCGGCCGCTCGGACATCGTCACCTTCACACCGCTGGGCACATCGAGCAGCGGCACCCTCTACGTGAGCGACGGGCGCGACGCGGTGATCGCCATCGTCGTCTACGGGGCCACAGGCAGGATCCGCACCTGGCGCTTCGACCGCGACTCCTGGCGCTGGACCCTCTAGAAATCGATCTGGAATCCTATCTGGAAGCGCCGTCCGAAGCGGCGGGTCTCGTCAAGCTGCAGCGGGGTCGAGGTGACGGCCCCGCTGCCGGGAACGATTCCCGTCCCCTGCGCCGGCGCGAACGTGCGGATGCGCAGGTCGTCGGTGTTCAGCACGTTGAACACCTCAGCGAGAAACGCGGCCGAGCTGCGGCCGATCACGAAGCCTTTCTTGAGGCGGAGGTTCAGGTCGTAGACGGCCTGGTTGCGCTCGCTGTTGCGCTTAAGCGTGCGAAATGCCAGCTCGCCGTCCCGCAGGGAGGTGAATCCGTAGCGCGTGCGGTATTGAAGGTAGCTCACGTCGTCCGCCGCGAAAAACTGAGAAATCACCGAATAGGGAAGCCCGGATGACCAGGAGGCCGTGAACCCAAGCTGCCAGTCCCCTGGCAGGAAGCTCGTTCCGTTGAGCTTCACGACGTGTCTCTGGTCGTAGTCGAGGTATCCGAACTCCGACTCGATGGTCGACGGATCGTTCCCGAACCGGGACTGGAAATCCTCGGCCGCCCCGACGGCCCGGGAGTACGCGTAGGAAGCCTCCATCTGCCAGCGGCGGGAGAGCCGCCTCACGATTTCCAGTTCGATCCCGTGGTAGCGGGCTTCGTTGGTGTTTGCGACCCGCAGGATCTGGTTGAAGAAAAAGTTGTTGATGTAGAGGTCCGGACGGCCGTCCGGAGCCCGGAACTGCGTGGGCGGGTCCTCCGGCGTCTCGCCCGGGATCGTGCCGATCAGGCCGAATTGATCAGCCAGCCCTCCTGTCGCGGGGTCGAAGCGGACCGCGTGGTTCAGGTCGGTATCCTGGAGCCCGTCGCGGAATCGCCGATCGATGAAGCGCAGGGACAGGGCGACCTCGGGAGCGATTTCCCTCTCGAATCCGGCCGTGAATTCGTCGCTGAACGGAGTCCGGAGCCCACGGTCGACCTGGGTGATCGACGGCGGGGCCTTGGAGAGGGTTTCGCCGATGTGATGGTTCCCGATCCATCCGGTGATCCTGCCGTTTGTCGGATCGTGCTGCGTCGTGAAGCCGTCCGGATCGCGGACGTAGTAGCGGGAGAGTCGATCGACCCGCTGCTCCCCCGTGACGGAGCTCAGGAAGAGCTTGTCGAAATAGCGCCCCCAGGTGGCGAAGAGCTTCGTGCGGCCGTCGTTCCAGGGGTCCCAGGAAACGGACAGGCGCGGGCTCAGGTTATTGTTGGTGATCGCGTACGACCCGGGTTGCTGCAACCGGATCCCCAAAGCCGCCAGCCGGGCCGGATCGATGTCTCCGCCCTGGAGGATGTCGGGATAGAGTGCGGCGAGTCCCTGGAGCGTGAATCCGAACTGGCTGCGGCTCAGCGTCAGCCGGCTTGGGGCGGCGAGCCGGAGGGCATCCGCGAGTTCCAGGCCGATGGGGGACGGCCCGGCGGGTCCATTCAGCAGGGGGTCGGACAGGACACCGTTGCTGGTGAGGCCGTCGTCGTCATTGATGGCGGAGTTCGGAGCCCCTTTTTCCCCGCCGCTCAGCGCGAAGAGGCGATTGAACAGCCGGCGCTCCTGCGAGGGGTCGAACGAGGACAATCCAGATGTGTCGGTTATCTCACGCTCGAAGCGGACGCCAACCCCGATGCTCAGGTTGGGACGCGGCTTGTAGATATCCTGGATGTAAAGGCCCGACGTGCGACCGGACGCGCTCTCGTTCCCTGAGGGCGCGCCCGGGACGAGCGTGAGAATCCGGCCCAGCCTGGGGTTGGTGCACCGCTCCAGATACGTGTTGCACACGGACGGGTCGCGGGAGGCCTCGGCGAACCCCCCGACAGGGAAGGGGGGATCCCTGAGCGCCACGATGGTCCGATCCT
>JANMQK010000189.1:0-6164 GCA_031370485.1 Acidobacteriota bacterium | reverse complement strand
CCCGCCGCCTTGAGCGCGTCGAAGATCCGCTTCGCCATGAAGGCGACGCCGACCGAATGGGTGAAGCGCGTGTGCTCCGCCCCGTGAAACGTCAGGTAAAGCGCCCCGAGCTGCCGGATCCGCCGCAGGCGCTGGAACTCGCGCGTGTTGATCAGGTCGATGATCAGTCGCTCGCGAACCTTGTCGAAGCCGATCGAGCCATGTATCGGATCGCGCAGGTACTTGTCGGCCATCACCGCCCCCCTGACGGGCGACAGGATACGTCAGGGGCGGGGCCGGCACAACGCCGGGGAGTTCGGGTGCGGACGAAAGGCCCGAGCGTCAGGGGCAGGCGTCGTACTCATCGACGCGGCGGAGGGAATGAGGAAAGGAACGGCCGTAGGAGGTGTCCAGCGCCGACACGGTGCGGAAGCGCGCCAGGTAGAAAAAGGCCCGCCCCTCCGGCGGCCTGTCTTCATTGTCGACGACACCGCCGGGGCCGTCGGCAACCAGGCACTCGGTCGGACCCAGGCCGATGAACGAGCCCTCGAAACCGATGTTCCCGACGTCGCCGCGGATCACGTCGACGTCCCGGCCTCCCTCAGGAACGTAGCTGCGCAGCGAACCGTCGAGCGCCCACCAGAGGGCCAGCGTGCGGAGCGACCGCGCGATGCTGAGGCTGCGATCCCAGGCGACGATGCCCTGCCCGTCGTAGGCGAGGGCGCTGATGTCGGGGAATCCTGGAATGCCGACGTCAACGGAGTCGCCGAGCAGCAGGTCGGTCCCCGTGGGCGAGGCCTCGATCAGGTAGATCGCGCCCTCGGCGTCCGACCCCAGCAGCCCCTCGGGGATCGTGTCGAGCCCGTAGATTCGCGACGGCAGCGCGCGCTCCCAGAGTTTGCGATGGCTTACAGGGTCGATGGCGAAAAGCAGCGGCGGGGTGTCGTAGGTGCCGTAGAGCACACCTCCGCGCACGGCGAGACTCTCGAGGGGGCGGACATTCCCGCTGACGACCGGGCTCGGGAAGCCGTCCAGGATCCCTCCCTGCAGGTCGAGGCGGTAGATATTCGGTCCGAAACGGTCGAGAACGGAGGCGTAGAGGAACGTGCCGTCGAAGGCCAGCCCGCGGACGTCGCCGCTCGCGGGAGATTCGAACGCCCTGAGGCCCGCTCCGTCACGCGGGTCGATCACGATCATCGCGTGGTTGAGGACGTCGCTGATGAGCTGCCCCTCGGGATCGAAGGTCACGCCCATCGTCCGGGTCAGCCGCTCGAACCCCCCGTGGGCCGCAGGCTGGGCCCAGCCCGGCGCCGGTCCCGCGGCCACGGTCATCTGGAAGGCGCGCTTTTCGATGTACAGGCTGTCAACAAGAAGCCGCAGGATGCCGGGGCCCGCGGCGACGGGGAGGTTGCCGAGATCCAGTTCAACCGGGATCTGGACCGGGACCGGCTTGCAGGACCCGGACGCCCGGGAGACGAGCAGATCAAGCCCCCATCCGGGAATTTCGCCCATCTCCTCCTGCGTCCCGAAGCCAATCCCTCCGCTGGCCTGCCATCCGCAGTCCTCGGGGAAGGCCACGACCGCCCGCAGCGTCACCCGATCGCCGGTCGTCGGCGCCGGCGGCTGGATCTGGAACGACCTTATCGTTTGGGCGGCGGCCTCGCCCGAGAGGAGGGCGAAAACGGCGAGCGCCGCGGCATCCTGCCGGAGGAACCGGAACCTGCCCTTCATGCTCTACCGCCTAGCTTGGATTTACCCTCTCTTTATATGCCCGCCGATTCGAAATCGTCAAGCGGCGGAGGGGGGGGAGTGGACGGCGGACCCCGTTTCGAACAATATTAAAGATGATGCGAGCCCGAGCCGGTCCTGCTCGACTCATCCCATTCCCCCTCCTCATCCTCCTCGGGACGGTTGCGTTTTCGTCATCGGGGTGCGGCGGAAGGGCTGCCTACCGGCCTGCGACCGCGCCTCCTCGCGCGGAGCCGGCGGTCCGATCCGCCGCGCCGATTCAGTCGCCGGTGCCGCAGGGGGGGGACCCGGTCACGACACTGGGGGAAGAGCCCGCCGTCGTCGCCGAGGATCTCGCCGAGGGGACCGTTCTTCCCAGCCGGCCGGCAGCGCGCCGCGTGGCGCGGAAGGCTCCCGGGGTCGCGACGGCCAGCCCCGTGTACCACCGGCTGGAGCGTGGCATGACCCTCTATTCACTTGCCCGGGCCTACCGCGTTCCACTGGCGGACCTGATGCGGGCGAACCGCATCACCGACCCGACGACGATTCCGGAGGGGACCGCCATACGGATACCCGGAGTGTCCCGTCCGCTGACCCCGGCCGCGCCCTCGGCGCCCGGGCTCGCGTGGCCGCTGCGCGGTGCGATCACCTCGGGGTTCGGGGCGCGGGGCCGGGAGGCGCTTCACGCAGGCATCGACATCGACGGCGACATGGGGGATCGGATTCTGGCCGCAGCTACCGGCACGGTGGTCGAGGCCCGATCGGAGCGCCAGTACGGCCGCGTGATCGTCATCGACCATGGCCACGGCCTGTCGACCCTCTACGCCCACGCCGACTGTATTCTCGTCAAGCCGGGACAGACGGTCCGGCAGGGCCAGGAAATCGCCCGTGTCGGACGGACCGGCAACGCCCGCGGCACCCATCTTCATTTCGAGGTGCGCCGCGACGGCCGCGCGGTGAATCCCCTGCCCCTCCTCGACTCAGGCTCCCTGACGGCGCGGGCCGCACCACCGGGAAAGGCTGCTCCTCGCCCCGCACAGGCCACCGTCCTCCCCCGCTGAGACAATCCTCGTACCGGTCCTCCTTGACGGCGGACGTGAAGGGCGGTTAGGCTGTGCGCCGTCGAGAGGAGATGCGTATGGAGTCCGAGGCCGAGATTTTCAGGGCACTGAGGCTGGGAGACGCGGGGAAGGTCGCGACGCTTCTCGAAAGCAACCCGTCGCTCGTCAACGCCCGCAGCGACAGCGGCGATTCTCCCGTGCTGGTCGCCGCCTACGGCGGACGGCAGGACCTGCTCGCGATCCTCCTCGAGAAGTCCCCCGAGGTGAGCCTCTTCGAGTCCGCCGCCCTCGGGATGGCGGAACGGACGCAGGAAATTCTCGCGCGCGACCCGTCAGCGATCAACGCCTACAGCCATGACGGCTGGACCGCGCTGCACCTGGCCGCCTTTTTCGGGCGGAAGGAGATCGCGGAGATCCTCCTCGATGGCGGCGCCGACGTGAACGCCCGATCGAAAAACGAGCGCTTCGGCCGCGAGATCACCCCGCTGCACGCCGCGGCCGCCAACCGCCACATCGCCGTCGCCGAGACGCTTCTCGACCGCGGCGCCGAGGTCAACGCCAAAGACAAGAGCGGTTTCACGCCGCTGGCCCTGGCGGCCGACGGCCGCAACGACCTCCTCGTGATCCTCCTCCTCGAGCGCGGTGGCACCGTCGGCTAGATATTCCCGGCCGCCCCGGTCCCCTCCCGCCAGATCCAGACGCGAGAAAGCGCGGACGACGGGCGTTGAACCGGGTGGTACTCAGGCGGGAACGGTCAGGGCGGGTTCGAAGCTGAAGTCGAGGGCCCCGTCGCGCAGGCCGATGCGTACGGTCCCCCCACGCTCCAGCCGGCCGAAGAGGATCTCGTCGGTCAGGGGATCCCGCACGACCGTCTGGATCACCCGGCCGAGCGGCCGGGCGCCGTAGACGGGGTCGTATCCCTTCTTCGCGAGCCAGGCCCTGGCCTCCGGCTCGAGCGTGATCGCGACCCGCCGCTCGGTGAGCTGTGATTCAAGCTGCAGGATGAACTTCTCGACGATCGACTCCATCACGTCGAGGCTGAGCGGCTTGAACGGGACGACGGCGTCGAGCCGGTTCCGGAACTCGGGACTGAACAGCTTCTCGATGGCCTTCTTCGAACGGACCCTCGCGATTCTCTCGCGCGCGCCCTCGGCCGCCTTCCCCTCCTCCGGCGCGAAACCGATGGCGGCCTCGCTCATCTCGCGGCTCCCCGCGTTGGACGTCATGATGACCACCGACTGCGTGAAGTCGGCCTTGCGCCCCGTGTTGTCGGTCAGCGTCGCGTGGTCCATCACTTGAAGCAGGACGTTGAAGATGTCGGGGTGCGCCTTCTCGATCTCGTCGAGCAGCACGACGCTGTAGGGGTGCTTGCGGACGGCGTCGACCAGCAGCCCCCCCTGGTCGAAGCCCACGTACCCCGGCGGGGCGCCGATGAGCCGCGCCACGGTGTGCTTTTCCATGTACTCGCTCATGTCGAAGCGGATGAACTCGTTGCCGAGGTGAAGCGCCAGCTGCTTCGCCAGCTCGGTCTTCCCGACACCCGTCGGACCCGTGAACAGGAAGCAGCCGGCCGGCCGCTCCGGCGTACCCTGTCCCGCGCGCGAGCGCTTGATCGCGCCCGCCACCTGGTGGACCGCGTCCTCCTGCCCGAACACGACGCGCCGCAGCGACTCTTCGAGCCTCCGAAGCCGCGCCCGGTCGTTGACCGAGGCCTGGCTCTCGGGGATGTGCGCCATGCGGGCGACGACCGCCTCGATGGCGTCGGCGTCCACGACGAGCGGCGGTGCGGCCGGCGGCTCTCCGGCCGTCTTGTCCTGGGGCACCGTGCCCTCCTTGAGCCGCAGCGACGCTCCCGCCTCGTCGATGAGGTCAATCGCCGTGTCCGGCAGGCGGTGATCGCGCAGGTGCCTCTTGGCGAGCCGGGCGGCCGCCTCGAGCGCCGCGTCGGTGTAGACGACCTGATGGTGGTCCTGGTAGCGCCCCCGCAGTCCCTTGAGGATCTGCACCGTCTCCTCGACCGACGGCTCCTCGACGACGACCTTCTGCAGGCGGCGCGCCATGGCTCGGTCTCGCTCGATCTGCTTGAAGTCCTCGAAGGTCGTCGACCCGATGACCCGGAGCCGCCCGGCGGTCAGGACCGGCTTGATGAGCGTCGCCAGGTCGAGGGTGCCGCCGGTGGTGGCGCCCGCGCCGACGGTCGAGTGGATCTCGTCGATGAACAGGATCGGCCTGGTCCGCCTTTCGAGGGCCGCGAGGACCGCCTTGAGCCGTTCCTCGAAATCGCCGCGGTAGCGCGTCCCGGCCAGCAGGGCCCCCGTGTCGAGGGAGAAGATCTCCGCCCCGTCGAGCAGGGCAGGCACCGGCTCCGCCTCGCTACCGATGAGCCTCAAGGCGAGACCCTCGGCCAGAGCGGTCTTACCGACCCCCGCCTCGCCGACGAACACCGGGTTGTTCTTCCGGCGGCGGCAGAGGATCTCCATCGTCCGCCGCAGCTCGGACGTCCGGCCGATGAGCGGGTCGAGCCTCCCGGCCCGGGCTTCCTCCGTCAGGTTGAGCGTGTAGGCGCCAAGCGGATCGCGCGCCCGCCCCGCGCCTTCCATCCCCACGCCGCCGGCCGCTCCCGGCTCCCCCTCGCCGCCCTGCGGCCCCACGGACGGGCCGAGCGGCACCTTGCCGATGCCGTGGGAGATATAGTTCAGGACATCCAGCCGGGTGATTCCCTGCGCCGCCAGGAGTTGCGCCGCCTTGGTGCGCGGCTGCTGCAGGATGGCGGCGAACAGGTCTCCTTCGCGCACCTCGGACCGGCCCGCGCTCTGGACGTGCAGCACGGCGATCTGCAGCGCCCGCCGGAAGGCCAGCGTCTGCTGCGGCTCGCTCTCGCGGTTCGGCGGGAAGGTCTCGACCGAGGTATCGAGGTATTTCGCGAGCGCCTGGCTGAGCGCCGGCAGGTCGGCGCCGCAGGCGGTCAGGATCTTCTCACCCTCCGGATCGTGGGCTAGGACGAACAGCAGGTGCTCGAGCGTCAGGTGGGTGTGCCGCCGCGACACCGCCTCGCGGAAGGCGATCGACAGGACCCGTTCCACGGAAGGGCTAAACGTCATCGTCGCTTCACGCCTCCTCGAGGCTTGCCCGCAGCGGAAAGCCGTTCTGCCGCGCCAGCTCATGGACCGTGTGGACCTTGGTCTCGGCCACCTCGTGCGGATAGGTCCCGGCGACGCCGTGCCCCTCGAGGTGGACCTTCATCATGACGCGGTACGCCTCGGCGGGGCTCTTCTGGAACACCTGCTCCAGGATCTCCAGCACGAACTCCATCGTCGTGTAGTCGTCGTTGTGGAGCATGACCCGGAACTGTTCCGGCTCCTTGACCCGTTGCTCCGGTCGCTCCAGGATCCCCAG